>CAZCCD010000019.1:0-1698 GCA_964497435.1 Candidatus Woesearchaeota archaeon | reverse complement strand
ATGATGAGTACGTCGACGAAGTTCATTGCTTAAAACAGGTTGTTGAATGCTCTGATGGATGCGGTAAAGGGGCTTGTGTTGCTAAATAAAATTTTAATTTTTTTGAATTAAATAGAGACAACTGCGTTTTCCATCCACCTTTCCCCCCCATACTTTCTTTTTTGGGAAAAAGAAATCGTGTTTAAAGAAAAATATAGATTAGAAAACAATAAAGAATATACCCTCTTTATGGTTGTGAAATTTTATGAGTATGAGAAATGCATCAATTGTTCTTGAAGCTGTTGTGAATGATTCACCTGTTTTTAATGGGAGTTTTCATATTCCAATTGTTGTAGAAAAATTTCTAGTCGTGTATAAAACAGATGTAATTCAAAATCTTGAGGAAAATAGGATCGATTATGGCAAAAATATATTAAGCACTCCTAGTGTTGAGTTTGGTGGAGCATATATTAGTACGGTATTACCAATTTTCAATGGAGATCAATTGCGCATCTATATTGATGATTTAGGAATAGGAAATATCCAGGAAAGAAGTGCAGAGAGAATAGAACTTCTTGATGATTCACGTAAGAAAATTAGAGCAGTGTATGAGAAATTAGCTGACAGATAAATTGGCTGTGATTTTATATTGATTAGAAAAACATATAAACTTCTTTTTCCATGATAATTAGATGACAAATAAAATGTTAAATGGACATAAATTTACTGTAATAATTGAAAAAGATGAAGATGGTTGGTTTGTTTCTGAGGTAGTTGAATTGCCTGGATGCCATACTCAAGGTAGAACCATTGATCAATTAATTGTAAGAACTCGAGAAGCTATAATGGCTTATTTGGAATCTGATAAAGATTTTGAGATTGAAGCAAAATTTGTTGGCATACAACAGATAGAGATGTGATTTCTCTTGGCAAAGTTGCCTCACTTAACTGGAAAAGAATTGGCTAGGATTGCTGAAAAAATAGGATTTAAATTTAAACATCATAGAAGAAGTCATATGATTTATGAGCATGAAGATGGCAGGAAAACTACTATTCCTCATCATGCTGGAGAGGAAATTGGTCCAGGCCTTTTGAATAAAATTATTAAAAAGGATTTACAAATAACTAGAGATGAGTTTATGAAATATGTTTAACGAATAATGGGATTATTGTTTAGCTTTTCCTTTTATTATTCTGGACAGATTATTATCATGATGTATTAAAAATAGATAAGCTAAAACTGCCGCGACTAAATCTGCGAAAATGTAAGTCTTTAAAGGAGCATACAAAATAAATGATAATGCATTTATAGCAATTGAAGCATACACCCAGTACAATAGTTGCTTACTGTATTTCTTTCTCTTAATAAGTGTTATCGATAAAACAATTCCAAAAAATGCAAATAAAGTATCTAATGACATAAACAGATAGAATAAAATCATTCCGTAGATCCCTTCTTCTGAAATTATGCCTTGCAGAATTGAATAGAAATCTTGAAAAATAGCTAGTGCCAGCAGAAACTTAAGGAAAGGAATTAAAAGAACAAGTGAGACGACAAATAATCCTATTCCAACGTATCTATAAAGATTTTTCATTATTTATTTTTGCCTGATTATAATTTTCTTTCTATTTCATCCAAAACCGTCGCCATGTCCTTCACGACAAGGTTGTATAATTTTTTAACAACAGCGTCGTACATTGCCTCTTTTAAAGGACCGT
>CAZCCD010000018.1:0-2310 GCA_964497435.1 Candidatus Woesearchaeota archaeon | reverse complement strand
CATATTCAACTCTTGGCGGAGTTTCGTTAAAAGCATTTCTTTTTATAACTCCCTCTTTTTCTAATTCTTTTAATCTACTACTTAGTATTTTGGCAGTTGCGCCTTCCATCCTTCCCAGTAAATCATTAAATCTCAAGTTTCTAAAATTGCCTATAGTAATTATTATGGACATTGACCATTTTTTGCTCAAATAATCAGAAATAGACTCTAATGGTTTGGGACAATAGCCATTAATTGATTTCATTTTACAACACCTTTCATCTATTTGAATTTGCTTGGTTGCCATTTGGAAACTAACTATTTTATGAAGTCCTAATAGTATATAAAATATACTAATTAAATTTTATGGAGGTAAAAAATGGAAAGAAGAGAAAAATGTTGTAAGAGTGGCGTTTGTCCTTCGTGCAGTTGTTGTATATGCATCTGTATAAAAGATTTAAAAAAAACGTTAACTCCTGAAGCAAGAAAAATGTTAATTAAAGAACTGCAATCTAATAGATAGAACATGGTAAAAAAAGAAACAATAAGCGATAGAGACTATTATCAATGTGATATATGCAAATTCTATTACAAAGATAAAAAGCAAGCAGAAAAATGTCAGACATGGTGCAATAAACATCATAGTTGCAACATTGAAATAACAAAAAGCGCCGTAAATCCTAAAAAAGAGGGTGAAGGAGGATGTTGTTAAATGCGAGATAAAGAATACGATTTAATTATTATGGGGGGAGGAGCAGCGGCTTTCGCAGCGGCAAATACGGCTAATAAACTAAATAAGAAAACTTTGATGATAAATGATTCTAAAATACTGCCTTTGGGAGGAACGTGCGTGAATGTTGGGTGCGTTCCAAGCAAAATAATGCTTCATCAAGGGCAAGAATATTACTACCCAACTCACTCCAAGTTTAAAGCAATTGATGTAAAAGGAAAAGCTGATTTTATTGAGGCGTTAAAAGAAACAAAAGAAATGGTTGAAGGTTTCAGAAATAAAAATTATTCTAAAGTTATTCAAAAACAGGAATATGTTGAGTTTAAAGAAGGAAAAGCAAGGTTTGTTGATGCCCACACAGTTGCAGTTGGAAATGAAACTTACAAAGGAGATAATATTCTAATAGCTACCGGGGCTTCAACATCTGTTCCTCCAATTGATGGGATGAACGAGATTGATTATTTGACTAATGTTAATGTATTTGACCTTAAAAAAAAGCCTAAGTCAATAATTATTTTTGGAGGTGGGGCAATTGCAATGGAATTCTCACAAATATTCAATTATTTTGGAATAGATGTTACTGTTTTGCAAAGGTCAGATAGGGTTTTATCAAAGTATGATTCTTTTATTGGAGAAGAACTAAGAAAACACTTAGAAGCAGAAGGCATTAAAATTTATACAGGGGTTACCGCAAAAATAGTTAGAAAAACAAAAGAGGGTGTTGAATTCGAAGTTGATATAAAGGGCAAAGAGGACTTAAAAAAGATTGTTGCGGAAAAAGTAATGCTGGGTGCCGGATTAACTGCTCATACAAAAGATATTGATGTAGATAAAGCAGGAGTTGAATTAAGCGAAAATGGTTTTGTTAAAACAAATAAGTATTTACAAACTTCTCAAAAAAAAATTTATGCTGCTGGAGACGTTACAGGATTAATGCCTCTTGAGACAGTTGCGGCAAAACAAGGAAACTTTGCTGTGAGAAATATGTTCGAAAATGCAAATGCGACAATAAACTATGAAGAAATTCCTTCTGCGATTTTCACTTCTCCAGAAGTAGCAGTGGTTGGCGTTGGTGAAGAAGAATATATGAAAAGATACAAGACTTGTTTATGTAGAACAGTAACAATAGATCATGTTGAAAAGGCAGGAATTGTAAAAGATAATCGCGGAATGATAAGAATGGTTTTGGATCATAAAACAAACAGAGTAATTGGAGTGCATATTGTTGCTCCCATGGCTGCTGATATTATCACAACTGCAACTTATGCAATAAAAAACAAGATGACTATTGATGATATTAGAGACACTGTCCATGTTTTTCCAACGATGAGCGAGATGATAAAGAAAGTCGCTCAGAGTTTTACTCAAAGTCTTGATGACATGGCATGTTGCGTGGAATAGCTGCGATATTTGGGTTTTTAGGAGCTGAACTACACTACTTTTAATTGAAAAACAAAAGTATATAATATCTTTCTCGGCTCTATTTATTATCTTATCAATTTATCTGACTTCATTAAGTATAGAAAGAAAATGTGAGAAGTGTCAATAAAGTAAGCAAATTAGATTACCATTTCCGGAATCTTAATCTCTTTGCAGTCATG
>CAZCCD010000017.1:0-3005 GCA_964497435.1 Candidatus Woesearchaeota archaeon | reverse complement strand
ACCCCTTTTAAATATAGATGCAGGTTTTTTTTCTATTACTGCATTTTTTACCATTTTGCTTAAGGGTATTAATATGCTATATAAATCTAACTTATTTTCGGGCTGTAAAGTAAACTTAACAGCTCATGGTAAGGCAATTTTTATAAACCACCCATTACCTATAAATTCTAATGGTAATAAAGGAAGCTTGCATTGAAATCTTGGAAAGTGCAAATAAAATAAAATCTAAAGATAAAAATAGCTTGAATTCCATTAAAATCAAGATAGCAAAAAAATACAACTTGAAGAAAATTCCTACTAATATAGAAATTCTTGAATACCTAGATGAAGAACAAAAAGAAAGATTTGAAGATTTAATAAAAACTAAGCCTGTAAGAACTTTATCTGGAGTAGCCCCAATAGCAGTAATGACCAAACCTATTTCTTGTAAGCATGGAAAATGCACATTCTGCCCAGGAGGCCCAAACTCTTATTTCGGCAATGTTCCTATGTCTTACACAGGAAATGAGCCCAGCACAATGAGAGCAATTCGTGCTAATTATGACCCTTATTTGATCGTCTTTAACAGGTTAGAGCAATATTTGTTATTGAACCAAATTCCAGAAAAAGGTGAGGTTATTATTCAAGGTGGCACCTTCCCAAGTTTTCCGAATGAATACCAGGAATATGTTGTCAAAAATATCTTTGGGGCAATGAATGATTTTTCTGAAATGTTTTTTGATGATGGAAAATTCAACTTTCAAAAATTCAAGGAGTTCTTTGAACTTCCGGGAAGCATAAAAGATGAGTCCAGAACCAAAAGAATCCAAAAAAAAATTCTTCAACTCAAGAAAGAGTACAATATTGAAGAAGAACAATTAAAGAATGAAACTGCAAAAATTAGATGTGTCGGTTTGACAATAGAAACAAAGCCTGACTGGGGCAAGTTAGAACATGGAAATCAAATGCTTAAACTGGGCTGCACCAGAGTCGAAGTAGGAGTACAAAGCATCTATGATGAAGTACTAAAAAAAACAAATCGCGGGCATACGCTAAATGATACCAAAGAATCATTTCAGATTCTGAAAGATATGGGATTTAAGATCAATGCACATTATATGCTTGGGTTGTATAAGTATGGGGAAGAAGACTTAGAAGGATTAAAAGAATTGTTTAGGAATCCAGAGTTTAGGCCAGACATGCTTAAAATCTATCCATGTCTTGTTATGCCAGGCACTCCACTCTATGAGTTATGGAAAAAAGGTTTGTACAAAGATATAAAAACAGAAGAGGCAGCTGAAATAATCTCTGAATTTAAAAGAGATATTCCAGGGTATGTGAGGATACACAGGATTCAAAGGGATATCCCCACAAACGTAACAATAGCCGGAGTAGACAGAACTAATCTGAGGCAGTATGTTCATAAAAAATTAAATGAAAAAGGAATTAAATGCAGGTGTATAAGGTGTAGGGAGCCAAAGAATGTTGATATAAGTAGCTATGAAATTATCGTTCAGGAATACGAGGCATCCAAAGGAAAAGAATTTTTCATCTCAGCAGAAAGTAGAGAGCAGGATATCATTCTTGGGTTCTGTAGGCTAAGATTTCCTGGCAAGGTCTTAAGGCTAGAGATTACGGAGAAGAGCGCAATCATAAGGGAATTGCATGTATACGGCAGGGCAACCTCTATTGGAAAAAAAGGGATAATACAACATAGAGGAATAGGAAAACTTCTTATAAAAAAAGCAGAAGAAATTTGCAAAACTAACCAGAAAAATAAATTATTAGTCATTTCTGGGATTGGGGTTAAACCTTATTACTTTAAGCTGGGATATAAAAGAGACGGAGTTTATGTAAGCAAGAAAATTATTTAATCAACTAAATTTTTAATTTACTTTTTATTGTTGTATATGTTGTTTTCAAAGGAATTTTTGTAAGCCTGCTTATTTCTCTTATATAAAATTGTTTATTATAATCTGTTAGATACAAAGAGGTTATTTCAAATCGATTGTTTCTTTTTTGATACATATGTTTCTTTTTTGATACTTAATATATATAAACTTTCTATTTTGCAAATTCATGCTAATCTGCCAATAAATGCTCTTTATACAAAAACAAACTTCTAACAAACCAGTACATTGCATAAAGCTCAAATGCAAATGGAAAATAGCCTAAATATCCAAGTACAGGCATCTCAAAAATCTTGAAAAATCCAACAAATGGAATATCATAAATCCACTTTATAGCAGCATGATAATTCCAGAATTCCCATAAAAATCCCATTACGATTCCTGCTGTAAGCAGTGACAAAGGGATTGTTAAGTTTCTGTCCTTTAAATGTCCTATAATGCTGGGCTGTTTATGCATATAGTTTATAGGATCTAAAATAAAAAAGAAACTGAGCCAGATTAGAGGAAAAGTAAATTTTGGCAAGAGTAATGGAACAATAAAACATAATACACCAATAAATATCATGGTGTGAATGAATTTCTTTGATATCTTATATGACTTTTTTAGTTTTTTATTCTCAAACAAATGTATAGACCTTATTAACTCAACAGTTTCAAAAAATGCTGGTAAAACAGTACTAAAAGAAAGCGTTCCCATTATTATGTGTAGATTTAGTTTAGAAGATACAACCAAATTTTCTAAAACTTTGTAATCCCAGTTTTTTACACTTATATTAATAAATTCAAATACCCACCAAAATAAACTAGAAATTATCACCATGCCGAGAAATTGTGGAAATCTATTGCTGATTAAAGAGTTCTTTCTTAGCTTGTATATTAAAGCGTCTATTGTTAAGATATAACCATACCACACCAAAGGGAAGTACCAGTTTGCAAAAGGTTGGATCTTGAAAAAGAAATTTACTTCTACAAAAATTATCAATAAAATTCCTATTAAACCATATTTTCTGAACATTAATTCACCTATTTTTTAAATTTTTAAAATATAATATAAATCAGATAAGTTTATTTCGCAAGCTGCAACCGGAAGTTCCAAGTTCCATTTTTCTAAGACTG
>CAZCCD010000016.1:0-4032 GCA_964497435.1 Candidatus Woesearchaeota archaeon | reverse complement strand
CAAGCATTGAATCAAATTTTGGAATGACTCTTTCTGAACGTTGAAGAACTGTAACCTTAATTCCAAAATGATGGAAAATCTGAGAGAACTCCATGCCAAGAGGGCCACCACCAATTATAATAAAAGATTCTGGTTTTTTCTTTAGATTGAAAATGTTAACATTGGTTATAAAATCTATTTTATCAATTCCTTTAATTTCAGGTATAAAGGTAGAAGCCCCAGTTGCTATGAGAAAATGTTTTCCTTTAAATGTTTCATTACCTACTTTGACAGTATGCGAATCTGTAAAAGAAGCCAACCCTTCTTTAAAATCAACATATTGCTGCTTTTCAATAACTTTTTCGTAATTTTTACTTCTGAAATTTTTAACCATTTCATGAGTTTCTTTTAACGCTCCAATAAAGTCAGATTCTCCCTGTAATTTTATTGCTCTAAAGCTACTTCTTACTGCGTAATAATATTCTTCCCCCTGATGCAGCATTATTTTTGATGGCACACAACCAACATTTACGCATGTCCCGCCAAGAGGCAGGATTTTTTTATAGTTTATAAGAAGTGTTTTCTTTTTCAGCTTGTTTGATGTGTTGGCTGCTGCAAAAGCTCCAGCTCCTCCGCCAATAATAATTAAATCATATTGTTTCATTATTTATCCTCCTTACTTAATTTTTTTCTAAAAACATTATAAATAAAAATCTGGCTATTTCCCAAGGGAGTTTTATGTTCTTCTTCAAAACTTTTTATATGTTCAAAGTCACTAAATAGTTTTTTCATAGTATCTTCAGAGTATTGTTTTATATCCAATCCACTGCATTTTTTCGGACCATTTTCTGAAAATGTAGAAACGATTAAGTAACCATTTGGCTTTAAGAATCGCCTTACAATTTCTACATATTTGTTAATATCTTCTTTTTTTGTTAAAAAATGTAGAACTGCTCTATCATGCCAGAGATCGTATCTATCACTTGTTTTAAAGTCCATTAAATCAGACATTATCCATTTAACATCATTTGCTTTAGGCCCCAATCTTTTTTTTGCTTTATTCAATGCGGTTGATGAAACATCCAATAGAGTTATATTTCTAAAACCTAAAGTAAGAAGATTATCTACAAGTTTTGAATCTCCTGCACCGATATCAATAATTTTAGCATTTCTGTTTAAGCCTATCTCAGATATTAAATTAAGTGATGTTTTAGGTTTTTCCTGATACCAACTTACTTCATTTGATTTTTTTGTTTGATAAATGCTTTCCCAATGTTCTTTTGTATCGTATTCTTTTTTCATTTTTTAATTACCTCACAACATTCAAGTCTTTTCTTGTATTTCCGAATGTGTTTTTCAAACAAATCAACAATAGGAATAATAGTTTCATCATCAAGAGCATATTCTCTGAAATTGCCATTTGGCGTAACTTTTACAAAACCACAGTGCTCTAGACATCTAAGATTATGCGACACCCTACTTTGCTCAAATCCAGTTTTTTCGCATATTTCAGTGACTGTAAGAGGTTTTCTTCTCAACAACTTAATAATTTCTAATCTCGTGTAATTGGAAAATGCTTTGAAGAATAATCTATGAAGATTATCTATCTGATGAATTTGTTGTAGCTTAGGCATATGATAAAGTTATCATGTTCTATATTTAAATGTTTTGTTTTGATTTTAGTGATTTCTTTTTGATGCCCCTGAGAGGATTATAAAGCCATTAATTATGTGACGCTAACTTTACAGCCAACCAATTAGATATTTTCTTAATTTTTCTTTCAAAATTTTTATTAGTTTTGGGTCATTTCTATAATAAATATCTGGAATATTCAATACTGTTATTTCCTTGTTTTTATACATTGGAAAAAATTCTTTAATATATTCTTTATGAAATGGCTCCATGACAAAAATTTTATCAGCCCACTCAATTGCCTGTTTTGTTATTGGTTTTGCAGAAGTTGGAGAAATGCCTGCAGATTTTGCCTCATAAATTTTATTGCCTTTAAATAACTCTTCTGCAGTCGGGCTTCTTTGTAAGTTCTCTGTGCAAACAAAAAGGAGTTTTATTTTTCTCATAATGCAGAAATCCATCCACCATCTGCAATTATCTCGCTTCCTGTCATGTAAGAAGAAGCGTCACTTGCTAAGAAAACTGCTGGCCCAGCAATATCAACTGGTTGGCCTACTCTTTTTATCAAAAATTTAGACATCATGGCTTCAAGTGCTTTTTTGTCTTTTGTAAAATCTTTAGTCATTGCAGTATCAATCAATCCTGGATGAATCGAGTTAACCCTAATTCCTAAACCACCTACTTCTGCTGCCAGGGCTTTTGTGAATAGCCTTATTCCTCCTTTACTTGCACAATAAGCAGCCCCTCCTGCAGAGCCTTCTATTCCTGCTATTGAGGAGATATTAATTATACTCCCACCTTTTTTCATATATTTTAGTGCAGCCTGAGAGCAAAGGAAAGGCCCTTTTAGATTTATGTTCATTGTTTTATCCCAAGATTCTTCTTGTAAATCTGAAACATTCCCAGAAATATAGACTCCTGCATTATTAACGAGGATATCTACTTTCTTGAATTCTTTAATTGTTTGAGATATAAGATTTTCTGCTTGTTTTTTATTTGAGATATCAGTTCTTACATAAATACATTTTCTTTTCAACTCTTTAATTTTTTTAACTGTTTCGTCTCCAGGAATAATATCAGAAACAACAACATCTGCTCCGTGCCTTGCGAGTTCAATGGCAATTCCCTGTCCAATGCCTCTTGCAGCCCCTGTAACAATTGCAACTTTACCAGATAAGTCAAATAAGTTTTTCATCATCTTTTATACCTTAATTATATGTCAATAATATATAAAGGTTTTTGTTTATCTTTGCACAAACTATTTAAAACTAATCTAACTTTTTAATTTATGAAAAAAGTGGTGAAACCCTGGGGCAATTTTAAAGAATTTGCCAAGAACAAAAAATGCACTGTCAAGATACTTGAAGTCAAACCAAGACAGGAATTTAGTCTGCAGTATCACAACAAGAGAGTTGAGTTTTGGTATTTCTTAGAACCTGGTTTTATTGTCATTGGAAATAGAAAAAAGAAAGTCAATGAAGGAGATATAATCAAGGTTCCAAAAAAGAAAACACATAGAGTAATAGCTGGAAATAAAAGAGTAAGAGTATTAGAAGTTTAATTCGGAAAATTTAGCGAAGAAGAAATAGTAAGGCTGGAGGATGATTATGGTAGGAAATAAAGTTGTTGCTGTTGATATTGGAGGGACTAATTTAAGAGTTGGTTTGGTTCAAGGAAAAAAAATCCTTGAATATGTAAAAGTTCCAACACCAAAATCAAAAAGCGAGTTGTTAAATTCCCTTGTTGATTCAATACATAGGGTTATTACAAAAGATGTCAAAGCAATTGGTGTCGGCTCTCCAGGACCCTTGAAAAATGGAGTTATTCAAAACCCCCCAAATCTTCCATTGAAAAATTTTAATTTAAAGAAGTTTCTTGAGAAGAAGTTCAAGAAAAAAGTTGTAATAGAAAATGATGCTGCTTGCGTTGCATTATCAGAATCTGTGTATGGAGTTAGAAAAAAGAATTTTGTTATTTTGACTCTTGGAACAGGAATTGGGGGAGGAGTAATTATTAATGGGAAGCTTTACAGGGGGAAGGGAAATGCAGGAGAATTAGGGCATATGATAATTGACAATAAAAAAGATCTTGAATTTTACTGGAAGAATTATAAAAAAATGTCAAAAAAATATTTTGGCAGGGTTTTAACTGTTAAAGAACTTTGTCATAGTAGAAATAAAAAAGCAAGGAGAATTTTAGAATACATCGCAATTCATTTAGCAGAGGGGATTGCAAATATTATTGATGCCTTTGATCCTGAAGTAGTTGTTTTAATGGGCGGAGCAAGAGAGTCAGGAAGCAGATTTTTAAATATGATAAAAAAAGATGTCAAGAAATTAGCTATAATAAAAGAAAACACGCCTATAAGGTGGAGTAAAATTAAACATCCTGGAATACTTGGAGCGAGTTTACTTGTGAGAT
>CAZCCD010000015.1:0-4321 GCA_964497435.1 Candidatus Woesearchaeota archaeon | reverse complement strand
AATAGTAAAGGATATGGTTTGGCAATTCTGAGAATCGTTACAGGATTGCTGTTTCTGCTTCCTGGAATAATGAAGTTTATGGATCCAGCAGGAATAACTGGAATGTTATCTGGTTTAGGTTTTCCTGCGCCATCACTTTTAGCTTGGGTACTTTTGTTATCTGAGATAATCTTTGGTGCTTCGTTAATTGCAGGATGGAAAACTAAGTATACAACATGGCCATTAGTGGTTGTTCTGTTAGTAGCTGCTTTAACAGTTGCGCTTCCAGGAGCATTAGAAAATCCAATGGGTTGGATTAATGTGCTGTTTCATTTAGTTGGAATAGGAGCATTAATAAGCATCTTTCTGGACGGACCAGGAGCGTGGGCTGTCAGTAAATAAAGCCCAATTTATTTTTCTTTTTATTTTTTAATATGAAAAAGATAATTATAATTGGCGGAGGTTTCGCAGGGTCTCACATCTCGAAATGGTTGGAAAGTAAGTTTAAAGTTACTTTAATAGATTCTAAAGACTACTTTGAGTTTACTCCTGGAATCTTAAGAACAATTGTTGAACCTGAACACATCAAGAAAATACAAATCTTGCACACACACTATCTTAAAAAATCAAGGGTAATAAATGGATGCGTTAAAGAAATAAACAAGAAACATGTAATTTTAACCGATAATGAAAAAATCCTGTTTGATTATTTAGTTATTTGTTCTGGTTCTAGTTATAATGTCCCTTTCAAAGAAAAAGATATAATTAAGGTAACAAGAGCCGAGCATCTTAGAGATTGTTATAACAATCTATGCGAAGCAAAAGAAGTTCTTATAATTGGTGGTGGATTAGTTGGCGTTGAATTAGCAGCAGAAATCTGCACGCATTATGATGACAAAAAAATAACAATAATCCATTCAAAAGAGAAATTGATTGAGAGAAATCATGAAAAAGCAATCAAATATGCTGAGCGTTTCTTAAAGAAGAAAGGAGTAAAAATAATTTATAATGAGAGAGCTTTACAGAAGAAAGAGAACTTATTTTTAACAGACAAAGGAAACAAATTCAAAGCAGATATGGCTTTTTTATGTACTGGAATTACACCAAATTATGATTTTATGAAAACTAATTTCATTCATTGTTTAAATGAAAAAAATCAAATAAAAGTTAATGATTATTTGCAGTTGATTGGAGAGAACAATATTTTTGCTGCTGGAGACATTACAGATAGGTTGGAAGAAAAAACAGCTCAAAATGCTGAGAGGCAGGCAAAAATTGTTGTTAAAAATATAATTGCTATAGAAAATAAGAAGAATCTATCTTCATACCAGAGTAAGAAAACTCCCTTAGTGATAAGTCTTGGAAAATATAAAGGAGTGCTTGACTTGGGAAATTTTGTTCTAACCGGTTTTATTCCCGCGATATTAAAATCGTTAATTGAAAGACGAGAAATGCGCAAGCTAAAGCAAAGTTAACTTAGTTTCCTAAAAGTTTATAAACAAAACATTCCTAGTTTAATTATGAAAGTAATAATATACGGCACAGAGTCATGTCCTTGGTGTCATAAGACGAGAGAATTTATGAAGGAACATAAAGTAAAGTTTACTGATAAGAATGTTGGCGAAGACCAGCAAGCCGCCACAGAAATGATAAAAAAGTCGGGGCAACAGGGTGTGCCTGTGATAGATGTTGATGGAAAGATAATAGTTGGCTTTGATGAAGAAAAATTAAGAAGTTTGTTGAAAATAAAGTAGATGAAGACTCTGAAATAAGAGGTTGGATAATGAAAAAAGAGGTAGAAACTTTAAAGAATTATATCAATGGAGAGGGGTTCTCATTATCGAAAGACAGTATAGATGTTGTAAACCCATTTACTGAAGAAATAATAGCAAGAGTAGTTGATTCAAATGAGAAAGATATTGAGAAAGCAGTAATAGCTGCTAAGGAATCATTTACTTCATGGAAAAATACAACTCCTTCGGAAAGATCATTGCTTTTTCTAAAACTTGCTGATCTACTTGAGAAAGATAAGGAAAGGTTCGCTGAAATTGAATCAAATAATCAAGGTAAAACATTATCATTAGCCAAGGCAGATATTGAATTTGGAATTGATAATCTAAGATTCTTTGCAGGGGCTTGTAGAACACTAACTGTTACTGCTGCAGGAAACTATATTGACACGCATCAATTAAAAGATAAGCACGAGCCAATTGGAATATCTATATTAAAAAGAGAACCAATTGGGGTTGTAGCGGCAATAACTCCTTGGAATTATCCGATGATGATGGCCTGCTGGAAACTTGCCGCCGTTTCCGTTGGAAATACTATCATTCTAAAACCGAGTTCTTACACTCCATTGACAACCCTAGAATTAGCTGCTCTTGCGACAAAAGCAGGATTTCCTGATGGAGTTATAAATGTTTTAACCGGATCAGGAGAAAAGATTGGTAAAATGTTGGCTACACATTCAGAGATAGGTATGATCGCCCTCACAGGAAGTACTGAAACAGGAATGGAAATAATGAAGCTTGCTTCTTCCACACTAAAGAAAACTCATTTTGAGCTTGGTGGAAAAGCACCATTTATTGTTTTTAATGATGCTAACCTAGAAAGAGCGGCTAAATTCGCAGTCGACGCTTCCATTATTAATTCTGGACAGGATTGCACAGCCGCAGCCAGAATTTATGTACAAAATAAAGTTTATAAGGAGTTTATAGAATTGGCTGTTAAGTATGCTAAAGAAATTAAACTCGGAGATCCAAAAGACAAGAATACAAACCTCGGACCATTAGTTTCCTTAAAACAAAAGGAAAGAGTGCAAGGTTTTATAGATAATTTAAAAAAAGCTGAAAGAGTTATATACCAGTCGACGATACCAAAAAAGGGATTTTTCTTTCCAGTAACCATTGTAAGGGATTTTGAGCAGAAGAGCAATCTTTGTCAAAGAGAAATATTTGGACCTGTAATTGCTATTGCTAAATTTGATAGTGAGGAAGAGGTTATTATGAAGGCTAATGATGTTGACTATGGGCTTGCTTCTAGTGTGTGGACAGAAAATGTTCGAAGAGCATTTAGGGTTTCTAATGCATTAGAATTTGGAGAGGTCTGGATAAATGATCATTTACCTTTAGTAAGTGAGATGCCTCATGGCGGGCTTAAGCATACTGGACACAGTAGAGATTTGGGTATCTATGCTCTAGAAGAATATACTTACCTAAAACATATTTATGTTGGATTGATAGGTGATGGAAAATGAAAAAGTATGTTGTTTTAGGTGGATATGGTATAATTGGGAAGGCAGTAGTTAGTGACTTATTTAAATATTCAAAAAAAGATATTATTATAATCGCCGGTAGAGATAAAAATAAGGCTCGGGATTTTGCAGAATCTTTTAATTCAAAAAGAGTAAAATATCAAAAAATTGATATAACCAACGAAAGAGAATTAATTAATTTTCTTGCTGGTAAGGATGTATGCCTTAATTGCGTTCAATATTATTTTAATCTTGAGATAATGAAATCTTGTATAAAAGCAAAGATAAATTATGTTGACTTAGGTGGAATGTTTCATATGACCAAGAAACAGCTTGAACTCTGCAAAGAATTTACAAATATTGGTAAATGTGCTATACTTGGAATTGGCGGAGCTCCAGGATTAAGCAATATTTTAGCAAAGTACACAGGAGAAAAGTTAAAAAGAGTAAATAGTATTGAAATTGTTTTCACTGACATTGATTATACAAAATATAACCAGTCCTTTGTTCTTCCATATAGTTTTAAAACTCTTATAGAAGAATTTACATTGAAACCTGCAATTTTTCAAGGTGGAAAAATAAGGTTTGTTGAGCCGCGTTCTGGGTTAAAAGAATATAATTTTGGAAAAGAGTTTGGAAAACAAAAAGGATTTTTAACATTGCATTCTGAGATTGCTACTCTTCCAAACTATTTCAGAAAAAAAGGAATAAGAAAATGCGAATTTAGAGTCACTTTTCCAGAGGATTTTGTTGAAAAAGTAAGCCTGCTTATAACTCTTGGATTTTCTTCAAATGAGAATGTTGTATTTAGAGAAAAAGATGTCAAAGTAATAAATGCCACTACCAAAATTATGGACGAACTTATTCCTGAAGAAGGAGTATGCATAAAAGATAAAGAGATTATTAGAGTGATTCTTAATGGAAATAAAATTATAGAGGCTGTTACTAAAAGTGATGGAAAGATGAATGCAGGTGTTTTGGACACCGGAATTCCATGTTCAATTGCAGCTCAAGGTATTGCTAATGAAAAATTATGTAAATCTGGAGTTTTTGCTCCGGAAGATGCAATAAATCCTGGCCTATTTTTTA
>CAZCCD010000014.1:0-7048 GCA_964497435.1 Candidatus Woesearchaeota archaeon | reverse complement strand
GTGTGGTTCAAATCCCACTCCCGCTATCATGCTCTACATGATAGCTTCTATTTTTGTTATTTAAACGAAAAATATTTTTAATAAAAGAGAAATTCTAAATACTTTTCCTATCTTCATAGCTTTTCAAATCTCTCAAGTTCCCTAATTTTAACTGCAGGCATTTTTCCTCGGCCTTGAACAAAAATATAATCCCCAACATTATCTATATATCTCATTCCACTATTTTTTATACTCTCCGCCAAATTTCCATAACCTTCATTAATTACACTTCTAACTTGACTGGTATTAACACCATAACGAGCATAAAATCTTCTTTGTGCAAAACCTCCATCTCTGGATAAATTTGTTTGAAAATAATCGCTAAATATTTGAATCATATAGGATCTAAGATACTGAAAAAAAGCTAATTCATTATTATCTTTAAGAGACATGTATGCTTTTTTTAATTCTGGATTTATGCTAAAAGCAGTGTCTAAAAACCAACTCTCTAAAGGAACATAATATTCTGTAACTCCTTCGTAAATTCCTCGAGGAGCATTTTCTAAGCCAGCTCTTTTCAAATGCTCTCTTTTCAGTCTTGGAAACTCTTTTTTAAACAATTTAAGTTCTTCTTGTCGTCTAAACTGTTTAAGCCAAGCAAAATAAGGTAGGTTTCCATTATCTTTAAAATGTTTGTATTCATGAAGTTTATTCATAACATTCGGAGAAAAAGCAATTTCAGTATAAGTGCAAAAAGGTAATATGCTTTTCATGGCAATTAAAACTGGCCACGGATCCAATTTATGGAAAACTGATTCAGTGACTTCTGCATCAGAGCAAGTATAATCAACCATCTCACTAGTAGCTTTTTTTCTTATTTCAAGAGTTTTTCCAGCAAGCCTCCTCATCTCAACTTCTCTAAGTTGTTCATGAGTCAGAGATTTTTCAAAATCTAGTCCAAGATAGCTAGCCAAATCTCCAAGTTTAAAACTGGTTCCAAATCTTCTTTGATTTAAATAAGGATGTTTAATTCTTGAAAACCATAAAGTGTCTATATAAATCAAATCTTCTCTTTGCCTCTGCAAAAAATCTCTTACAAAATCTCGTCTATGTCTCACATCTTTCACAGCAGGGTCAAACATTACTTTATGATCATCTGCTGCATATCTTATTTGCGAGTAATCATATACTTGATTATGACCTACAGCTACTAAAGGCCTTCTTTCTTTAAAAGCAGATTTAAGAGCCTCAACAAGCTCTCTTTCATTTTTAAATCTTAAAATTTTAAAACCATTATGCTCTTCTATATCAACTTCATTTTTAGGATCAATCATATACATCTCTTTTATACAACTATTTCCATTTTTCCAAATAGAGCCAATATAAGACACATCAGCACTAAATTTATCTTCATAAAGATTAGCTCCTTCAACATGAGGATCTATCCATGAAAGTCTTCTCTCAATTCTGTCAATCATCCTCCTTCTTTGCTTGTCTCTATCATCTTTAGGAGCTTTCAAAAGTTTGGCTCTTAAATCAGTGAGTTCTTTTTCTCTTATTCTTTTCCATAATGGTTTCTCTATATCAATTACAACATAAGGCAATTCTCTTGCTTCTTCTACATTTAAAAAATCTCCAAATCTAAATCCATCTAGGTTTTGTAATTCAACTTCGTCTCTCTGCCCTATATTAACTAAGAGTCTATCTTCAAGACTAACTTTTCTTTCAGGAAAAAAACCACCAAATCTCAATAATTTAGTATAATTACCTGTTTGAAAGCCCAACCTTTTAAGGTCATTTAAGAGAATTGGAATATTAGGGGCTTCAATTTCTAAAATCTCAAATCTCCCTTTTCTTCTTCTTTTTAGTGGAAGATTTTTAAGATGAGCTCTCTCTTCTAAACTCTTTACAATTTCCTCGGCTTTCTCAGGCACCAAAAATCCTGTTGGAACTAAAACATGTTGAGGAATATAAACCTTAATACTGTCTGAAACAAATCCTTCTGGTGTTAAAATTCTCCTATCTTCTTTATTATTATGAACATATGAAAAATTTAGAATAAGCCTATTCTCTCTATTTCTTTTTCCTTCAAATTCAACAAAATTATTAAACCAATATCCCATAAAACAAAGTATAGAAATAAATTTAAAATAATTTGTATAATTGAGTATGCAAAAATGGGAATAGAAAGAATAACAAGAGTAGAACTTACTGATGAAAGTTGTTTCTTGAATATTTTTAGAGATATTTTAGGTAATGAAAATAGGGGCTCTTTGGGAATAATTGTTGGAAGAAAATTTCGTGGAAATTATAGGTTAATTAATTCTTTTGCATGGAGGTCAGCTGAAACAGATGAAGATTACGAAGATTTTGGAGATTTTTTTGAATTAAAAAGAATTATTCATCACGGTGAGGTATTGAAGAGTTGCGGTGCTAAATATGGACCAATAGGAACATACCATACTGAAGTAAAAAAACCGAGGGAAACAAGAGAGGTCTGGTCTAAAGATGATAGAAAATGGTTGAAACATTTATCAAAAACAGCTTTTGTGCTAAAAGAAACTGTTCATCTTGTGGGTTCTGTTAGGATTAAAGATAAACCTGCTGAAAAAGTTGAAGGAGAGGAAACAATATACTATGGCAGAAGACTTGGAAAAATCACCACTTTAAACAAAACTGTCTATGATGTAACATTATCTGCATATTTAATAACTCCAAGAGGATCAAGATTAGTTCCTTTAAGCGAAAATTTAAGATTATAATTCAAAACCTACGGTTTTTCCCTTTTGGGAACCTTTTTGAAAGGTTCATCCTCAAGTGACTTCCTTTAATTGCCTTCGAGGGAAGTCTTAATAAAATCAAAACCTACGGTTTTTAATCCCTTCAAATGACTTCTTCTTGTTGCCTCCGAAAGAAGTCTTAATAAAATCAAAACCTTTTTAAGCTGACTTTTTCATTCTATTTTTATGTTTAAGTTAAATATATCAGACAAATCAGGAAAGACTTACAAGATTGAATTGGAAAGTGAAGAGTTAGTTGGAAAAGAATTACATGATAAGTTAGATGGAAAAGAAATCCTTCCTGCTTTAGATGGCTATGAACTCGAAATTACTGGAGCTAGTGATCAAGCCGGATTTACAGCTGTGGAAAATGTTCCTGGAATTGGATTAAAAAGAGTCTTGTTAACATATGGAAAAGCGTTCAAAAAAAGGCCAAAACACGAGGGCAAAAGAAAAAGGACTAATACAAGGCCTAAAGGATTAAGATTAAGAAAAACAGTCAGAGGAAAAGTCATCTCAAATGACATATTCCAGATTAATTTAAAAGTCTTAAAAGAAGGCCATAAAAAACTCTCAGATATTTTTCCTGACCAAAATAAAAAAGAAGAGACAAAATCTTTGGCTACTTCGCCTTAAATATATCAAAGTAAAGAAAAAAACTCGCCCAAAACGTCAAAACAAAGTTTTGCGTCGCGAAGTCTGCTCAGACTTCTGAAGTATGATTAAGTTAAAGAGGAAAAATACAAAAAAAGTTGAAGTTAGTTGGAGAAAGTAACATTTATATAGCTATATATAGTTAATGTATAAGAGATTATTTATATAAAATGGCACAAGAATCAACTATACTCTTAAGAAAAGACATAATTGTGATGTTGAAGAAAGCGAGAGAGCATCCTAGACAGACTTATAATGAATTAATAGAAAAAATGGCGAAGCTTTTTTTAAAAATGAAAGAAAATAATCAATATGATGAGTTCCTTCATAAAATACAAAAAGATAAAATGAAAGAACTTTGGGATAATAAAGAGGATGAGGTTTGGGAAAATGCATAAATTTGGAGAAGTAGTTTTAGCCTCTGTTCAATATACTGATACATTTGAGATTAAGAAAAGACCAGCGTTAGTTCTTTTTGAAGATCAAGGAAATGTTGTTGTAATGGGTATAACTTCTAATTTGAAAATGAAAGGCATTACTTTACATAAAAAAGAAGGGGCAGTTAGAGATAGTATTATCAAATTAAATTATATTTTTACTATTTCTGAGAAAATGATTGAGAGAGTTTTGTTTTCTGTAGTGAAGGAAAAAAGGGAACTAATTAAAAAGGAATTGATCAATAAAATAGGTTAGTTGGAGATGATTAAACGCCCACAAACATTTTTATAGGATATAAAGCATTTTCGTAAAATGCTTTTCTGAATTTCTGAGCGTCTGACTCATTTCTGAAATAGCGCATTGATAGTGAACTTCCTCTTGGATTTATTGCTACATCTCCTCCTGTTAAAAGATAATTTCCCTGAGTGTTAAAAGATAGGATTCCTAACTCAGTTAAAATATCATATACCTCTTCAATAACTCTGTCCTCTCCCTTAAACTTACTTGCCTCATCCCAATTAACAACTATTTGTCCATTATTATCATTTACAATACTTAATATTCTCTTTTTTACATAATCTGGCTTGCCTTTTAATAAATCAGTCAAAGTAATCATCTTTTTATTAATAATTTTAAATTTAAAAGTATTTATATAATCTAAAGAAAGCTTTATAAACCAAATTTCACCTTAATTTTTATCCGATGAACGAAAACTCGCGAGGAAATTTTCGTTCTAATAAACAACCAAGCTTGGGTGTTTATCAATTTAATGGTCAAGCCTGGATGTTAATCAATTAAACGTAAAAAATGTAAAATGGATCCGTATCTTATTGTTGAAAAAGCCAGAAAAACTGGAAAAATAGAGAAAGGAACTAATGAAGTTACAAAAGCCATAGAGAGAGGAACAGCCAAGGCTGTTTTTTACGCCGCAGATGTTGAACCTAAAGAAATTGTTCAGCATATTCCAATTTTATGCAAGGAGAAAAAAATTCCATGCAAGGAAGTTGATAATAAAAATAAACTCGGAATTGCAGCAGGTCTTCCAGTGGCAGCTTCATCTATAGTAATTATTGAGCCTGGCGATGCAGAAAGAGAAATTGTTAATCTGAAATAAAATGGCTAAGACACAGCAACAAAAACCTCAACAACAAAAACAATCTGGTTCTAGAGGTAGTGAGAAGATTTTAGGAGAAGTTGTTCCTGCAGTTGTTCAAGAGTTAATCGGCAGGACTGGCTTTAGAGGAGAAATAACTCAAGTTAAATGCTTGATTCAAGAAGGTAGAGATAAAGAAAGGAGTATGAGGAGGAATGTTAAAGGACCTGTGAGGATTGGAGATATTTTAATGTTGAGAGAGACAGAAATAGAAGCTAGAAGGATTAAATCAAAAGTAACAAAGGGAACGTATACTTAACTAAATTAAAATGATTTTAAATCAAATTGTTAATAAAGGGTTATTGAATGAAAGAAGACTTGTTGTGGATATTGATGGTAGTGATGAAGCTGATCCAATATGGCTTTTAGAACAAGTTAAGAAAGATGCTGTTTCTATAGGATATGAAGTTTTAAGTGTTTATAATCATCCAACTGAAAAAGGAGTATTCCAAGCTTATTTGGATAAACAATAAAATGCCTAAATGTGTTTATTGTGGGAAAATGTATGAGTTTCCAAGAGGAATTACTAGAATAAAAGATGATGGTACAATAAATTATCTATGCTCCTCTAAATGCAGGAAAAATATGTTGATGAAGAGAAGAAAAGTTAGATGGATAAGTAAAAAAAAGAGTTAGCTTTTCTGCATCGTTTTATTTCATGAAAACGCTGGATGAAAAGGCGTAAAGTGCGTTGGATAAGCAAGCAGAAGAAATGACTTTACATTACTTCTTCATTAAAGTTTATGTTATAACTTTAAATTGTCGCTTCGCGATTTTACATGATGTTAATCATAAAAACTCGTAATAAACTATTTTTACATTAAAATATTACTAATCTAGAGCTGGGTGTTTTAGTTTAACAATTATAATAATCTTAATAAATAAGTGTTAGTTTTTATATATTAAATTTATAGTTAATTAAATTTCCAGGTTTCAAGCAAAGGCCCTACAAATTCTTCTCCTGACGAAAGTATCACAACAGGATAAAGTTCCACTTTTGTTATAGGCCCTATAAATCCTGGATACGCTGAAAGATCGAAATCATATTTAGTTATCTGCAGTATTTCAGGGGCTGGCTTGTCAGCAACAGCTGTGTTTGACGAAGAATCAAAGAATACAAATCTTAAAAAGTTGTATTTTTGTATTGTTTTTGACTGTTGAAGGAACTGACTTGCGATTGTTGTATAAATGTTTGTTAATTCTGATACATCTCCTGTCGGAGAAGAGTAATATGTTCCTCTGCCGCAGTTTGATATAGCTCTTAAAGTGTCTTCATCCACACCTAGACCAACTCCAACAGCATGGATTGTAAGATTTGTGATTGTTGCATTCGCATCACATGCAGCTTTGACTGCATAATCTCCTGAATCATTAGTGATGCCATTGCCATTTAAATCAGGGACAAAACTTCCTTGTTCTAAAGGACACTTTCCATTTGCCTGTCCATCACTCATAACAATCATTACTCTTTGCGGATTTGTTGATTGTAATAAAAATTTATTGCTTGCATTATTAATTCCAATGCAGATACGGGTTCCGCCCCATGATTCCCAGCCATCAATCATAGAGTTTAAAGCACCTGAACTAGAACTGTCAACTAAATTGCTTGAGTCTGAAACAGCTATATTATCTCTATAGACTGATATACCTAGTTTATTTGGCCCAGTAAGAATTGAACTTATTAATGCTTTATTTGCGCTTATTATGGGATTCATCCTGTCTATTAAAATACCTCCACAAACAGGCTGGCAATTATTCATATTTTGTTTAGGTAAACTATGGCATTGGGGGAAAATATTCCCATCCTTTAATCTCAAGGGATCATATCCTGCATAAGTACTGCTTACACTTACACTGGCTGAAAATGCCCCTACATTGAGTTCAATTTCACTCAGCCACATTGTTGTATTATAAGTTGGGGCTCCTCTGTTAAGTGGCTGCCAGAATCTCATTCTTGTTGTTGAAACCTGGGAAAAAGATGTGCTAGAAATCGATACATTATCTGCTCCACCGCTTAAAAATACAGATGAATTTAGATAATCTG
>CAZCCD010000013.1:0-17414 GCA_964497435.1 Candidatus Woesearchaeota archaeon | reverse complement strand
GGTATTCCAGTCTTGGGGTACGTGTTGCGAAGCAACACAAGTAAGGTTTTGCTCGCTGGAAAGAGTTGAATCAGCAAAAATTTTAAATATGTTTTTTATTATTTCAAACTTTTAAGAAAAAGAAATATTTTTAGAAATCTCAAAAATTCTTTAAATTTTGTTCCACATAGTTCCATCTACAAATATATATAGGTTTTTTCTATGGATATTTTATGAAAATTGAATTAAACTTACACTGAAAACCTTTGGTTTTCGTGAACGTAGTTTAATAAATTAAACTCGTAGGAGGTAAAATATAACGGTAAAAATGCAAAATGAAAAACATGCAAATAAATAAATCAAGAAAATTAATGGCTTTTAGTCTGATGGCTTTGTTAGTCTTGACAACTTTCATAGTTGTTGCTAATGGGGAAAATACTGATAATAGCGGTAAAGGAAAAAATACAAGATTCATTCAATTGTCTGATTTTGATGATGATGTTATAGAAAAACTCGAACTAGACAATGAAGATGAAATTGAAGATATACAAAAACTTAAAATAGAGCCTAAGAGACAAGTCAGTTCTGATGGAGAGGCTGTCTATGAAATAACTGTTAGAGATTTACATGAGTGTGAAGATGAAGATGATAATTCTTCTAACAACACTGAGTGTGAAAATAAGACTTACACTTACAATTTAGGCTTTAAATCTTTAAGCGGAAACCCATCAGGAGCCTTCAGCAAAAGTTCATTGACTCTTAAATCTGAAGAACGTGAGACAATAAAACTTACTATCAAGACAGAAACAAAAGGAATAAACACCTTTGAGGTTTCTTCTACTCTTGAGGGAAATAATGAAAATACAGCAAAAGTCAAAGGAGTCCTTGTTTATCTTACAGGAGAGAATATCACTAAAAAAACACAAGATGTCTCTTTTTTTATTGGAAAAGGATTTGCAGTTAATAATGATGAATCAAACGGATTTTTAGTTGATTTAACTATTCTTAACAAAGAAGGAACTCTTTCTGGAAAAATTAGGATAGGAAATTCTAATTTTAAGATAGACGGAAATATTGAAAGCTCTAATAACAGCGTAAGAGACATAGAATTTGACTTAATTTCTCCAAAGACAAACAATGTTGTTGGAACTTTTTCAGGAGAAGTCAAAAAAATCGGAACTTTCTTGCTTTTGAAAGGAACCATAAAAAATTTTGAGAGTTCTGACTGGAAATTAACAGCCACTTCAAAACAAATAGAGCATGTAAGAGTCCTTGAGTCTGAAGAAATAGAAGGTAAGATTAAGGTTAAAAAAGAAATTGTTAAAGTCAAGGAAGTCGTTGTTATAAAAGATTTTAAAACAGAAGAAGAGATTTATGTAAGGCCCATAAAAATAGAGGCAAAAAAAGTATTCTGGATTTTTCCTTCTGGAGAAAAAGTCGTAGAAATCGAAGTTGTCAGAGGAAACGAAGTCATTAAAAAGAAAATAAAAGAATTTGACAATGAAATTTTCGAGAAATACAAAATCTCAATCGGTTCTCTCGAAAATGAAGAAGAACTGGAAATAGAAGTTGAAGAAGAATAAGTTTTATTTTTATTTTTTTCTTTTTTTAATTTATTTGATTAAATAGTCTTGCTTCGCTCGATATTTTGTTAGATGATACCGTAAAATTCAGTATGATTTAATATTAGTAATTTCCTCGGTAATTGAGTGAGTTTTACGAACGAGACAAATTAAAAGGTTAATATAAAAATCAAATTTTCCCAAGTTTTATAAAATCCTTTTTGTTTGTTTAGTGATGAAAGGAAGAGAGGTTTATCACATTTACTTATTCAGGCATGGCCAGACTATTTTCAACAAAAAAGGCATATTTACAGGCTGGAAAGATTCTAAGCTAACGAGTAAAGGAAGAAAGGATTCTCAAAAAATAGCAAAAATTCTTAAAAATAAAAAAATCCAGATTGCTTTTCAGACAAAACTCTTAAGGTCAAAAGAAACTTTGAGATATGTTTTAAAGTATCATCCAGAATGCAAAAGAATCATAACTGATAATAGGATGATAGAAAGGAGTTATGGTATTTTAGAGGGAGTTAGCCATAAAGCATTTATTAAGAATATAGGGAAAAAGCTTTATGACTTAAAGTTTGAAGGAGATGCCATAGAAAACCTTTCTCCTTCCTTAAGAAAAAAGGCCGAGGAATTTTTAGGAGAAAAAGAATACGAGGCTATTCATAGAGGGTATAATGTCGCTGTTCCAAAAGGAGAGTCTTTCTTAGATATTGAAAAAAGGGTCAAGAGTTTTATAAAATATCTAAAGAGATTTATAAAGAAAAACAAGGTTAATATCGCTATTTCAGGCCATGGAAACTCCATAAGAATCTTTAGAAAAATCTGGGAAAAAGCCTCTAAAGAAAGGGCTATAAGATGGTTTATCCCTTATGATAAAGTGTTTGAATATAGTGTTAAAGCTTAATAGTTTTCATTACAGCAATTATTAAAAATATCATATATCTTCCTGAATTATTAAAATGATAACCTATAACGATATTTATGAAACAGCTGAAAACAACCCTCTGGTTTTTTTCGATTTTCCTCGAAGCATAGAGAGGCGATTTCTAATTGCCTCTGTGGAAATCGCATTGCTGCTTCAGGTGAAAATATGATAACTTACAATGATATTTATGAAGCAGCAAGGAAGGAAAGATATTCAGAACAATTACAATCTCTTCCTAAATCTTTTATCGAAGATGTTTCATCATATTTAAAAGATAAGAAAATAATAGCCTCTAAAAACAGCGATGATTTTTCTGATGTCATAATAAAGACAAAAAAACAATTAGAGAACGCGATCACTTTATTTAAAGAATTAATGATAAGAAGAAGAAAAAAAATTCTTAACTTAGTTTTAATTGCTTCTGAAACAGGCATTTCAAAACAGGATTTTGAAAACATGCTGGCTTTTGAGAAAGAACTTTTTGAAGAATTAATGAAATGCATTGATTTTTCTGATAAAAAATTAGATAATTCTCTTAATGGAGAGGTTGATAAGAAAAACCAGTTAATCTTATTTAAGGAGAGTGTTAATCAGTTTGTAGGATTAAAAGGAGAGGTTATGGGTCCTTTTTCAGCAGGAGAGATGGTTAATCTCCCTAAAGAAATAGCTAAAATTCTTGTTGAAGATGGGAAGGCTGAACCTGTCGGTTAACAGCCGAGATTGTCTATAATCCAATCTGAAGGCTGAGAATGTTGGCTAGTATAATAATTTATAAAAAACCCTTATTTCTTCTTAATTCATGGAAATAGTGACTCATATTAAATTTGGTTCTGAAAAACAAAGAGTAATAAGCTTTGGAAGTTGGAGATATCTTGTGTATCTTATCTCAAAAAAAGAAGATTCTGGAGCAATGGTCGAGTTTTCTGTTTTAATGGCTAAGTATTTTGGGGTTCCTCCCTCTAGGGTAATATATAAAGGAAAAAGAGGAGAAGTTTATGTTTTTAAGGTGGAATAGTTATTTTGCTTTTTGAGATCTTATAAAGGGGAATAATGAGATTGTTATTAAGAGAATTCCTATGACTCCAATGAAAGTGGCTTGAAGGACTTGATTTTTGTTAAGGAAAAAAAGCGCGACTAAGAATAGAGAGACGCCTGTTACAGCCGATGTTATTCTTACAAAACTCCCTCCTTTTTCCATGTTTTATAGAAGATAACATGCTTTAAAAAACTAAGCATGGTGGAAATTCCTTTGATTTTACTTAGTCTTTTTTCAAAAAGCCTGCGGAGAGAGTTTGATAAAAATTAACAATATAGCATTTTGAAGTATTTTTAAATGTTAGATAAAAATGAAATCAAAAACATTTTTAAACAATTGTTATTTTAAACATTTTAGATAAAATGAAATTGATTTACATAGCTTCGGTTTTTTTATTTTTTTCTATTGGATTTTTTATTTATACTAATATTATTTCTGGAAGACTTGTTGAAGATCTTCCGGGAGAGATTTCGAAAGACAGCTTACCCAAAATTGTAGAAGAAACTGAAGAGAATTTGAAATCTAGACCTCTTTCTCCATTTATCTTTGACTCTGGAAGAAAAGAAGATTACAATCAATTGGCGGTTATTGATGGAGAACTCTATGTCACAGCAAGATTTAGTGATTGGAATCTTTATTATTACAAGTATAGCGATCCAAATAATCTTATAAAGTGGAGCGATAGTTCTTACCCTTTAAATTTAGGTGAAGAGCTGAATTTAATAAAAGATGGAAAAGACCTATATGGGGTTTGGTATAATACAGATAATAATTATGAGAGATCTGAAATTCTTTTTAAGAAAGAAGGGGGGGGAGCAAAAATTATAAGCGATACAAATTACATTGCTATGACTCCTGTATTTTTTAAACACTCTGATGGAAGTTATTGGGTATTTTATGGAGACCATAATCCTTTTAAAGATGAGGATAGGGGTTGGGAATGGTATACTACTTCTAAAGATAAAGGAAAAACTTGGAGTAAACCAAAAAAAATTAGAGATAAATCTTTGCCCGGGGAAATTAAAAACCTAAATGAAATAGGGGCGTTTGAATATAATAAAGATATATATGTTTATGCTCCAATCCATCTTGAAGGTGATAGCGGAGGAATATATGAAATAGTTTATGATTATGATAAAGATTTTTGGAATGAGCCTGTAAAAGTTATTGACAAGAAATCTTCATACATAGATATGGATTCAAAAGCTATGATTGATTCAAAAGGAAGGACGTGGATTGTTTGGGATCCTGCTTACAGTAGCAGTATTTTTTATTGGGCAGTTAAAGAAAATGGAAAATGGAGTGAAGTGAAAGCTTGGGATTTTGGACTTCATCAAGATGGAGATGTTGAAGAGTATAATGGGAAGGTTATATTTTTTACAGAAGGAAAAATGATTCCTTTGACTTAAAATGACAAATTCGATAGATATTAATATTAAGAGAGTTTATGTATAAAATGGTAAATAACGAATCAATAATAAGTAAGGTAATTGCAGCTTCTTTAATCTTAATAGGGATTTTTTTACTTTTTCTCTCATTTAAGTCTGGCTTAACGGGCAACGTAGTAGAAAATGGAATGCCTGCTCCGACTGTTCTACTTAAATCTTGTGACTATTATGGTTTAGAATCTTCTGGCAATTTGGGAATTAGATTAGTTGCAGAAGTTAGTAATGTAGGGGGAGCTGGCCTTATACAGGTTGTTGGTAATATAGATGCTGAAAGAGAGTTTTTCTTTTCTGATAAAAAAATTATTGATTTTGATTTTGGAGAAACAAAAGAAGTAATTTTTGATTTTCCTGTTGATAGATTTGTAGATAAAAGATGTGAAGTTACTGCAAGCGTTACTTAAAGTAGAATATTCTTTCTGGAGATTATGAAAAATCTATCTTCGCTTCGTTCAAAATCTGAGATTGCTTAAGCAATGAGTCTTTTTCTTGTAAACTCGAAAAAGCCTACGGACTGGAATAGATTCCGTCGTGCATGCTTTCCGTTAAACCTAAAGCCTGCGGAGAGATTTGAACTCTCAACCTATAGCTCCCTTGTGATTTATACAAGAACATAAATTTCCAGTACAGGGCTATTGCTCTACCATTGAGCTACACAGGCGTGATATTAAGAGAAAATATTCATTTAAAAGGCTTCTGTTCTTTTTTTATCTTAATTAAATTTTTCTACACTTAAGACTCTTATCTCACATAAGGAAAGAGTTTCGTAAACTCACTCGTTTCCTAACTTTTTTCTACTTCTAAAACCCTGATTTCGCATAAGGAAAGTGGATAAATTTTCTTTAACTTTAAGCTTAAGGGCTTTTGAAGCTGGCCTTTTATTAGATCTTTGAAAATAGTGTCTATTGTTTTTCCTTTGGCATGATTTATTAGCTCTTCTCTGGCTTTGTTTCTTAAGGCTTTTCTTATTGCTCTTGAAACTTTTCTTCTTGTTATTAAGAAAGGCTTTATTCTTACTTTTCCATCCTGACAATCAGCAGAGAAAGAATCTTCAACGTAATTAGTTCCTTTCCTTATCATTTTCCTTATGAAATAAGGCAGGATTTTCATTTCTAGGGGAACAGAAATTAATTTATTTCCCTCGAGTTTTATTTTTACTTTGAGTATTGCGTTCTTTCCTCTTAAAAATCTTGTTAAATCATATACGACTACTCTTCCTTCTAGATCTTTTTGATTGAAAGCATATAATTCTATATCTTTTTTTATTTGAGATATTTCAGCCTCAAAAAACTTTTTTCTTTTTTTTGCAATTGCCATTTTTTATAAAAAAACTGCCTGCTCTACAGCATTTAATTCGGAATCGTTAATATACAAACTTTGATTATAGAGGCAAATAATATTACAAATCTTATTTCTTTCATTAACCTTAGTTTTTAACTTCGAGCAATTTACTGCGAATGAATTTTGTATCATCTTACTCTTGTATTTGTTTACCTAACCTTTGGCCTTTTTTTTGATATTTAGATTTCCCACACACATTACATGTATAAAGGATATTTGTTTTTTTTGTTGTTTTTGATTTTCTCTTGAATTTTGATACAGGAGGTTTAGAGCCCCATTTTCCTTTATTTCCCATGCCTCTTCCAAGGCCCCTTTTTCTTGCTCTTGAAATAGAACCTCTTGTTAATGTTCCTCTTCGGAATCCGGTTGACACTAACTTTATTTTCTGCTCTGTTTTTTTATTGCAGTAAGGACAGTATCTGTTTGTTTTTTTTGGGATCTTCATTTATTGAAACCTCCTGCGGGTTTCGATGCATCCAGCATCCAGCAGGTCTTTCTTGCTCGAGCCCACACTCCCTTTTGGATTATCTCGTGTAAACTCTCGTTGCCCTCTGATGAAAGTTTAAATAACTTTACTTAGATAGAATGGATAGAAAAATATGGTTTAAAAGGATTTCGTGGATCACTTTTTCTTTTTTCTTAACGTTGCTTTAGGCTTAACTAGTATTTTTTCAGCCTCCTCCTCAATAATTTTCAATCTCCTTCTTTTTTCATTTTCCAGAAGAAAAGCAATGATTATTGTTAAAAATAAATTAGCTATTGAAATTATCATTGACAATTTGTCTTTGATTATTATGCTTACAATTAAAAGAATTAAGAGTGTTATTATTAATACTCCAATTAAAATATCTTTTAAATACATTCCCTTTTTTTGAATTTCTTCTTTCATTTCATGATTTATAAAAGTTTAATTATTTTATGATAAATGAAACCTTCTTTTTATAATTATGGCCCTGCCAGGAATTGAACCTGGGTCTCTCGCACGTCAAGCGAACGTCTTGACCATTGGACTACAAGGCCTTATATAAAATATTCTCTTAGAAATATTTAAATATGTTGTTTCATAAAAATATGTATGAGAAGAGGTGCAGTATTATGGGGGTTTGTAATTTACTTAGTCTTTGGTTTGTATTTCATAAATTTAGCTGTTTCATTTATTAAACTGCCAGAGTTTTTTGATGCAATTGAAAAATGGATGATATTTGTTGCAGGAGTTTTGCTGGTTGTTGGAGGGATTAATTATTTCAGGGCTACGAGGCGTTTTTACTATTAATATAATATAGAATTCTAAAAGTTTATATATGTTCTCTGCATTGTCTTCATATGAGAAGCAAACAAGAGGTGCATTCCTTAGCTGTGCGGTTAAAGAATAAGGGTCAGGTTACTATTTTTATTATTATCGGAATAGTTATAGTTGTAGCTGTTATTTTGTTTTTAATCTTAAGAGGAGGAATAACTAGTGAAAAAATTCCTGCTGATTTTCAGGCACCATACACTTCATTTTTATCTTGTCTAGAAGATGACTCTCTGACAGGAATTAGTTTGCTTGAAAGTCAAGGAGGTTATATTGAACTGCCAGATTATGAGTCTGGTTCTGATTACATGCCTTTCTCTTCTCAATTGAATTTTGTAGGAACAAACATTCCTTATTGGTATTATGTTTCTGGGAATAATATTCAGAGAGAGCAAGTTCCGTCTAAAGGAAACATGGAATCTCAATTATCTGGATTTATTAATGAGAGAATAAGTGATTGTGATTTATCTGGCTATTCTGGAGATTATGAGATTAGTCTAGGAAATCCTAGGACGAGAGTTACAATTAATAATAAAAATGTTGATGTTGAACTTTCAATGGATTTAAATATGGCTAAGGCAGAAGAAAATGTTAAAATAGATTCCCATAGCGTTGTTGTTAATTCAAAACTTGGGAAGCTATATGAAGATGCAAAGACAGTTTATAATAAAGAGCAGGAAGAGCTTTTCCTTGAAAATTACGGGGTAGATATTTTAAGACTTTATGCACCTGTTGATGGAGTTGAAATCACTTGTTCACCTTTAACATGGAATGCTGAAAAAATTTTTGATGGTTTGGAAGAGGCTATAGAGGCAAATACTCTTGCATTAAAAGGTGAAGGAGATGTTAATGATTATTATTTTGTCGATGTTGGAGTCGAAAATGTTAGATTTATTAATTCAAGAAGCTGGCCAAGAAGTTTTGAAGTATTGCCTGGAGATGGCCCTATTTTGATTGCAAACCCTGTTGGAAATCAGCCAGGCCTTGGAATTTTAGGATTTTGTTATGTTCCTTATCATTTCGTCTACAATGTAAATTATCCTGTTTTAATACAAATTCAAGATGGAGAAGAAATCTTCCAGTTTCCTGTTGCTATTGTTATACAAAGAAACAATCCAAGAGAATCTTTAAGTTACATTACTAATGAAATAGAAAATCCAGAAATTTGTAAATACAAAAATACAGAAGTAGATGTCTTTACAAGAAATACGAATAGAGAATTAATTGATGCAAGTGTCTCTTATGAGTGTTCTTCAACTGTTTGTTATATTGGAGAGAGTTCTAATGGAAGATTAAAAACAGAATTTCCGCAGTGTATAAATGGAAGAGTGGTTGCAAGGGCTGAAGGATATAGAGATGGTAAAACAACTTTCTCTAGTGTTGATTCTGGAAGTGTCGATGTTTTCCTTGATAAGATTTATCCTTTGGAAGTTACCTTGAATTTAGACGGAAGGCCTTATGATGGGAAAGCCATTATCAGTTTTGTATCTAATGATTCTTCGACTATTTTATATCCTGAACAAAATGTTGTTGAGTTAAGCCAGGGAGAATATGAAATCCAGGTTTATATTTACGAGGATTCTTCATTGACTCTAGGAGCCAGTGTTCAGGAAGAATGTATAGAGGTTCTTAAAGGAGGGATTGGAGGAATTCTTGGTTTGAAAGAGGAAAAATGTTTTGAAATTGAAATTCCGGAACAAATAATCTCGAGTGCTTTGTCAGGAGGAGGAAAACAGTCTTATTACTTTTTAGAATCTGAACTTCATGGTAAGGTTATTGACATAAATGCGAGGAGTCTTCCTAAACCAAATAGCCTGGAACAACTGCAAATAAATTACATTTTGTTTGAAGATAGGGGTCTTGATATTGAAGTAAGATGATAAAGAAAAAAATTTATCTTGCATTGATTTTATTAATCATTAGTTTATTTTTTATAAATTTTGTTTTTGCTGTTTATACTAGATCAAGTCCTTCTCAAATTCAGGGAGTTGGTGGATTTTTTGATGTTGGAGGCGGAATTCCAAGAGAACAGTGTGAATCTGGTCAGGATTTTATACTTCAAATAGCTCCATTTGGTTGCTCTCCTGCTGTTGTGAGGAGTGATTTACTTGAGGAAAGAGATGCTCCTGTTTTTTGCCAGATTTATGCAACAAAGATAAATCCTTTAATTGATATTGATGCAATAAATAGGATTAGATTTACAGGACCTTATCCGAATGGGGTTAAAGGAATAACTTATGTTCCATCGAGGACTGCTCTTGGTTACAATCCAGAAGAACTTGATTCTCCAATATTAAACGATATTGGATACGTTGTCATATTATTAAAACAGCAGAAACTCGAATCATCAATGCCTGATTTTGTTGAAGGAGAGATAACAGCTGACATATTATATAATATTAAAAACGCATTTGGGCTCGGAAGGACAACATTTTATCTTCCTCAAATTTCTGATGAAGCTGAATGGGAGAGAAATTATCAAAGATACAGTTTCTGGAAAGGAAGAGGATATGTAAGAGCTAATTTTATAGATGAGAATAGTGCTGAAATTACTCTTTACCAAGGATTTAGAAAATTATCAACATTTACATTAAACAAAGGAGAAACCTCACAAAAAATTCGTCTTCCTGGATTTGATTGTGCAGCCGGCTTAACAGCTACTCTTAACAGCCTTGATGTTCCTGATAGCAGGGCAAGACTGAATGTTAATGGAGATATAACAGAAGTTACAAAAGGAGAGAAATTTTTAAATGATCAATGCACTGTTTTAAGAGTAGAAGATAGTGGTTTAGTCGAGAGTGTTGAACTAAGATGTGGAAGAGAGAAAGCATTTAAGCTAATCTTAAATCCAAGAGTTAAAATTGATATAGATGGAACAGAAAGAGAAGTGCAGGTTGGAGAGTTTCTTTATGAATTTATGGAAAATAATGAGAGGAGATATGTCTATTTAGGTTATGCTGGATTGAGAGAAGATTTTAATGAGAATAGCTTAGAAATATACACTGTTACTCTTCCAGAATCTATGTACAAGAAAGAATTAGAAATAAATGATATTAATGCTGTGAAGACAATTGCTGAAGGAGATAGGCTAAAATCAGATGGAAGAGTTAATTTTTTCGGTTTTTTGCCCGGAATTTCTACTAATGTTCATAACTGGTTGATTAAGGAGAAGAGCTATAAAAAAATAAGTATGGGAGAAAATATTGAGTTTGGTGGAAAAAAGATAACTCTTGTTGATTTTGCAGAGCCTGTCAATGTAAATATTACAGAGAATTCAAGTTTTTATTATTCAAAAGCAAAAAAGAATTTTGATGAAGTCATGCAGAGTTATAACGAATTAGTCTATCCTGAAAAAGAAAATATTACTGAAGGAGAAGAAGCATTAAGAGAAAAAATAATTTTATCTAGTAAACTACAGCAAGATAGAACTGTTGTAGAGCTTTGCGAAATATATGAAATAGAATATCCTTCTACTTTTGATGAGGTCAGTGAATGTAAGGGCAAAATCCAGCTTTCGAGCAGCACTGTTTCTTCGAAGAGTATTGTTGTTAATAGAGAGGTCATAGATATTGATTTTAAAGGAATAATTGATCCTGGATTAGATGATTATAGTGTAACAATTCTTATTAGAGATGATAAAGGAAACTTGTCTTCTATTCAACTTGGAAAAAATTGGATTTACTCTCTTGGTGAAAATGATTTTATACAGCTTACTGGACTTAAAGACAATAGTGCTACATTAAGGGTTTCTCTTTCAGGAAGTTTTTTTGATGACGCAAAGACATTTATTTCGGGACAGGAAAAAACATTAAAGATTAATGAGCCATCTACATTTGGGAGCAAATACTCTTTCACTGTCGCAGCAATTAATATTAAGAAAGTTGCTAAGGTAACAATTGACGCAGGCATTGATTATGCTGGAACAAAAGCAAAGTTCCCATTTAAAATAGGAATTGAAAAGAGAGGAATAAAACTATCTCGTGATGAAATAGAAAGAAAGATTGATACATTAAATGAATCAATATCAGATTGGAAAGATAGGTCAGAAAAACTTGGAACTGTTGTTAAAGGTTTGAATATAGCATGCCAGGCAACCAATGCTGTTTTAACTATTAAGGATGCTTTTGCTGGCGGGGGATTAAAAACAGTTGCAAGGCAAGAAGTTATGAGGGGAAAGAATGGTGAAAATGGGTGGTATAATAAATGCTTTGATATTATAAGGACAAATCCTAACCAATACAGTGATGTAGAGGATTGTATTTTTGATCATTCAAGCGAGATTGAAAGAGATGTAGAGAACTATTACAACTGGCTTAAAGAACAGAATGATGAAATTAAAAAACTCCAAGAAGGTTGCCAAGAAGAAGACGCTTTCTTGACCAAGAATATAAATACAAATTGCTTTGGGAATGCATATATAGAAAAAATGAAAAATGAAGGCCTATCTTCTAGGATAAAAGCAAGGCTAAGAGCTGATTCAAATGGTTTTGTTGACATTGACGGAGAAAAAATTAATGTTGATAATCTTGTCGGAAATTTAAGCCTTAATTCTTCAATTAGAGAGCTTAGAGAGCTAGAATTAATTTCAAAGGTTGAAGGAAGCAGTGAATTGAATGAAATGATGGAAGGAAGATTAGAAAATAGTGTTGGAAAAATATACAAAGATATTAGTGATGATGTTGTTATAAGCACTCTCGCATCTAATCTAGGTATTTCATCAAGCAAACTCAACTTTGTCATTGATAAAGAGTCAAGAGAGTATCCTTATTATGGTTTAGTTTATGATGATATTAATGAGAAAGTTAAAATAGAAGGTGTTGCTCTTAACACGCCGATTGCAGTGCTTCCTACTTCTATAGGAGGAGAGTATATAGCTACATTAAATCAGCACGGGGACAGCTATAGCATAAATAAACTTTATAGTATTAATGGCATAGAGAGTGATGAAAGATTAAATATTTATTTCAAAAAATTTGATTCATCAACATACCAAAATCCATACATAGATTCTTTGGGAAATAATGAACCTGTTTTAAGATACTTTGAGAATGAGCCTTACAAAGGCCTTCCTGCAATTGTTCCTTTTGACTTAAAAAACGGATGGTATGTTTCAACAAAACAAGTAATGCCTTCTTTAGTTGGAGAAAATATAAGGGCTTTTGATGAATCTGGAAGGGCGCATAGCTTTTACTTATGTAATGTTGGAAAAAATGGCAGAGAGGAAAATAGAGGAGGGGATGATAGTTGTAGATACTTTGTAAATGGACAGGATTTTGGAGAATTTCCTGGATTAGGAGAAGGAGAGACAAGAAGCTTGATAATTAATAAGGCAATTCCTGCTATTAAAGAGGCATCAGACGCATATCCTGCATCCAGCGGGAAAGTCATAATAAATGGCCAGGAAATAAAAGTTGGAGAGCCTGCTGCAGGAGTTCCTGACTTAGAATGCACTGATTTTCATTCTGTTGCTGACTGCAAAATCTTGTTTAATGTTTGCGATCCTGTTGTTTGCCCAAGCTCAAGATGCGACTTAGGAGGAAAATATCCTGTTGCAGATGTTGTCCAGACAGGGCTGGCTGGGAGTATGTTTTTATGCCTTCCTAATTTTCCTGATGTATATATTCCTATATGCCTTACAGGTGTAAAGGCAGGAATTGACAGCTGGCTTTCTATTGAAGAATCTTACAAACAATGTCTTGATCACAATTTAAAGACAGGAGAGACAATTGGAATCTGTGATCAGATACACAGCATTTATATGTGTGAGTTGTTCTGGAAAGAAGCCCTGCCTTTAGCAAAACTTGGAATTCCTAAGCTACTCGAGGTTGCCACAGGGCAAAACACAAAAGGTGGAGGAGAATATTTAGGAGTACAATCTGCCTTATCTAATGCTGATAAATCATTAAAGTATTTCACTGATTATTATGCTTCAAATTCATACAAGGCTTTCCAGGCAAGGTCTAGTGAAGAGGTTGGAGGAGAAATTTGCAAGGCTTATGTTTCAGCTGTCCTTCCTGCTGGAATTGGTTCTTTAAATACATTAACAGAGCCTTATTCACCTTCACAATTTTATGCATGGTTTGATGAAATCCTTTATTCTACAGCAATAAATCCTCCTTTTTCGCAATACAAAGTATTTTATCATATTTTTGCAGGGAATGATAGGGGAGTATTCTATAGGGTTTATCTTAAAGGAGATCCTGCCTCTTCTTTCTATCAAGATACAGCTCCTTATAGGATTGTTGCCTCGAATTTTATACCTAAAGGAGGATTCAAGACAGAGACAATAGACTTCCAAGCTCCTTCAGGATACAAGGAATTATGTGTGATGATAAATAATGAGGAGAAATGCGGATTTAAACAAGTTACAACTGATTATGCGATTAATTACATAAGAGAAAAATATCTTGCCGAGCAAGCTAGTAAAAAAGATATCGAATCTACGACAGAATGTGTGTCTGGAACTCCTAGTTGGTATGGGTTTGTCAATCCTAATTTACAGGCAGGGGCTGAAGAAGCTTTGAATCCAGATATTTATAACAGGGATTTAATAAGGGTTTGTTCAACTGAAGCACCTGGAAAAGACTCATTAAGATGGGTTCCTGTTGGGTATTGTGATGATGAAAATATAAAATGCTGGCTTGACAAAGATTCTGTTGATAGAGCAATTAAGAATACAGGAATAAAAGAGCCTATTTTAAAGGAACAGACTAAAGATTATTTAGATTCTCTTAGGGCAGAAGGAAAATATATTTTAGATAGAAGTGATTATTTGAAAGAAAAGAAAAATCTTCCATCTGGAACAAGTGAGGATGAATTAAATAATAGAGTTAATAAAATTACTGAACTCTTGGACAGGGTTTTTTGGCCTTATCATCAATCTGACTTGCTGATTTTAAGAGGGAAGACTTTTGGAGATTTAGCTTTGCTGATATGGGAAAGAGAAAAACCGGTTCCAATTCCAACACCAGAAGGAGATAAGCCAGTTTCACCTGAAGAAATTTCAAGGACAGAGCCTGAAGAGATTTCTATTGAACCTGGAGAGGTAAAATTTGGAGTCATGGGTATTATTGGAGAAGAACTTTTTGAGAGTGAGTTATTTGAATCTCCAATCTTTGAGATGAGGACTTCTGGATTTTTAGGAACAGGATTATTTTCAGATAGTTTTTATCTTCAATATGCAAATAACAAATGGTTTTGGTCTTTAGACAAAAATCAGTGGATTCAATCACCTACAAACGATATTATGAGTGATTTAGGAAAACCAGTTAAAGCGCCATTTGAAAAACATGAATTGATAGATGAGCTTAAAGATGAAAATTATGATTCTGGTTTATTGTCTATAGTTGGAGCCTTAGATAATGAGGATTTGGTTACTGAGTTTGTTACATTTTCTCCTGGAGACAACAATCTCTTTACTGTTAAACGAGAAGATGTAGATAGTCTTTATTTTAAATTTGAAGTCTACCCTAACAAGCTTATCTGGTATTGGTCATCTGATAAAAAAACATGGCGACCAATTCCTGACCCAAGTATAGACTTAGATTCTCTTGATGAAAAAATTGATCCTGTTGGAAGACTCACAAAAGAAAACATTGATTTAATTAAATCCCTAGAAAATAAAAAGTATAGCGATGGTTTAGTAATTATTTTTGGAGCCAATCCTGCTGTGATTAGTATTATATCGAAAGAGAGACCTGAAACAGATTTAGTTAAAGTTATTGAATATGCAAAGGAAAATACATTAGTAAAGAGGAGATGTAATTGTGGAGAAGAATGTGTTAATTATGCTAAACTTATTATAGAAGCATCTGATGATAATGAAATTCAAGATCCTATTTTGCTTTTATCTTTAATGATGCAGGAATCTAGCTGTAACAAAAATGCAGGTAGCTCTACTTTAGATCCAGATAAAGCTTCTATAGGTTTGATGCAGATAAGTCTACAGCATTGTGGAAAATATGGCCTACCCTCAGATAAAGAAGCATGTAGAAATGAGTTGTTGACTAATCCTGAAAAAAATATAAAAATTGGTACAAGAATACTTTATGAGAATTATAAGAGATTAGGAAATAGTGGGGTTTTATTTAAAGGCTGCGAAAAAACACAGACTTATTATGGATGGGAGGCTGCTTTAAGGGCTTATAATGGATTAGGATGCGGAAAAGATGCTCAAGGTAGAGAAATAGTTGAACAGGATTCTTTTGTTGAGGAAGTCATGGCCAGATATTTGAAGTTGTTTGAGTATGCTAATTCTTGATTTTTTGAAGATATAATGTGGAGTACAGGATTCGAACCTGTGCAAGCACTAAGCTACGAGGTTTCTTAGATTAATTTAAATTAAGAAAGAAAATCCCCTAAGCCTCGCCCGTTTGACCACTCCGGCAACTCCACATCAATTTTTTCATGTGTTCTTTCTTAAAAGATAATCCATAATATGTCTTTTTATACTTTTTGTGAAACCATTTATCTTTAAGAACAGGAATTCTTACCTCTTCAAATAGTTTTATTAACCCTTTCCATAAATCATTGCTTGCTGTTGATAGTCCATATTCTCTTTTTCTTTTTCCTCCTTCTGTTGCCATAATTCCTTTCAGGAAAGCGATTTTTATTTTATTATTGGAATTATTTATATGCTTAGGTATCTTGACTATACTACTTTTTTTACCTGGTGGCACTTCAAATACCTCTTTAAGGAGATTGTAAATAGCTTTGCTATCTATTCTCAAAGTGTAAGCTGGCTTTCTATCTTCTCTTATTCTTGCAGACGAGATATTAAAAAATCTGTGGAATGATTGTTTACAAATTTTTTGTATATCTTCTAAAAGTCTCTTATTCGTCACTTCAATGCAAGTCTGGAACTTATCCTTTTTTAGGTGACCATCACCAATTATGGTTGCGACAAAAAAAGATAATTCTTCGTCAATATATAATGGAATTCTAGTTAATTTTGAAGGTCCATATTTAGCTTTTGTTGTTATGCTGCCTTTTTCCTCTGAAATTGTCTTTAAATCTCTTTGAGAGTTGATTACTTCCTTTTTGTATTCCACAACAAAATTAGATCAATCTTCTTATTAAATGTTCTGCTGTCTGTCCCGTTTTATTTTTTTCTAGTAAAAACATAAAAAACTTTAGATATGGAAAATAATTTAGAATTAATTAAAAATTTTATTTTTCTCCTTTATACATAAAAGCAAGGATAAATGCAATTATAATAAATACTATAGATATCACGAGATTTATTGCTCCGCCTTTATATCCGAGGCCAAAGCCTATAGCAATACCCCAAAAAAAGTTTGTTAACTTAGATACATTTACCCCTCTTGAACCTCTTTTTGCCATATTTTATATAATAATCTATAGTTTATAAAGGTTATTTTTTTAATATCTTGAAATATTAAAAATTGTTTCGCCATTGCTCAAAATAGGCAGTTTAATGGAAGTTAAGATGTAATTAATAACTATATGGGCTTTATTGCATTGTCTATTTAACCAAATTATTAATGAAAAAATCTAAAATCTATTTTTCTCTCTATTTACATAGAATTGTCACACTTAGACAGGTTAGAATTTTTTTCTTTTTTATCTCTCTTTAGACCGGTTGGTCCTAGACAGACTCACTTTTTCTTTTCTATTTCTCTTTCTTTTTGTTTTATCTTATCTTCTAATTTTAATCTCTCTATTAGCTCTTTGTATCTGTTTCTTATTGTCACTTCTGTAATTCCTGCGATATCTGCTACTTCTCTTTGTGTTTTTTTCTCATCGTTCATTAAAGCAGCAACATACAAGGCTGCAGCCGCAATTCCTGCAGGACCTCTGCCGGAAG
>CAZCCD010000012.1:0-21566 GCA_964497435.1 Candidatus Woesearchaeota archaeon | reverse complement strand
TCTATCTCTTCTGTTGTTCCTTCTTTTGCAGGTTCTCCAAAAGATACTTCTAAAAAATCTGTTTCTTTATCATAATAAAGATCATATGATTGATTTTCTTCTACCATTTTATTTTTTCTTCTAAATAAGATGTTATTATAAAACCTACATCATTTAAATATTTAAAGCAAACTCATAATAATTTTTCTTTAATCTTTGAGAAATCGAATGTAATAGGTAAATCAAACTCTATATCCTTTAAATGTGCACGACTTCTAAAATCTAAGATACTAATGCTTTTTATCTCTCCGGTCTTATTATCAATTCTAACGAAAATTCCTGGTTTAACTTCTTCTGCATAACATTCTGTTGGCTCTCCTACAGAAATCTCTAGAAAATCTCCTTCTTCATCATAATATAATCGAGTTTTATTTTTCATTTTTATGCAATATGTCTAGTATAAAATGCTGAAATTACGAATCCGTCCCCGTTTAAATATTTAACTATAACTAATAAAAATTTATCTGTTGATTTTCTATTCTTGTAATATTTATAATAGTAATGTTTTGCCCCTTCATAAGGTTTGGTTATTTTTATTGGGTATTCTAGAACCTCCTTTATTAAAGACGTATCTAAAATTTCTGGATGGTCTCTTTTAATATGACTCCATTGCCTTTTAGTTAATCTAATTTTTCTCCCAGTTTTATCAGTAACTTCAAAAATAAAATCCATGACAATTTAAGAAGAATTTGTTATTTATAAATATCTAATTTTCATTTCAACCACTTTAAAACATCAATCATCCTGCAAGAATAACCATACTCATTGTCATACCAAGAAAGAACCTTTACTGTATTTCCAAGAACTTGTGTGGAAAGGCCATCGACTATCGAGGAGTTTGGGTTCTTAATTATGTCTGAAGAAACTATTTCATCTTCTGTATAATCTAAAACACCTTTCATTTCTTTCTGCGAGGCTTTTTTGAAAGCATTGTTTACTTCTTCTCTGCTTACATTTTTGCTAAGCTCTGCGACAAAATCAACAACAGAGCCGACTAAAATAGGAACCCTTATTGCTAATCCATCCATCTTTCCTTTCAACTCTGGAATTGCTTGAATTGTTGCAGTTGTTGCCCCGCTTGTAGTCAAGACAATATTTACTCCTGCAGCCCTCCCTCTCCTCAATCTTTTATTTGGAGCATCAACCAAACTCTGGCTGCTTGTATATCCATGAACAGTTGTCATAAATCCTTTTTTTATTCCAAAATTATCATTCAAAACTTTGACAAGAGGGGCAAGACAATTTGTCGTACATGAAGCAACAGAAATTATTTTATGCTCTTTTTTTAATTCTTTATGATTTACTCCATAGACAACAGTTATGTCAGGATCTTTTGAAGGAGCTGAAATTAAAACTCTGTTTGCACCTGCCTTCAAATGCTTTTCTGCTTTTTCATGCTCTTTAAAAATTCCTGTACTCTCAACAACATAATCAACTCCTAATTTTTTCCAAGGTAATTTCTCTGGATTTGGTTCTGCAAAAACAAGTATTTTCTTACCATTAATTTTTAAAAAATCCTTGCCAGCTTCTATTTTTTTATTATAAACTCCATAAGAAGAATCATATTTTAAGAGATAGGCAAGTGTTTTTATATCAGTAAGGTCATTTACAGCTACAAAATTAATTCCTCTCTCTAAACCAATCCTAAAAACCAATCTTCCTATTCTTCCAAAGCCGTTTATAGCCACCCTCATTTTTAATTTCCTTTTATATTAATAATTATAGAAATTTCTTAATAAATCTTTCTAAATAGGATATTACAAAAATTGTCTCACTATGTTCGCTCGTTATTATTTGATTTTAACAAAAATCCTAATTAAATGAGACTAATTAAAAGATGATTAAAATCTGAACAAATTGATAAATAATATCAAGAATATATTTATCTAATAAAATAAATTAAATAAATTAAAAAAACATAGTCAATCCCCATATAAGAAGGGTCAGCCATATTAATGCATAAAACCAATTATTTTTCCAATAGTTTCCTTTATTTCTTACAACTCTCTCTATAAAAGCTAATGTTTCTTTAGAATATCTTGAAAATTGCAGTCCAAATAGCAAAGACACAAAAGCAGCAGTAGCAAGAATTTGAAGTATTGTTAATTCTTGTATTAAATAATAAAAAATAATGGCTGCAACTATAAGATAAATCACGCTTAAATACTGACTCTTTCTCCAGATTTTCTTAGCCAGGCTTATCCAGGCTCCAGGATTTATTGTTAATGTTATGAGCTTTACCAATCCTACAATTATAAAGATAAAGGCTATTGTTTCTATAGCTGTCATTTTCACCTCTTTATTATTTCGCTCTTTTTAATATACAACTTAATATATATAATCAAGTATTTAAATCTTTTTGATTATCTGAAAAAAGAATATCTTGACATTAATTGTTGAAGGTTCATAGATTCTAAAACACCGCTACCGTCATTTCCATTAAATTCTAAAACATCATATAACCTATGTAATAACCCATATACTCTCTGAGTTTTTTCACGACTTTCAACTGAATGGCTCATGTCTAAACTTCTAGCATTCCTAATATCATCCTCTTTTAATAAAACCATGCTAAAAATTAAAGAATCAACATTTTATAAATTTTATTCAGGATAAATATCTTACTCAATGTAAATCCCTGGTTTTCCTGGCTTGGCTTTCTTTGATTTATTTTCAGGGTCATATTTCTTCTTATCATTAACTGAAAAAATTTTGACCTCTTTTCCTACCCTCATACTTAACATCTTTTCATTATACAAATCAATTTCCTTAGGAATAACATAAAGATAAACTTTCTTAATATCTTTTTTCTTTTCTTTTAGTATCTTAATAATATTTAATATATCCTCGACAGTATTCTCAACAATTTTTTCTGATTCTTCAATCTTCTTATCTATTTTCTTCTCCTCATAATCAGGCCAACTATAAAGAGAGACAAAACTCTTACTTCCAAGTTTTTCCCAGACCTCTTCTGCAATATGTGGGCAAATCGGAGAAATGAGTTTTATCCATTTCTCAATTATTAAATCATAAAAAGCTCCTAATTCTTTTTCATTTAAAGCCATCTTAGCATTTTTAAGAAGTTTCAGAATTTCAAAAACAACTAATGAATTGTATTCTCTGAATTTCATATTTTCTATTTTTTCATTCGCTTCTTTTATAATGTTGTTGAACTTAGATTCATAATAAGAACTAACTTCACCTTTTTTTCTTTTTTTTATAGCTTCCAACATCTCATTATAAAGTTTTTCTATAGTTGTCTTTGCATTTCTTGCCTCATTTTCTCTCCAATCAAAAGTGCTCTCTACATTAGTGGAGTTAGTTAAATAAAACCTAAAAACATCAGCGCCATAATTATTTTTGACATGAAGTAAAGTAATAACATTTCCTTTTGATTTTGACATCTTTTCTCCTTCACTTATGACTAATCCATGAAAGGTTATTTTCTTCGGCCAGTATTTTTCAGGAAAAAGTCCGGCAAATGCAAAAATCATAAAAGAAAGGTGGTTAGAAAGATGCAAAACAAAAGTATGTCTTTGGTCTATTGGCATCCAATATTCAAAACTTTCTTTAATTTCCTTTAAAATATTTTCTTTAATTTTTGTTTTCTTAGAAACATCGGAAATTTTTCCTTTTCCATAATAAACAAAATCGAAAAACTCTTTATTTAGATTTTCTCTCTTTAATTTGTTCTTTCTTATTAAGTGATTTATAGTGTATAGAGTCATATAAATTGTTGAATCAGACAAAGATTCAATAATCCATCCTTTATCAAAAGGAAACTCTGTTCCAAGGCCTCTTTTCCTTGCACATGGTCTTTTATCGAGCCATGAAAAAGTATCCTCAAACTGTCTCCTCATTGTTTCAGGAATCAATTCTATTTTATTTAAACAATCATAAGCTTTAGTTTTCCAATCTCCAGAATTAAAATCAATGAACCATTGATCATCAAGGATGGCAACAATTATTTTTCCGCCGCTTCTCGAAACAGCTTTTCTTGATGTTTCATACATTACATCTGCCTGCTTCCTTTTTATCATATCGGTTTTAATTTTATCCTTAGACTCTTTCACACTCATTCCAGAATATTTTCCGCAATTAGAATTCAAAATTCCATTATGAAATCCTTCTTTGTAAACTTCTTCTGTTAAATCTTCAAGTCTTTTATCATTTTGAAAAAGAACCTTAGAATGCTCTACAACTTTCACAGCAGCCTTATCTCCATATTTTTTTGTTTCAATTATGGGAATTATTTCTATTTCTTCGATTTCCTCTATCTGGCTATATTTAAATCCGTATTTTTTTTCTAACTCTTTATTGTCTTGTAATTCTCTTAAAGCAACATAATCATAAGGAGCATCGCTAGGGACGGAAGTCACGATTCCTGTGCAAACATCAGCGTCGACAAAATAAGATGGTAAGATTAAAAGTTCTCTATTTATCATCTCGACAAAAGCTTTCTTTCCTAGAAGCTTTTCTTTTGTCTTGCCAATTATTTTTATGTCTTTTCTCTGATATTTTAATTTTTCAATACATTCTTTACTTAAAATCCAATCCTCATTTCCAACTCTAGCTTCCCAATAATCTACCTTTGGATTTATCCAAATATTTGTCTGTCCGAAAATAGTTTCAGGCCTTAATGTTGCTGCAACAAGAAACTTATTTTTGAATTTAAATTTCAGTAAAGTAAATTCTTTTTTTTCAACAGGATTCGAATCACCATCTTGTATATCATCCTCTCCCATAGCACTCTCTTCTTCTGGAGAATACAACACAGGATGTTTATCCCTAACAAGATATCCTTTTTCTTTATAATTATGAAACTGCCAGTTGACCATTTGTTGATGCTCTATGTCTCCTGAATTAAAACTCCTTCTCCAGTCAATACCCAACCCGAGTTTTTTGTATTCCTCCATCATTTTTGGAATAAAAAAATTAACTATTCTCGTAGGACTCAAAAAAGACCTTACAATTTCTTTTATTTTCTTTTTATCTTTAACATATGCAGAAACATATTCTTCATACAATTTTATCTTTTCTTTGTCTTTATTTTTTATTGCCGCTGAAATCCCTAGAACAGGTGTCCCAGTAATATGAAATGCCATAGGATAAAGAACATTAAATCCTCTCATCCTCTTATATTTACAATAAATGTCGCTTTCAATAGCAGCCCTTCCCTGTCCAAGATGCAGGCTTCCTGAAATATACGGGTATGGGGTTGTAAAGAAAAATTTCGGTTTTTTTCTATCGATTTCAGATTCAAAGGTTTTTTTGCTTTCCCATTTCTTTTGCCATTTTTCTTCGATTTTTTTGAAGTCGTATACCATAATAAATTAAAAGAATAATTGTTTAAAAACTCTTTGAGCCAAAAAATTATTTAAAATAATATAAAAAATTTAATTTAATAAAGGTGATAAGTTAGTAGGTATTGGTAATTAGAAAAATAGAGTCAAATTTAAATATCAACTCTTCTTATCTAAATCATGGAAAAAATTAAAGCATATCTTATGGGAGAAATAATCTCTAGCAATGATTCAGAAGCCTATTCACTCTATCAGAAAAGCCTATTTGGAGAGCCAAAAGAAGACAAGATACAATATTCCCTAACAGAGGCTCTTTTTTTGCTGGAAAAAGGAAAAATAGAAGTTTTCTCAAAAAACACAAAATTGTCTTTTAAAGAATTAATGAAGAAAGTACAATCTCTTGATAAAAGAATTCAAATAAAATACCTTGTTTTTAAGGATTTGAGGGAAAGAGGTTATATTATTAAGACAGCCCTAAAATTTGGGGCAGATTTTAGGGTTTATGATAAAGGAGACAAACCAGGAAAAGAACATGCAAAATGGCTGGTTTTTTGTGAGCATGAATCAAAAAAATTCTCATGGCATGAATTCTCTGCCAAAAATAGAGTCGCTCATTCGACAAAAAAAAAGCTTTTAATTGCTATAGTTGATGAAGAGGGGGATGTAAGCTATTATGAAGTTGGATGGTTGAGACCCTAAAAATATTTATACTTCTTATTTCTATTTTTTAAATGGCACAGGATGCATTGCAGATTAAAGAGAAGATTATTACGACATTAAGAAGAAGAGGCCCTTCTCTGCCTGTTCATGTTGCAAAAGAGACTGGTCTTTCAATCCTATTTGCCTCTGCTTTTCTCTCTGAATTAGCTTATGATAAAAGAGTAAAAATAAGCAGCATGAAAGTTGGTGGCTCTCCTTTATATCTTCTTCCAGATCACATACACATGCTTGAGAGATTTTATGAACACTTAAAAAGCAAGGAAAAAGACGCTTTTTTACTTCTTCGTGAAAAAAAATTTTTAAAGGATTCTGAACAAGAGCCTGCAATAAGGATTGCTCTAAGAAACATAAAAGATTTTGCAATACCTTTTGAAAGAAATAACGAAGTTTATTGGAGGTATTTTATAGCCCCTGAAACAGAATTTAAAGAAGAGGTTTCTGAATATAAAATAACAAAAATGGAAACTCCAGAGCAATTAGAAACAGAGGTGCAGGAAGAACCCTTATTAATCGAAGAAAAACCAATTGAAATTGATGAGACAATTGAAAAGCAACTAGAAATATCTGAAACTAAAAAAGAGAAAATAAAAAAAGAAGCAAGAAAACAAAAACCTCAAAAAAGAGTCAAAAAGAAAACAGGTGACGGAGATAGATTTTTTAACAGAATAAAAGATTTCTTATCAGGCAAAGGAATTGATATAATGGATATAGAGGATATTAAAAAGAATGAGCTTGTTTTTAGGGTCAAGGAAAACAAACAAGAGAAATTAATTTTTGCATTGAACAAAAAAAGGGTTAGTGAAACAGATATTTTAAGAGCGTACAAAAAAGCTTCTGAGGTTAATTTACCTTATTTGATATTGAGTCTTGGAGAATCGCCAAAAAAACTTTCGTCTATCATAGAGGCAAGCAAGTCTCTTTCTTCTATTGAAAAAATAGAGTAATCATATTAATGTCTGATTTAAAGCATTTAAAGAAATACTATTTATAGCTTCTTTTATATAGTTAGATTCTAAAGCAAATCCTAAAGACTCTCCTCCTCCAATCTTGAAGTTATTTATTCCTATCACCTCTCCTTGTTTGTTAATTAATGGACCTCCAGAATTTCCAGGGTTTAGGGCAGCGTCTGTCTGAACATAAGCATTTAAATCATTTGGTCCTAGTCTATGGACTCCTGAAACAATTCCTTGAGAAACAGAAAACTGTAATCCTAAGGGGTTTCCTATGGCTATGACTTTCTCCCCTAGTTGAATAAAGTTTGAATCAGCTAATTCTAATACCTTATGGTCTCCAGAAATTTTTAGCAGGGCTATATCTAAATCACTATCATAACCAATAAAATCTGCAGGAAATAAATTTTGATCATAAGTTATTGCGCTCACTTGCGTTGCACCAGCCAAAACATGTGCATTTGTTACAAAATGACCTTCATTAGAAATGATAAATCCTGTTCCCTGGCCTATGTCTGTTCTTACTGTCACAACACCCTTAACAACATCTTCAATTATCCCTGAAAAATCCTCGCTGGTTGAAGCTTTTAGCGAAGCAAACTGCTGGTCTATATCTCCAACCTGAGAACCAAGAGAACTTAAACTCTCTCTTTGATTCATTACTTCTTCTGTGAGTTCATTGAATTTTGTTTGGGTGTCTGTTTGTAATTTGTCTATTTTATTGTTTAAACTATTATGGTTTACTGTCTGCTTTACAATAATTCCATTGAGAAGCACAGCTGTCACTATCATGAAAATTATCACTATTGTACCAAATCCCCCAAGGACTATCTTATGATGTTTCTTAAGACCATGATGGATATGCACTTCTTTTATATTTTGAGTTTTTATTGGCATTTTCTCTTTTTAAATTCTTGTAATATTTGATAGTGTTAAGAGTATTTAAAATTAAGGTTAGCTTTTTATGAGCCCGGGAGGATTCGAACCCCCATCAACAGGGTTTTCCTAAGCTTGCTCGTGATATTAATTGGCTAAATAGCCTCACAAACTTACTCACCGAAACCTGTTATCCTATCCATTGAACGACGAGCTCAAGAATAAGAAATAAAAAGGATATATTAAGATTTGCCTTTCTTATTTTTGCATTAAGAAGATTTTTATACACTATCTCATTTCTTTTTTAATATAATGAAACCTTCAAAAGCTAATCCGGGCGATTACATTGAAATACACTTAACTAGAAAAATCTATGAAGGAACTCTCTTAGAGGCTCCTGAAACAGAAAAAGGCATTGTCTTGCTTAAGCTCGATAATGGATATAATATAGGTTTTAATAAAAAAGACATCTTAGAGATAAAGTTGATTGAAAAAGCTAAAAAAGAAAATGAAACTGACAATGTTCAAATAAAAAAATCTCCTGAAAAGCCAAACATTGCAATGATTATAACTGGAGGGACAATTGCTTCTCGTTTAGATCCAAAGACAGGAGGAGTAAAACCTTTAGAAACTCCAGAAGACTTATTCAAATTTTATCCAAGCATTTTTGAAAAAGTTAATGTTTCTAAAATTGAAATTCCTTTTATGAAAGCGAGTGAAGACATGGATTTTAAAGACTGGCAAAAGCTAGCAAGGCTAACAACTAATTTACTAAATGACGCAAATATTAAAGGAGTGATAATAACCCATGGAACAGACACTTTGCACTATACCTCTGCTGCTTTATCATTCTTTCTTAGAGACTTAAATAAGCCAGTTGTTTTAACATACTCTCAAAGATCCATTGATAGGGCTTCTAGCGATGCTGAGCTAAATCTTCAATGCTCTGTCTTAGCTGCAATTTCTGATATTGCAGAAGTAATGTTAGTGGGACACGCTTCAAGCAACGATGACTTTTGTTATGTCATGCCTGGAGTAAAGGTAAGGAAATTGCATAGCTCAAGAAGAGATGCTTTTAAAATTGTTAATGGAAAACCAATAGCAAAAATAACAAGAGACGGAATTCAAATTTTAAGGGAATATAATAAAAGAAGCAAAGGAAATGTAAAGGCTGATTTGAATTTTGAAGAAAAAATAGCCTTGATTAAATTTTATCCTGGACAAAACCCCGAAATTTTGAATTATTATTTAAAAAACAAATATAAGGGAATAGTTTTAGAGGTTTTAGGTTTAGGACATATTTCTACTAAACCAAAAAATTGGATCAAAAAAATAAAAGAATTAATAAACAAAGGAATTGTTGTTTGTGCTGCAGCTCAAACAATTTATGGGAGATTAGATCCATGGGTTTATTCTAATGGAAGAGAATTAATGAATGCAGGAGTCATTTTCCTTGAAGACATGCTTTCAGAGACAGCCTTTGTCAAACTTGGATATGTATTGGCAAAAACCACAAATAAAGAGGAAGTGAAGAAACTCATGTTGACAAATATAGCTGGGGAAATTAGTGATAGGTTGGAGGAATAATGAAAAAATTTTGGTGGATTTTAATTATTATTGGAATTTTAATAGTTGGAGTTTTAATATATTCATATAATAATAGAAGTAGTGTAATAAATGACGAGTTTTTCTTTTTAAGTATAAATGCTCAAGATTTATACCAACAAAAGAAATCAGAAGGAATGATTTTTAATAGCCAGTGTTTAGGGACAATTAATGTTAATAATTTAGATTATGTTGTAGACATTGTCCATGTTCCAAGGACTCAAGAAGATAACTTACCAGAAAACCAGTGTGAAGATTATAGGACTGGAAAAGTTCAGCATTTTATTGAGCTAGACAAAGATGGAAATGTTGTAAGAGTTGTTTAGTTTTTCTATTTATTACTATAAAAGAGTTACACACAGTAAGATTTATAAGGTCTGAAGATATAAGAGCTTTATGACATTTAGAGTAAAAGATCCTAGCAGACTTGAAAAAGAATTAAAGAGTATTTTAGGGAGATCTAATAATGAAAACTTTCCTGTTGCCGTAGTTGATACTGGAGGAATTATTGATTTAGTGAAATCTTGCAGGGAATATGATCTATCAACAAAAAGGTTAGGTGAAAGAGTTCGAGAATATACAGACCCAACAGAAATGTTAAAAAAACTAAGGCGTAAAATGCCAACAATAATAACTCCTGAAACACGTAGAGAATTAGTTAGACATAAGAGTATAATGCTAAACAGCAAACAACCAGAAATATATTCTCATCTTTTGGATTACGCTTTCGATTTAGCAATAGAATCTGCATATTTTGTGTCGGGATTAAAACCTATTTTGCAAAGTGATAATCTAACATGGGATGATGTTGGATATGAAATGTATTGGCTTTCAAAAGAATGTTGTAATGGAAATAAAAAGAAAAATAGTGAGGGGTGTTCTCCTACTGATAGAGAAATTTTAACAATTGCAACATATCTTAGTAGATCAGGAGAAGGAATTAGCCTTGGAAGAAAAATCACTCCTGTAATAGTTATTTCTCCTGATCAGCACATTACTTGTGGAATTGATTTAATAAACAAAGACAGAGAACTTTCAGATAAATATCCTGGAATAGTTTCTTTTTCAACCAGGTATAAAAAATGACTGTAAAAGCGAGATTTTTGAAATACCCAAGAATGCAACATTTAGCAGAAGCCTTAGATATTCTAGATAATAATGTTAATGTTTTTGAAAAAATGGACGGAGGAAATTCTCAAGTTAGAAAAATTAAAGGGAGAATTATTTGTGGGAGCAGGGCAAGATTTTTATTGAGAGAAAGAGATTTGGCTCAACCTTGGTTCAAGAATTTTCAAAGATGGGCCCTATCAAATTATTCTTTTTACAACCTTCCTGAAAATTTAGTTGTATACGGGGAGTGGCTTAGCAGACATACTATAGATTATAATCCAGAATTTATTGACAAGTTTTTTTTAATTGATTTATATAACATAAATAAAAAAATGTTTTTACATTACGATGAAGCAAAACAAACAGTAGAGGATTTAGAAATTGAAGATGTCTTAACCCTAAATGAATTAGCTAGAGGGATGGTTACAAAAAATCAACTTGAAAAACTTGCTCTCGGTAAAAGCGATTATTCTGATGGAAGCAGGGAGGGTGTTGTTATAAAAGATTATGAGAATCAAAGATTTGTTAAACTCTGGAGATCCACGATAGAACTTCCGTATACTTCGGTTATTGAAGAGATAGACAGAATAGTGAATAGTTTACAAGACCAAAGAAAGTCTTTCAGTAGGAGTGATCTCTATAGGATAGTTTACTGGGAATTAAGAAGGAGCGATAAAACAATTCCATTCCAACACATAAGAGAATTAATCGATAAATACATTATCTCAAAAAGAATTAAAAGTGTATCTGATAGCGAAGTAAGTAATATTAAACAAGTTCAATAATTTTATATAACCCTTTTTCTTTTATTTTTTATGAATAATAAAATTAACTACGAAGAAATTGGTTTTAAATCTGGCTTGGAAATCCATCAACAATTAGATACAAGAAAATTATTCTGCAATTGTCCTGCTTTATTAAGAGTCGATGAGCCGGAATTTGAAATCAAAAGAAAATTACATGCTGTTGCAGGAGAATCAGGAGAAGTTGACATAGCTGCAAAATATGAGGTTGAAAAAGACGGGGAATTTATTTATCAGGGTTATTCTACTACTTGTTTAGTTGAACTAGATGAAGAACCTCCTCATTTAATAAATCAAGAAGCATTAAAAATAGCTCTTCATATAGCCTTGCTTCTTAATGCAAAAATACTTCCTGTTACTCAAATAATGAGGAAAACAGTCATTGACGGAAGCAACACTTCTGGATTTCAAAGAACAGTAATGATTGCATATGATGGTTTTGTTGAAACATCTTTTGGAAGAGTAGGAATTGACTCAATTTATCTTGAAGAAGATTCTGCTAGATTAGTTGAAAAAAGAGGCAATTCAATAGTCTATAGATTAGATAGATTGGGTGTTCCTCTTGTTGAAATATCTACAAATGCAGATTTAAAAAATGCAGAGCATGTCAAAGAGACTGCTTTAAAGATTGGAAACATTTTAAGAAGCTGCAGGGTAAAGAGGGGCATAGGAACTATAAGGCAGGATATTAATCTCTCTATTAAAGGAGCAAATAGAATTGAGTTAAAGGGTTTTCAAGATCCTAAGATAATGATAAAAACCATTGAAAACGAAGTAAACAGATTGCTTAATTTTGTTAATAAAGGGCTCAAGAATTTAAAAGAAGTAAGAAATGTTTTAGATAATGGAACAAGTGAATTTCTAAGGCCTATTCCAGGAGCAGCTAGAATGTATCCTGAAACTGATCTTCCATTGTTAAAAATTTCCCTTGAAACAATAAATGAAGCAAAAAAAACTCTCCCTAAATTAAAGAGTGACATTGAATCTGAATTAAGAAAAGAAGGGCTTAGTGAAGAATATATTAATCTTTTACTCAAACAAAATAAAATTGAATTGTATAAAGAGTTATATTATCTTTTACCAAAAGCAAATATTGTAGCACAAATGATTTTGGTTTATCCTAAAGACATTGCAGCAAGAAAAAAAATACTTTTAGAGAAAGTCGAAAATATTTTAGAGGATAATTATGGAAGTATTTTAAATGAAATATCTAAAAAAAGAATAAAAGAAAGTGATGTCAAAAATATTTTAAATGAGCTTGTAGATGGAAAAAGTTTAAATGAGGCAATTAAAAAAGAAAAAGCCGATTTAAGTATGATTGAAGAAAAAATCCACAATATAATAAAATCCAAGCCAGGATTAAGTATCAATGCTTACATGGGTTTGGTTATGAAGGAATTTAGTGGTAAAATTAGTGGAGAAGAAGCTATGATGATTATAAAGAAGTATGTAAAGTGAAGTTTTATTTGTTTAGTTTAAAATGATTAGCAAGACTTTTATATGCTTTTTTGTTAATATCTAATAAGAGGTGCAAATGATAAAAATCTTAAAAGACAGGCTTTTAATAAAAAAAGAAGACATAAAGCCGATATCTAAAAATTTCGAAGTCCTTGGTGTTTTGAATCCTGCAGCAGTAAGGCTCCCAAATAAAAAGATTTTACTTTATATCAGAGTCATTGAAAAGCTGAAAAAAACTAGAGACTCAAAATTTTTCCTCTCTCCGCGTTTTGTCGGAAAAAAAGATTTAAAGATGAAAATTGATAAATTCAGAAAAAGTTTAGTCGAAAGCCACACTGATTTTGATTTTTCATTTAAAAACGGCACAAAAAGACTGACATATATGTCTCATTTAAGAAGAGTCTTACTTGATGAAACTGGATTTAAAATATTAAAAATAGACAAAAAGCCTAGTTTTTATGGGATAAAAAGTGATGGAGAGCTTGGAGTCGAGGATCCAAGAATAACAAAAATAGGAGAGCATTATTACATGACTTATGTTGGGTTAACCAGGAATGAGAGCATTTCGACTAATATTGCTGTTTCAAAAGACTGTATTAACTGGGAAAGAAAAGGGATAATTTTTGGTGAACAGGATAAAGATACTGTTTTATTTCCTGAAAAAATAAATGGAGAGTATGTTGTTTTTGACAGGCCTGAAGGGGGTTTCCAGTTTACTCCTCCTCACATGTGGATTGCATGCTCTAAGGATTTGATTCATTGGGGAGAATTGAAATCAATTATTTTACCTAGGGCTTATAGCAGCCATTTTACTAGAAGCGGTGCAGGACCTCCTCCTATAAAACTGCATAATGGCTGGCTTTTGATTTTCCATGGAGTCACAAAATGGAAGGGAGAAAAAGGCCTTATAGCTGATTTCAAAAGACTCTTTAGAATGCATGTAAGAGAAGAAAATGATATATACACTGTCTGGGCTATTTTGCTGGATTTGAAAGATCCAACAAAGATAATCTCTATATCTCATTCTCCAATTATAGAGCCAAAGAAAAAAGAGGAGATTTCGTTTGAAGGCAAGAAAGTCGTTTTTCCAACAGGCCTTGTTTTAGACAAGAACGGAGAAGATATTTTGCTTTTTTCAGGCGCTGGAGATGAATTTGTGACAGTGAAGAAGATAAAGCTGAAAGATATTTTAGCAACTCTGAGGAGGGTTTAATGTTTTATCTTATGTTCCTTTACCCCAAACTTAAGAAAAGGTATTATCAGATAAGACAAACCTGCCAAAATGAAAAGCAATTTGAAGTTATTTACAAATAATATAGCCACTATCCAGATAAATGCTCTTCCAATGTAAGTTGGAATTTCTCTGAAAATAATAAAAGTATTTTGATCTTTATCCTTAATTGCTTTTTCATAAAAAATTGATTCAAGTGGGATAGAAACCATAATGGACAAAAATCCTGCAACTAAGCTAGATATAAAAATAAACAGGGCACAAAAATTCCAAATAAAGAAAACCCTATCGCCCTGAAGAGATTATTCAAATAAAGATGATGAATCTCTTTTTTTATAAACCTCTCTAACATTAATTAAACAGATAAATTTAGTATAAATATTTATTCAATCCCCAATCTCTCCTTTATAACACTTAACATTTTTCTTGCAATGACTCTATAATCTAAATTTTCAACAACATGTTTTCTTCCTGCTTCACCCATTGATTTGCATAACTCTTGGTCAAACAAAAGTGTTTTTGTGTGTTTTATTAAATCATCAACACTCGCCCTATACCCGAATGTTTTTGGTTCATTAAATTTTACTATCTGTCTTGATGAATATCCCATGCTTGGATATGCCCATTCTTCTGTAAGATTTATTTCTTCTGAAACACCTGCCAATAAACCAGTTTTTCCATGGATGATTGTTTCAGAAGGGCCGCCCTTGTTTATTGATATAACTGGCTTTGCACACGCCATTGCCTCGACTTGAATCATTCCATATCCTTCAATCCTGGAAGGGGCAGCATAAATATCACAGGCATTCAAGACATTTGCCATAAATTCCTGGCTCCATGTATCATCTATAAATGTAATTTTATCTCTTATCTTTAATTCATCGGCAAGTCTTTCTTCTTTTTCTCTCCATTCAAAAGCAGATTCGCTAGGCCAAGACTTACATACATATTTCCACTCTTTAAATTCCTTATTTATTTCAGACAAGGCCTTCATCATTTCCTGGGCGCCTTTACTAGTCGCATCCCCACCCATAGTCAAAATCATTTTTTCTGAATCCCTTACACCAAGCATTCTTCTCAAAGCCAGATTAATTTCATTGTCTCTAACAGGCCTAAACAAATCAGTATCAATACCTATGTGCATCGGAACAATCTTTGAAATATCAACTCCATCTCTCTTGTAGACCTGCCTCACCCATTCACTCGTCGTAAACATTAGTTTCAATTGATCAAATTCTCTCTGATAATTTGCAACCCATCCATCAGCATTAAACCAAGGAATAGTTGTTATCCCCCATTTCATAGGCTCTCTAACTATTTCTGGAACATTCCCCCAAAATCCAGGGCCTAAGACAACATCTGGTTTAAAATGTCTTAGATAAAATTCTTTCTGCAAACTATCTTTATGATGACAAGGAATAGCATTTACTCCAGCGTGTAAAAGCCCTCTATAAAGGTAATCTCCCTGCAAGCTAACTCCATCAGCTTCAACAGGATATGGATATAAAACTAGTGCTTTCATTTGAGAACCTCCTGCGGGTTCTTCACAACTCCAGCAACCAATCCGAATCTTTCTGTTGCCTCCGATGGATTCGGAATGAGAACTAAACTACTTAATATACACATACCTAGAAATTTAATATTTAATCTATTTTTCATCTTTCATCGAAGCTTTCTATCTTTCCACAACTAAGCTCTTCAAATCCTCCTTTACCATAGCCATAAACATTCATTATCAAACTTTTTTTCATTAATAATTCTTTGTTATTAAGCTTTATAAGAATTTTTGCATTAGGATTATATATTGCATAACCTTGATAATCGTTCTTCTGCTTTTCATACGAGAAATAAAAAACTTTTTTTGCCTTTAACATTCTTTTAGTTAACATTTCATTTACTGCTTTGTGACAATCTAAATGTCTTACATGTCTATACTCCCCTGTTTCACCATGAGTGTAAATATAATCATATTCTCCTTTAAATTTCTCTATAACTGATATCACCTCTTTTTCATTAAGTGGTTTATCCAAATGAGAATCATCTAAATCAAATATAAAACCTCTAACTCCAAGTATTTTGCAGGCCTTGAAAAATTTAGGATTTCTGTCTTTGTCAGATTTCCTAGTAAGACAGATTAAAGTCGTGTTCCATTCATCTTTGTGTCTTAAAATCGTTCCCCCCATCCAGATCGTCTCATCGTCAGGATGGGCAACAATAACAAGCACTTTTTTCTTTTGATTCATTTTAATTTTAGATATTTTTTTAACCCAAATACTACATGAGGAGTATACTTCTTTCGATGTTTTAATAAATCTTTTTTTAACTCTTCCTTGGAAATCCATCTAATTGATGACATTTCTTTTTTATCACCGGTTATTTTTTTATTTGATTTACCATAAAAAAGTGCATGAAAGGCTTTCTCTGACTTATCAAAATATTTATAGATAAATAATAGTTTTACTGGTATAGAGATACCTATTTCTTCTTTCATCTCTCTTTTTATACATTGTTTATAACTTTCATTTGCAACAGTGCCGCTAACAGAGTAGGTGTAAAGATTAGGATACCATTTCTTATTTTTGGATCTTTTTTGAATTAAAATTTTTCCTCCTGAATTTTCTAATATTAGATGAGCTGACCTATGAATAAACTTGCCTGTCAGAAAATCAGTCATAGGACGTAAACCAATGACTTTGTTTTTCTTGTTCACTTCTATATTTAATTCTCTTTTCATATCTATAACAAGGTTTTTAATTAGATAAATCTTATGATTATTGTAAAAGACGTTGATAATATTGAAGATCAACTAGAAATTAACCCTTATGTTGGAAAGCCTTTAGGAACAAAATGGTTTAGGGAAAAGAAGTTAGGAAAATACAGAGTTTATTATTTAATTTATGAAGATTTAAAGGCAGTTTATATAATAACTATCAGTGGAAAAAAAGACCAACAAAAAGCCATAAACACAATAAGACACTTTTTAGATAAATATAGGGGAGAAATTGAGGATTTAGTTACCTGACTCTCTTAACGTTTCCAGCTTTAATATCTTTAAGACCTTGAACTAATTCGTAAAGCAATTCTTCGTCTATTTCTGCTTTTCTTTTAAGTTCTTCAAATTGTTTTCTTGGTATAGTTATCATTTCTGTCTTTTCCATACTTGTTGAAGAGGAGTTGTGTTTATATATTTTTTGGGCATGTAAAATAGAAAAGTATTTAATTAACTTTAAATAACTCTCTTTCTTCTATTATGTTATAAAAACAAAAGATGAAGTCTTTTGTGACATCGTCCAAGCTTGGCCGATGTAGAGGGGAAAAATGTTTGACGTAATTAGTTTTGGCGGAGCTGTTGTCGATGTTTTTGTAGAGACAGATATGCCTGAAAAAGGAAAATTTATGTATTATCCTATTGGCTCTAAAATTTCTGTAAAAGATATGAGATTTGATGTAGGTGGCGGAGGAGTTAATACCTCAATTGCATTCTCGAGACTAGGGCTTAAAACAGGATGTATAGGCAAGATTGGAGATGATAATGATGGAAAGACTATCCTCGATGTCTTAAGGAAAGAAAAAGTAAAATTCCTTGGAAAAATAGAAAAAAATTCTCCGAGCGGACATTCAATAATTCTTGATAGCAGAGATCATGACAGAACAGTCTTAACCTACAAAGGGATTAATAATGATTTGAAACTTAACGAAATTCCTCTAAAAAAAATAAAAACAAAATGGCTCTACTTTTCTTCAATGCAAGGAGAGAGTTTTAAATCTCAAAAAGAACTCATTAATAAATTAAAGAATGTAAAACTGGCATTTAATCCTAGTGAATATCTAATAAAAAATGAAAATCTTCTGCCTTTATTAAAAAAATGTGAGGCCTTGATATTAAATAAAGAAGAAGCAGAGCTTCTTTTGAAAAAAAATAACATAAGAGAAAGTGATTTATTATTCGGACTCAAAAAATTAGGGCCAAACATAATTGTTATTACTGACAAAGACAAGCCTATTATAGCTTACGACGGCATTAAAAGATATAGACTGATTCCTCATAAAATAAAAGTTGTTGAGAGAACAGGAGCAGGAGATGCTTTTGCATCTGGTTTTGTCGCTGGATTAATTGCTGACTGGCCAATTAACAAGGCTTTGGAACTTGGCTTGAAAGAATCAGAATCAGTTATCAGCCATTACGGAGCCAAACATAAATTGATAAAAATGAATTTAAAGAGGGGAAAATGAAATCAAATCTCTCAAAAATAACAACAAAGGGCAAGGCACTCTTCCTTGCGTATGACCAAGGCATGGAGCACGGGCCTTCTGATTTTAATGACAAGAATGTTGATCCTGGCTACATCATAAACATTGCGAAGAAAGGAAAATATAATGGAATTGTTTTTCAAAAAGGAATTGCTGAGAAATATAAAGAAGAAATAAAAAAATCCAAAATTCCTTTGATATTAAAGCTAAATGGAAAAACCAATCTTGTTAAAGGAGACCCAATTTCAACACAGCTTTGCACTGTCAAAGAAGCAATAAAACTTGGGGCAAAGGCTGTCGGCTACACAATTTACATCGGAAGCATGCATGAAAATAAAATGTTTCAGGAGTTTGAAAAAATTCAGAGAGAGGCGCATAAAAAAAATATTCCCATCATTGCATGGATTTATCCAAGAGGAAAAAGTCTGAAAGGTAAAAAAGAAGAAGAATTAATGGCTTATGCTTGCAGAGTTGGTTTAGAAATAGGGGCTGATATGATTAAGATTCATTCTGTTGGAAAATTAAAAGATTTAATCTGGGCTGCGAAATCAGCAGGAAAAGTAAAAGTTGTTGCAGCTGGTGGAAAAAAAACAAGCGAGAAAGAACTTTTACAGCAAGCTAGAGATTATATGAAGGCTGGTTTTACAGGAATGGCTATTGGAAGAAATATCTGGCAGAGTAAAAATCCTTTAGAGTTAACTAAAAAAATTAAGAAAATAATATGGCCAAGATAGCATTTTTTGAGGTCGAAGAATGGGAAAAAGATTATCTTAAAGAAAAATTAAAAAAACATAACCTGATTTTTTTCAATGACATTATAGACATAAATAAAGCTGAAAGTGTAAAAGATGTTGATATTTTATCTATATTTATTTACTCAAAAATAAACCCAAAAATTATTAATGAATTTAAAAAACTCAAGGCAATTGCAACAAGATCGACTGGATTCGACCATATAGATATTAAAGAATGCAAAAAAAGGAAAATTTTAGTTTTGAATGTTCCTTATTATGGAGAAAATACTGTCGCAGAACATACGTTTGCCTTAATCCTGGCTTTGTCAAGAAAAATCCACAAGTCTTACGAAAGAACAACTAGAGGGAATTTTTCTTTGGAAAATCTTAGAGGATTTGATTTAAAAGGAAAGACAATAGGGATAATTGGTTTAGGTCATATTGGAAGACATGTTGCAAGAATTTCCAACGGTTTTGAAATGAATATCCTTGCTTTCGATGTTAATAAAGATAAAAAATTTGCCAAAAAATTTAAAATTAAATATGTTGATCTTAATGTATTGTTAAAAAATTCTGATGTAATAACATTGCATTGCCCTTACAATAAAAAAACTCATCATATTATTAATAGCAAAAACATAAACTTAGTTAAAAAAGGAGCCTATATAATTAACACAGCACGAGGAGGAAACATTGAAACTAGGGCATTGGTTAAAGCATTGGCTAAAGCCCATTTAGGAGGAGCTGCCTTAGATGTTTTAGAAGAAGAATCAATAATCAAAGAAGAAATTCAATTGCTTTCAAAAAATTTCCCTAAAGAAAATCTGCAAAATTTGTTAGAGAATCATTTACTCTTAACATTCGACAATGTCATTATAACTCCTCATAATGCCTTTAATAGCAAAGAAGCATTGCAGAGAATTTTAGATACGACCATAGAAAATATTAAGTCTGTTATCTCAGGTAAAAAATGTGAAAATTTAGTAAAATAAAATTAATTAAAAAATGAACAACCCCGCGCTAAAGCGCGAGGTATCTAAGAACAAAACAAAATGTTAATGCAAAAAACACGGGTTAATCAAATAATTGCAGATAGTCATAATAGTAGACTGGGCTATGAGTATAATAATAATTTTACATATTATCATTTATCAAAACTAAATTTTAAGGACGGCGATTCCTCACCAAGTTTGAAAACTTGGGTATCTTCGCTGTAGATGTAATGATACCAATAATTGTAATAAATTTTAAAACTTATAAACAAGGAGAAAAAGCCTTGAAGTTAGCCAAGGCAATTGAAAAGTATAATAAAAGTATTGTAATTGGTGTGCAGGCTTCTGATATTTTTGAGATTTCTAAAAAAACAAAATTAAAAGTTTATTCACAACATGTTGATTTTTTTGAGCCTGGAAGACATACTGGATTTATTATACCAGAATCTATAAAAAAAGACGGGGCTAAAGGTAGTTTCTTGAATCATTCAGAACACAGAATTAAATTTGATGTTTTGAAAAAAACAATAAATAGATGCAAAAAAGTTAGATTAAAAACTTTAGTTTTTGCCAAGGATTTAAGAGAAGCAAAAAAAATAAAAAAATTAAAACCAAGTTATATTGTTGTTGAACCTCCAGAACTTGTTGCAGGAAAGATTTCTGTTTCTAAGGCAAAGCCAGAGCTAATAAAAAAAATTTCTAAAGAGTTAAAATATCCATTCCTTGTAGGAGCAGGAATACACAACAAAGAAGATGTTAAGGTTGCTTTAAAGCTAGGTTCTAAAGGAGTTGCTCTTTCTTCTGCGATAACAACAGCTAAAAATCCTGGAAAGAAGTTAAGAGAGTTGTTTTACGATTTTCTCTAAATGTTCTGTTGTTGTTATTGTATCATCACGATAAGCTATTTTACCATCTTTATCAATGATAATAGTAGAATCAAGAGAGCGTATTCCATATTGATTAATAAATTCTGGGTAAAAACCAAAATACCAATTCCCCCCAAAATTTGTTTTAAAATCCTTTAAATCCAGCAAACTTGAACGTTCTGGTTGAATGTCTAATGAAATCACAATAAGCCCGTCATCAGTATATTTTTCATAAACCGGCTTTATTTGTGATGCCTGTAACTTACAGCTTGGACACCATGAAGCCATAGCTTGTAAAATAACAACTTTTCCTTTAAATTGAGATAGTGTTATCGTCTCCCCGCCCGTTGTTTGTAAACTGAAATCTTGTGCTGATCCAAAGCTATTTGTGGTTTCTTTTACAGCATTTCCAGTTAATTTCGGAGCTAAAAAGAAAATAGTTAAAACTAAAATAATTATGACTCCAGTTACTAGGTATGACTTTTTGATTTTTATTTCTTGCATGAATTACAAATCTCATTTAACTTTAAAGATGTGAAATATAACGAAACCAACATAATCAATATAGCAATACCTACAATAAACCACTGATATTCAACTAAAAAGAAAACTGTCCCAATTCCTAAAA
>CAZCCD010000011.1:0-23632 GCA_964497435.1 Candidatus Woesearchaeota archaeon | reverse complement strand
ATCGATACATTATCTGCTCCACCGCTTAAAAATACAGATGAATTTAGATAATCTGCCCCTGACAATAAGCCATACTCCCGCTCAAATCAACAACACTCATAACATCAACTTGAGGACTCTGACCTTGTATTTCTATGCTTCCTTCAGTTATTATTTTCCCTGTTTTCTTTTGGAGTGTTATGTTTACATTTAAATTTGTCTGATTTATTTCAACATTTTTTATTTCGACCCTTTCAGTTAAAAGCGAGGCCTTTATACCTGACTTCTCTGATTCTTTTTCTATAAAACCTCTGACAATTGTCCAGATTATGGCTATGGCAACAATTGCAAGTAAGATCAATAATAATGTAGTTATTATTGTTGAAAGACCCTTGTTTTTATAAATTAAAGACATAACTAAATTTTCACCTCTTTTTTATATAGTTATAATGAGAAATGCATTTAAATATGTTAAGAATGCAAATTTTACAAATCTTTGATTTTTATATTTTAATATGTATATTTCTTCAGATAAAAACATTTAAACCAACTTTCATCTGGCTAATAATGAGAATTCAAAAGAGCGTGGTTGTTTTTTTGTTTATTTTTTTAACCACGAATTTAGTTTATGCGAATGAGATATTTATAGATCCGTCTTCAAGTAGTGTCACGCAAGGAAATAATTTTAATGTTGAGATAAAAGGAAATGTTTATCAAAGCATAAGTGATATTTATGGAATTGAATATACTATTAATTTTAATCCATCACTACTTTCAGTAGTTAATGTTGTTGAAGGAAATTTACTTAACAATGGTGGTTTAGACTCAACAATATTTGATTACGAGCTTTCACCAGGAATTATAAGTATTTACACTGTTAGAAATTCGCAGACAGGAATTTACAAGAACGGAAGTTTTTCTGTCATAACATTTAATGCTTTAACTCCAGGAAGCTCAATTATTAATATTGATAATGTTATCTGGGTTAATTCAACTATAACAAATCAGAGTGTTGGAATTCCTGGAGTGACAATTACTAACGGCTCTCTTACAATAAATCCTTCTTCAACTTCAAGCTCTAGTTCAAGTAGTTCTGACACTGGTTCTAGTAGTGGGGGTGGTGGAACTATTATAAATAAAAATGATTCTTCTCAAGGAAATGTTGGTATTGTTGGTTTTGAAATAAATAATCCGCCTGAAAATAACAATTCTTTAAATGAAACTTTAGAATTTGATGAAAATGAAAATCAAAATGGCTTTTTCAGATTTACAGGAGGAGTTATTAATGCTTTAACTTCTGGACGTTTATTTAAATCCTGGGCGTTTTATTTTGTTTTAGTCGTTGTTGCGGCTTCTGTTGGAGTATTTTTTATTAGAAAGAAAAGAAGCAAAAGTGTTAGTGAATATTGAGATTATCAAACTGCAATTAACTTTATATAATCTATTAACTTATTTAAGAGAAATACTTATAAGGGGGGAGCTTGGTATTAACAATTAAAAAAAATGAAAAAGCTGGTGATTTTGCTTGTTTTAATTTCTTTTGTAATTGTAAATCTCTCACAAAATGTTTCTGCCGTGATTAGTTGCGGAAGCCAAACATATCCTGATGGAAGTGGATATTGCTGTGACCAAGGAAACGGAGCAAATGGTGTTTGGTTTAGGGGGGATTATTATAGTCAATGTCCTTCTACTCCTGGAAATTACAGATATGTTTCTAATTCTGGAAATGACGCCAATAATGGATTGACTCCTGCAACTGCATGGGGAACCATGGATAAAGTTAATGACGATCTTTTGCCTGGACAGACAGCAATAATCCTAGGAGGAGTTTGGAATGAGCAGGGCGATTTGGGTCCTTCCTCGCCAAATTTTGGCCAGTATAGAGACTGTGGCGGTGGATCAGGAGGAATTGCAGCTACTTTAAGACTTGATAGAACAGCAACAGCTTCAAACCCATTTATTGTGAAAGGTCACCCAGATTACCCAAGACCTATATTAAAGGGAAGCGGATTTAATTCTCCATTTCCTCAATCAGTTCAGTGTGGCTCATTAGACCAAAATGGAACCGGTCATTGCCTTCATAGGTCAGCTTGTATTGGTGCTTATACAACTTTAGACTACTTAGAGATTACTGATTCATATGGCGGTATAATAGCAGGTGGTGTGTCAAATGTCGCAATTCAAGACATGGTTATTCATGATACCTATGGAAATAGCGGAAATAATGATGCAGGGATTAGTTTTAGATATGAAGCTAATTATAATCTAGTAATTAGGGGGAATGAGATATACAAAATTTATGATGAAAATCCTGACGATAGTGTATGGGCTCCAACCCTTAGCTATAGGGGAGGCATTTTACTCTATAGAACAACAAATGCATTGATTGAAGATAATATAATTCATGACATCATGACTGGAATTTTTCTGAAAGCGATGGATTCCAAAATTATTGTTAGAAGAAACACTCTCTATGATGTTTCAGAAAATATAATATTATGGTGTGCAGCCTGGGCAGGTTTTGGAGATGATACAAATGATAGAAGAGCCAGGGATAATCAGATTTATGAAAATATAATATACTCTACAGGAGCAATTGACATTGATACTGGAATTATATTTTATGAGGCAGGGACTCCTGGAGAGTGTGCGACTTTCGGACATCCGATTGAAAATTCCAGCGCGTTTAACAATATTGTGTATAACGGAAGGGGCTCTGGATTACATATCTATAGCTTCAATGCCCGGCATGAGAATGTTTCTTGGTTCAATAATATAGTATCAAATTTAGGATATTACTTAAATAGAGAAAATCTAGTTATAGTGAACCCATCCGACTTGCCTGGATTTAAATCAGATTATAATATACTTTTTGATGACCCTTCTTTTGGAGATGGTAACGAAGTAGTAAGATGGGTAGAGCCCACCGAATCTCTTTATGATTTACCCCAATACCAATCAGTGTCCAGAACCATTTTTCCTCCGAATGGTTTAGATGAACATTCAAAACAACAAGATCCAATGTTCCTTTCAACAAATCCTTCATCTCCTGATTTCTTAAGGCCAAATCCTTTAACTTCTCCAGCCATCGACGCTGGTATTATTGTTCAAGGATATCATTGCAATGTTTCAGCATCAATAGATCCGACACAAACAGGTTGTAAATTATGGTACGGCTCTGCTCCTGACATTGGAGCTTACGAGTATAACCCTGGAACACCCATAGTAACATGTGCACAAGCAGACGTCAACGACGATTTAATCATAAACATCATTGATTTAGCTTTAGTAATTTATAATCAAGGCCAACCATTAACAGGAAGAGCTCATTTAAATGTTAATAGTCAAGACTCTGTTATAAATTATCAAGATGTTAGTGAAGTTAGGAATAGATTAGGACAAGCATGTTAAAAATGAGATAATTTCTTTATTAATTCTTAGATAACTTAGCTATATTTAAAGCTTCTAAAACTTCTTTTTTTACTTGTTCATATCTTGGAAGAATATTAACCAAATTGTTTAAGTCTCTTTCATACTCTTCTTTTTCAGGAAGTTTCAGATTAGAGAGTCTGGATTTTTCTTCTTTTAATTTTTCAGCAAGGAGTTTTTTGTCTATCTTGACTCCTTTCTTTAAAAGAATCCATATATCATATAAATCTCTTGATTCTCTCCGATTTATTAATGCCCTTACCTTTTCTGTTAAAATCTCCCCCTCATCCATGACTAACAAACTGAAAAGAGGGATATCTGAAAATAATTTCTGCACGACTACTACGTTTTTTTTCTTTACCTTTTTTTTGTTGAAATCTATTTTTAATGTGTTTGTTGAAGCTTGTTTTCCTGAAAATAAAGGGCCTTCAAACCTTACTTCTATTCTTAAATTGCCTTCAAATTCTTTTTCAGAATAAATCCTGTATTTTATATTCAACAAATCAAAATCTCTTAAACATTTTTTAACAATTCTTTTTATCATTGATAAATTTAGGTTGGTACTAAAATCTAAATCCTCTGATGCTCTTTCAAGCCCATAACAAATTCTCAAACAAGTTCCTCCTTTGAAAACAAAATTTTTTGGATATTTAGAAATTGCATTAAGAAAAATATACTGAAAATACTCTTTTTCTTCATAATAAAGGTTGGTTTTTCTTCGCTCCTTTATCTCTTTTAATTCTTCTACTGTTATCATCTTAAATATTAATATCCAAAAGCCACTTTTTATTAAAATTGTTTCTTTTTTTAAGATTTGGATCAAGAAGTTCATATCCCTGTCCAATTTTTTTATTAATATTATTTAAACCCCCTTTCTTTCCACTAGTTTCAAGAATATATCCTAATCTTCTCAAAACTGATTTGCTTTGCATTTTTTCAGCATAATCTATTAATTTTTTTATATTTATCTCCTTTGATGAATTTTTTATACATTTAATTATTTCTTTTATACCTCCAGAATACTTAGGTAATAAGAGAGAATCAACAATTGCCTTTTCTTTTTCTGCAATAATAATTTCACCTATCCTACAATATCCGAAAAATCTTTTTTTAGAGATTGTTGCATATTTGAAGTTGTTAATTTCCCTAGAGTATTTTGTTGTAGCAAGAAATATTTTTTTTGGCATATTTTCTGTGAATCCATAATAGTTTAAAGCTGACCAAAAAGAAATGTAGGAAGGAAAATGGGCAGACGTAGCTAGCACAAAATCATCAACATCATTAAAAGAGAATAACCCTTTTTTTAGTATTTTTATTGCATTTTTTTTCTTTAGAGATTTTATTATATTATATGTTTTTGTTTTTTTTATTCCCATTAACAAGCATAAGTCCTTAACTCTAAAAACTATGAACTTATTTTTTTTCAAAGTCTCATATGCTATATTCTCAAGTTTACTAAGTTGCATTTTTCTTATATTTTAGTAGTTTTATTACTATTACTAAATATTTTTACTATATAAATGTTTCTATTTAATATCCCAAAATTTTTAATGCCCTCATTTTCACAATTAACTTTAAATAATCTAGGGCAGAGTTGCTAGAAATATGCTACGTCTTACCGTAACATTTATATACTTATGTTACACTATAATGTAACATGGAAATAGAGAAATTAAATGAATGGAACCCTTGGTGGGAAAATGAGAAAACGGTAGAGGAACTTAGAGGCAAGCCTAGACCAAGATATAGCAGTTTGATTGATTCAATAAAACTTAAAGAGATAACCGTAATAACCGGAGTTAGAAGGTCTGGAAAAAGCACCTTAATGTATCAGATGATTGATAGTTTGCTTAAAAAAGGGGTAAAACCTGAACAAATACTTTTTATTAATCTTGAAGATAAAAAACTCACAAAAGATTCTCTCGATGATGTTTACGAGAGTTATAGAGAGAATTTAAATAATGATAAAAAAGCCTATATATTCTTAGATGAGATACACAGGAAGCAGGGATGGGAATTGTGGATTAGAAAGAAATATGATTTAAAAAAAGACATAAAATTTGTTATATCTGGTTCATGTTCTTACCTGCTAAAAAAAGAATACTCTACATTATTAACTGGCAGGAACTTAACTTTTGAAGTAATGCCTTTAACATTTGATGAATATCTTGAGTTTAACAAAGTAGAAATTAATAAAAATAAGCTCAGTAAAGGTGTAATTCTCGACCAAACAAGGATTTCAATTGTAAGATTGTTGAAAAAGTATCTCAATCAAGGAGGGTTTCCAGAAATAGTATTTAAACCAGAAGATTTTAAGATGCGGGTCTTGTCTCAATATTTTGATGATATACTATACAAAGACATAGTTGATAGATATGATTTAAATGTTAAAAAGACTAAAGATTTGGCATTATATTTTATGACTAATTTTACAGGTTTAATTTCATTGAGAAATCTAAGAGGCTCTTTGGGCATATCTTATGACACGATAAAAGATTATTTATCTTATTTTAAAGAAGCATTTTTATTTTTCACAATAGATCATTTTTCCTATTCATTTAAAGAACAGAAAACATTACCCTCAAAAATATATTGTATAGACAACGGATTAAGAAATGCTGTTAGTTTCAAATTTTCAAAAGATGAGGGAAAACTGGCTGAAAATACTGTTTTTATTGAGCTAGTAGCAAGAGAAAAAGACATTTATTATTGGCAGAATAAATATGAAGTTGATTTTATAGTCAAAAACAAAGACAATTCTCTTAATGCTATTAATGTTTCTTTCACTGATGAAGTTCCAGATAGAGAGATTGAATCACTGCTTGAATTCAGAAAAGAGTTCAAAAAAAGGAAAGTTGAAATGATTTTAATAACAAAAAATATAGACAAAAAAGATAAAACAATAAAATTCATTCCACTTTGGAAATGGTTATTACAAAATAAATGAAATTATAGATAAAATATGTCCGAAAAATTATGAATAAGATTGGGACAGAATTGCTAGAAAAGCTTAAATAATTGCATATTTTAAATATATTAAGGTATCAGGGAATGCCTTAAGTCTTCGGACATCCCGCACTGTATCCCAGTTGTGTTGAACACTGGGAATTTTAATATGGCGAAAAGAATTTCTGTTTATATTGATGGAGCTAATTATTAGGAATTTCCCCTCCATGAACGGTAATTCCCTTAAATTTGGGCTTTTTAGGCATTTTTTTGGCTTGTGTTCAGACACTAGACATATATACTTTATTTTTAATGTAATATTAAATGAAGGTGAACAATATTTTAAATACGTGGAAAAAGATATTTAGCAATTGGAAATATCCTTTCCTCGCAATAGTTATAGCAGTTGCTTTTTATTCTCTTAATGTTTTAATTGCTAATTGGAAAAGCTTAATTAAATTTTATTCGAGTCTTGGTTTTTTTGGAACATTAAAATTTTTTATAACACTTTTTTTTGGATTTAAAAATTTAATTTTGTTCAGTTCTTTTGTAAGCTTGGTAATTATCAGCATTTTATTTGGGATGTTATTTAGTTTGATAATTTACAAAACTAAACTAGTAAATTTTAAAGGTAGTAAGAAATTGGGGGTTGTTGGTAGTGTTGGTGTTTTCCTCGGCGCATTAATTCCAGGATGCGTTGCTTGCGGAATTGGCTTGGCAACTGTCTTGGGTTTAGGTGCTGGAGCACTGGCTTTTTTGCCTTATGATGGGTTGGAAATTTCAGTTCTGGCAATTTTAATTTTAGGATTTACCATCACAAAAATAACAAAAGAAATGTATGTTTGTAAAATTCCAAAAAAGAAATTAGATATAACTGAAAGCTAGAATCAAAGATTCTGCATAACACCTTTATTATCATAAAGTTGTAAGGAGGTAAGAGTAAAAAATGGAAGAAGATACAAAAAAAATTGAAGAAGGAGAAACTGTTACTATAAGTAAAAACACTTTATGGAAAGCAGGGACTTTTATCTTTGCAGCGCTTTTTGTTGTAAGCTTATTTACTGGAGGATTTGGTTTCGGAGATAATACAAACTCTGGAGTAACAGGAGCTGTTGTTGCACCACCAACAGTTAATAATCCAACAGCACCAGAACCTAGTGCAGTAAAAGCAAGTATTGATGATGATCCTGTTTTAGGAAATGAAAATGCTCCTGTAACAATAATTGAATTTAGTGATTATCAATGTCCTTTCTGCAGAAAGTTTTGGACAGAAACTTTGCCATCAATAAAAAAAGAATATATTGATACAGGCAAGGTTAAATTTGTTTATAGGGACTTTCCATTGACAAGTATCCATCCTGCGGCAGAGCCTGCTGCTGAAGCTGCAGAATGTGTAAGAGACGCTGCTAAAGGGGATGATGAAGCTTATTTCAAGATGCATGACAAAATTTTCCAAGAAGGCAACAAATTAGATGGTGGAGACCCAATAACAGGGCCTGTAAGAGGAACAGCTCAATTCACATCTGCTGATTTAAAAAAGTGGGCTAATGATATTGGATATAATATCGATGAGTGCCTTGATTCTGGAAAATTCAAACAAGAAATCCAAAAAGATCTATCAGACGCACAAGCTGCTGGAGGACAGGGAACACCTTACTTTGTCATTAATGACAAACCATTAAGCGGAGCACAGCCATTTTCAGCCTTCAAACAAGTTATTGATGCAGAGTTGGCCTAAGAAAATTTTATTTATTTTTATTTTATTTTTAAACATAACTTATTAAAAGAGAAAAATTATATAAAAGTATGGAAGAAAGAAATAAAGAACTTACGAATAAAAGAATAATTATTATAAAAAGGAAAACCTTACTATTGTATTCAACATTTGCCGTGTTTTTTATTATGATTGGTTTAGGCTATTACTTTTTCTTTTATAACCAATCTTTATCAATTGTTTCTACTATTCAACCTTTTGTTACCGAAACTTTAGAAGCAAAATTTGCAAGATTAAACTCAGCTAATAGCAATTTTTGCGCTGGTCCGGATTTTTTAGATAACATAAATGTTGATAAACTTCAAGGAGCTTGTTGTAGTGAGATGGATTTGCATAGATATAAGGAACAACTCGAAGGTTTAAAAGAATACAGCAAAATTGAAAAAATACCTTCAGATCCTTATGATATTCCGAGAGAGCTGGCTGATGAGCTTTTAGATTATCAAAAAAACATTAAATTAACTTCTGAACAACAGAAAATTTATGATGAAGCTGTTGGCTTATCGCATGAAGGAGGGCCTTGTTGTTGTAAATGTTGGAGATGGTATGCTTTTGAAGGACAAGCTAAATATCTTATTGTTGAAGAAGGTTTTACAGCAGAACAGATTGCAGAAGTTTGGGATTTGGAAGACGGTTGCGGGGGTCCGGGACATATAGAAGGAGTTTCTGGAGATTGAAATGGAAAAAGATAAAGAAAAACCAAGATGTGAAATTTGTGACAGAACATTTTCCAGTCTGGAGGGCTTAGAACATCATAATCGGGATAAACATTCCAAAAATATTAAGAAAGAGAAAAAACCTATTCCTATTAAAAAAATTAGGAATTGGGGGGTTTTTATTTTAGTCATTGGATTAGTGATTTGGCTTTTTATGTTTGCATTTACTAGTGGTCAGACACTACCCCCTACAGATATAATAGGACATATAGAAGTTAATCCTCCATCTCATGTGTTAAAAGAGCCGATGAGGATAGAAGTTCAAAAACACATGCTTGAGCACATGGATGGCATTGAAGGAGGAAAACCAGGAGTCGTCATAAATTATAATTGTAAAGATTACATATGTGAAGAAGACCTAATTCCTAAATTAGAAGCTTTTGCAGAAACATATGATTACGTCTATGTAGCTCCATTTAAAGGCATGGATGCAAAAATAGCTTTGACTAAGTTAAATAAAATAGAAATCCTAGAGAATTATGATGAAGATAAGATTCATATATTTATATCTGGAACAATTCCTGCAGATGGAGGTTTAATTAAATAAATTTTTTTAATTTTAAAAGCGAAAGATTTAAAGATAGATGGTAACAAATTTATTAAAATGTCATTCAAAGAATTTACTAAAGAATTAAGTGGGAACAGGGTAGAAGGGGAATTAATTAAGACTATTTTTTATTCTATGTCAACTGCTTTTTTATTTTTGGCAATTGCTTATTTTTTTAAATTAAGGTATATTGAAAACTGCATTCCTAAATATGGTTATTATCTTTTGTTTTCAGCCTTAAGCATTTCTTTGATAATGCCTGCTGTGAGGCAAGTTAGGGCTTACAAGGAAATGGCTTGCATGTCAGGAATGATGGTTGGAATGACAATTGGAATGATATCTGGATTTTTACTTGGATTTTTCGTTTCATCTACAAACGGAATGTTTATCGGAGGATTTTATGGAGTTTTTGTTGGGATTGCCCTTGGAGTTTGGAGTGGAAGATGTTGTGGTATAATGGGGGCAATGGAAGGAATAATGGCTGGATTCATGGGAGGATTAATGGGAGCAATGACTTCATTCATGCTTCTTAATGACAATAATTTAAAAACTGCCGGGATTATTTCATTTGTTATTTCTGCGGTTGTAATGCTTGGATTAAATTACATGATTTACAAAGAGATGAAAGAAAATGAGAGGCAGAAAAAAGAAGATCATTTTTTAACAATTGCACTAACATTTATATTGATAGTTTTAACAACTTGGTTAATAGTTTTTGGACCGAGAAGCGCGATATTTGGGTGAAATCTGGAGTTCTTTAAGTAAATGTTACATTATTTCCTAATTTCCTTTTTGTAGATATTGCCACGATATCCTGCATGCAATACAAGCACAATTAATTTAATCTCTTCAATTTTGTAAATAACTCTATAAGTGTTTTCCTGCGTATCAACTCTTAAGCTTCTTAATCCAGACAATTTTCCTTTCAGCTCCTTTCCAAGACGAGGATTTTTCTCCAATTGTTCAATATGATCCAAAAGTTTTGTCTGTTCTTCTTTCTTCAGACTTTTAATAAATCTCTCTGCTGGATGCTGAATAATAACTTCATACATTTAAGCTCCTAATTCTCTTCTAATCTGTTTCAATGATTTACCCTTTCCTAACTCATAAGCTTCAAGAGCTTCGGCAATTTCGCGCATTGTTTCTGGGCTAGATAATATTTCAAGTGTTTCAACTAATTCCTCTTTTCCAGCATGAGACTGATAGGCTTTAACTAAACGTCTAAGCAGTTCATTATAAGATTCCCTATGATGCACTTTTAATTTGTTCAATAAACTCTTCGTATGTTCGTCTATTTGTATTGTTGTTACCATAGTTACCTATAGTTATCTATAGTATTTAAATGTTTTCCCCTTCTCGAATCACTCTTTCAGAATAAATCTCATAAAATCTCCCTGAAACCAGTTTCACAAAAACATTTAAATATATAAAAAGAGATTAAATAACATGAAAAATTCAACATTTGTCATAGGTATAATAGTAATGTTAATTTTAGCCGGAGGATTTGTATTTGCCAAATCAGGCAATGGAAATACAGTTACTGGAAATTCCATTGTAACAGATGTTGCTCCAGAAGTTGTTAAAGGTGAAGTTCAAAAAGTTGTTTTAAGCACGAAAAATTATAATTACTTTCCAAATACTGTAAATGTTAAAGCAAACCAGGCTGTTGAGATAACTCTTGATAAAAGCGTTACAGGCTGTTTAAGGGCATTCACCATAAAAGATCTTGGTGTTTCACAATATGCTAAAACCCCTAATGATAAAATAGTTTTCACGCCGACGCAAAAAGGAAACTTTAGATTTACCTGCTCAATGGGAATGGGTTATGGGACTTTGGTTGTTGAGTGATCTAAAAGTTTAAATAGATGATAAGTATTAATTTTCTATGGAAAAATATATTATTGAAGTTGTAATTAATAAAGAAAAATTAAGTGATGGAAGTGATGTTTTTGTAATTCACTGCCCCACATTAGGAGTCGTTAGTCAAGGTAAAAATATAGATGAAGCTAGAGCTAATATAAAAGAGGCTATTGAATTATATTTGGAAGAACAGCCGGAAGATTATGAAAAGTTGGAAAACGAAGGAGTGCCATTATTTTCGATTGTTGAAATAACAAAAAATGCCAAAACTTCCAGTATTATCAGGTAAAGAGATGATAAAAGTTCTTTCAAAGATAGGTTTTGTCCATTCTAGAATAAGAGGAAGTCATGCTGTTATGATTAAACAAACTTCTCAAGGAAAAAAAACTATTCCTGTTCCATTACATAAAGAATTAGCCAAAGGAACATTAAAAAGCATTATGAATCAAGCTGAATTAAATTTGGACAATCTTCTAAAACTATTATAATTTAAAAAATGAAAAGAGTTTTTAAAAAACCATATCTCTACTGGACTATTTTAATATTTTTAGTTTACATAATTCTAAATATCTTGCTTAGTGGTTTCTATAACACACTTAAACTAATAATAATTTATGCCAGCACTGTTAACTGGTTGGAATTAGGAGTGTCGATATTATTAACACTGGCTATCGGATTTTTAGTCGCTGTAAATTCTGTTCTGGCTTATATAAAATACAAAGAGAGAGAAAAATGTAAAGAAGGAATTACGACTGCGGGTGTCGGAACTGTCGGAGGGTTGATTGTTGGTGTCTGCCCTTTATGTGTTACTGGCTTATTCCCATTGATATTAAGCTTATTTGGATTAACTTTCACTTTTGCTGCATTGCCTTTTAAGGGAATTGAGATTCAAATCTTGGTTGTTATTATTTTGTTGATAAGCTTTAGGATGTTAAAGAAGAATGAATTATAGAAAGATTTAAAAACATGTACAATATAGTATATTGTATACAATACAAAATTAAAATGGCGTCTACAATATCTGTTAGATTAGATGAAAAAACTCAAAAAGAGCTTTTAAAAGTTGAGAGAATATGGAAAGCAGATAGAAGCGAGGTTATTAGGAGACTTTTGTATAATGCATTAAGAGAATGGAAAATTCAAAACTCACTTGAATTATTATCACAAAGAAAAATTTCTCTCGGAAAGGCTGCAGAAGAATCTGAAATATCAATATGGGAAATGCTTGATGTAATAAAAGAAAGAAATATAGATTGGACAGATTATTCAGAGGAAAGTCTTGAAAAAGACTTAAAAATGTTAGAATGATATCTAACTCATCCCCACTTATTTTTCTTGCTAAAATAAATCAACTTCAACTTCTCAAAAAACTTTTTAGAAATATAATAATTCCTTCTAATGTTGAAAAAGAAATTTTAATTGGAGATAAACCCGATTCAAAATCCCTGTTTCAGGCAATAAAAGAAAATTGGATAAAAATAGAAAATCCTAAAAAAGAAATAAATTTAGAAATTGGAAAAGGTGAAGGTTCAGCAATTAATCTTGCAAGAGAGAAAAATGATACGCTGATAATAGATGACGCTTTAGGGAATAAAATTGCAAATTCTTTCAACATAAAAACAATAAGAACAACCACAATTATTTTAATGGCTGTTAAAAGTAACTTTATATCAAAAAAAGAAGCTATTCAACTAATAAATAAACTTATTGGTTTAGGTTATTATATTAGCCCTAAATACTACACTTCTCTTCTAATGAAACTTAGAGGTTAAGGAAATAAATTCTTTTTATAATAATTAACTTTATATAATCTATTAACTTATTTAAGAGAAATACTTATAAGGGGGGAAGCTTGGTATTGGTAATTAAAAAATAAAATGAAAAGAGGTTTACAACCTCCCTCTGTCCAAGCGTGGTCAGTGTGGGACAGGCATGTTAAGAGGTGTTAAGGTCATTTGCTTACTAATTTTTGAATTTAAATGTTGAAACAAAACATTTAAATAGTAATATGTATTAAATAATCATATGATAAATAAAAGCATATTACACCATATACATAAAGAAGGTTTTGATGAAAATGAATTATATGAGGCATACAAGATTTTTTTTGGGACTTTAGTTTCTGAACCAAGATTAAAAATAATTAATTTTTTAAGGAAAGGCAAGAAAAATGTTACAGAAATCATGGAAGAATTAAAAATGGATCAAACTTCTGTTTCTCATAATCTTTCAAGATTAAAAAAATGCGGTTTTGTTAATGATGAAATAAATGGAAAATTTAGGTATTATGAATTAAATAAAGAAACCATAAAACCATTAATGGAAATAATTGAAAAACATATGTTACAACACTGTGTGCATATTTTAAAAACCATGAAAAATATAAATCATGAGACTAGAAAATTTAAAAATTTTCTGCCAACAAACGCCAAGATGGCATTTGTAAGGAGGTTTAGAACATGAAAGACAATAATACTCTAATCATAGTGATAATTGTTATACTCGCGTTTTTATTATTTGGAGGATTTGGCTTTGGAATGATGGGCTGGCCTTGGTACGGAGGGGGAATGATGTCTGGCTATTACGGAACAGGAAGTTGGATTTTTGGCTGGATATTTATGATACTTATAACAATAATAATGATACTAGGAATAGTTTGGCTGGTTAAACAAATACAAAAATCAGACCATAGAAAATAAAATGCCTGAAATATGAATAAAAATGGTCAAATCAATTTTAAGAGATAATAACCGAGTTTACCAGTGTGAGGAATGTAAAATGTTTTACAAGACTAATAAATTAGCGAAAAAATGCGAAGAGTGGTGTTCAAAATATAAAAGTTGTAATATAAAAATAATTAAATACGCGATTAAAATATAATGAAAATGCAAAATAGAAAAATAGTTGTAGTGTTGATTTTAATGTCTATGATTTTATTAGTTAGTGCTGTGGAAGATGTAGAAGAAGATCATGAAGCAATATTTAAACAAGCGCAGGAAATAATAAATAGCAAAATTTCATGTGATGAACTTTCATATGATCAGTTAGAAATTCTTGGAGATTATTATATGGAGCAAATTCATCCTGGAGAAGCCCACGAAAGAATGGATGCTATGATGGGTGGAGAAGGCTCTGAAAGTTTAAGACAAGTTCACATAAATATGGGGATAAATTTTTATTGTAGAAATTCCCTAGATTATTATAGAGGCAATACCGGCATGATGGGTGGGGGGATGATGAGCAATAATATGATGAATAGTATTACAGGAAGAGCATATTATTATGACAATCAAAATAAACCAAGTTTGCTTAATTATATTCCTTTAACTTTGATAACAATTTTATTAATATTAGTAATTGTCTTTTTAATTAAAAATATAAATTCTAAAAGGAGTTATAAAAAATGAAAAAAGTAAAAATAACAATATCAGGAATGCATTGTGCGTCTTGTGCGAGCAACATTGAAAAAAGTCTGAAAAAAGTGCAAGGAGTTAAAAACGCTTCTGTGAGTTTGATGATGAAAAAAGGCTATGTTGAAGCAGATGATAAAGTTTCTGAAGAAGAATTAAAGAAAGCTGTTAAAAGAGCCGGATATAAGACAACTGGCTTTGAAAAAGGATAAAAAATGAACAACCCCGCGCTAAAGCGCGAGGTATCTAAGAACAAAACAAAATGTTAATGCAAAAAACACGGGTTAATCAAATAATTGCAGATAGTCATAATAGTAGACTGGACTATGAGTATAATCATAATTTTACATATTATCATTTATCAAAACTAAACTTTGAGGACGACGATTCCTCCCAAAACTTGAAAGTCTGGGTATCCTCGCCGTGGATGTAATGAATTCACAAGTTGAAATTAATAGAAATGTTTATAAACATCTAGAACATAATAATATTAACATGCTCCCTGGTGATCCGAAAGGGTCGCCAGATGAGTCTTTTTTTCAAGAAATAAAGCAAACCTTGGTTTTTATTGATTCAAATTTTCTTTCAAAATTATCAAGTCATTTCGGAAAAGGAAAATATCTTGTATATGACTTAATCACTTTTTCAATAAATCTAGCTAAAAAACAAAAACTATTTTGCAAACGAATCTATTATTATACTGCTCCGCCTTTTCAGAGTCCAATTCCATCAAAAGATGAAGAAAGAAAAAAAGATGGTTATGACAGATTTATCGATAAATTAAGAAAAAGAGATATTATAGTTAGAGAAGGTAGATGTCAAAGATTAAAGATTGATGGCAAATTTGAATATAAGCAGAAGGGTGTTGATATTCTCTTAGCCATGGACTTAATGAGTGTTCCTTTAAAGTTTCCTATAATAAAGAAGATAATTCTAATTGCATCAGACAGTGATTTTGTCCCGGTTATTAAAAATTTAGAAGAAAATGAGGTAAAAACAATTCTATACACTTATTATGAAAGAAAAAGAAATGCTCCCTTTTCCAGAAGTAATTATTTAATAAAATCTGTTCATAAATATGTTTTACTAACTAAACAAGATTTTGATAATGCAGAATTAATTAAATCTAAAAATAAATAAAAAATGAAAAATCATAACATGCACGAGCATCACAAAATGAAACAGAATCACAAAAAACATGAAATGAGTGGAATGAATCATGAACATCATCATGAAAAGCCTGTTGAAGACACTGAAATAAAAAGCTGGAAGAAAAAACTCATCGGTGCCTGGATTTTTGGAATTCCAATCATGATTGCAATGTTCTTTACAAGGATTTTTGGAATGGAAATTTTTTCTGAAACAATTACTATTTTATTCTTTTTAATTTTCGGGTTTCCAGTTGTTTTTATTTTTGGATTTAATACATTAAAAGGCGGATTCAGAGGATTGTTTACTTTTTATTTTAACATGGATTCTTTGATTGCCCTGGGAACATTCATTGCTTACCTTACTGGAGTTTTTGCATTGTTTGGATTTGTGGCTGATTATTCAGGTGTTAGCGCAGCAATCATGGCTATATTCATTACTGGAAAATACATTGAATCTAAAGCTCGCGGAAGAGCCTCACAAGAAATAATGAAACTCCTTGAATTAGGAGCTAAAAAAGCAACTGTTTTAAGAGGGAAAAAAGAGATTGAGATATCTATTGAGGAAATTAAAATTGGAGATGTAATGATTGTAAAGCCAGGAGAGAAAATTCCTACAGACGGAATTGTTGTTAAAGGAGAGAGTGCTGTCGATGAATCTATGGTTACTGGAGAAAGCATGCCTGCTGAAAAAAGAGTGAAAAGTCCTGTCATAGGAGCGACGATAAATCAAGACGGAATATTATACGTTAAAGCCACAAAAATAGGGAGTGACACTTTCCTTGCACATATTATTAAATTAGTAGAAGAAGCTCAAAGCACAAAAGTCCCGATACAAAAACTCGCTGATAAAATAACAAGCATTTTTGTCCCGATAATTTTAGTGTTGTCTGTTTTAACTTTTATAGGATGGTTTGTTTTTGTAGACAATTTATCAAGGTCAATAGGAGTTGCTGTCGCTGTTTTAGTCATTGCCTGTCCTTGTTCATTAGGATTAGCTGTTCCAATAGCATTAACTGTTGGCTCTGGAATGGGTGCTAAAAGAGGAATTTTAATCAGGAAAGGAGAGGCTATTCAAACAATGAAGGAAATAAAGATAATTGTTTTTGATAAGACAGGAACAATAACAAAAGGAAAACCAGAAGTCAGAGATGTTTACAGTAAAGTAAAAGAAAGTTATATGATGGAAATTGCAGGAAGCCTGGAAAAATTAAGCGAGCATCCATTGTCTAAGGCTGTTGTTGAATATTCTGAATTAAAGAGATATAAAGAAGTAAAAAATTTCAAGATTTTAAGAGGTCGAGGTGTCGAAGGAAAAATAGGAACTAAAAGCATTGTCATAGGAAATTCTTTATTGATGAAAGAAAAAAATATTCCTTTGAAAGAGTTTGTTAAAAAAATTGAAGAATTTGAAAATAAAGGGTGTACAACAATAATTGTTTCTGAAAATAAAAAAGCATTAGGAATTATTGGTATTGCAGATGCTGTAAAAGATGATTCTGTTAAAGCAATTTCTTATCTTAATAGCCAAGGATATAAAACAATAATGATAACAGGAGATAATGAGAGGACAGCTAAGGCAATTGCGAAACAAGTTGGAATTAAAGAGGTTATAGCAAATGTTCTTCCAGAAGATAAAGCCAAAAAAATCGAAGAGCTACAAAAAGAATCTATGGTGGCTTTTGTTGGAGATGGGATTAATGATGCTCCTGCGCTAAAACAAAGCAATGTTGGAATCGCAATGGGAACAGGAACAGACATTGCTATAGAAGCAGGTGATTTAGTCTTGGCAAAGGGCTCTTTAGTTGGAGTTGTTCAGGCAATAAATTTAAGCAAAGCAACATTCTCTAAAATAAAACAAAACTTATTCTGGGCATTTTCATACAATGTTATCGCAATTCCTGTTGCAGTAGCTGGATTGTTACATCCGATTATAGCAGAAATTGCAATGGCTTTATCAAGCATAACTGTTGTTAGTAATGCTAATTTGTTGAGGAGAAGAAGGATATGATTTTCATAGAAACGATAATTATATAAATTATAGATATTGTTTAGTTTTATGAAATTAACAGCTGTTATAAAAAAAGGAGAGAGACAATATGTTGCATTGTGCCCTGAAGTTGATGTGGTTAGTCAGGGGCATACAGTTGAAGAGGCTCTGGATAATCTAAGGGAAGCTGTAGAATTATATATTGAAGTAGAAGGTTTCCCTGAAGAGTTTAGTGATGAGAGTGCGATTATTACGAGCTTTGAGGTGACAAATGGGAGAAAAACTTCCAAGATTATCAGGTAATGATATCCTTAAAATTCTTTCTAAAATTGGGTTTCAAACAGTTAGACAAAAGGGGAGTCATGTTTTCATGAGAAAAGAAGATAATAAAGGTAAGAAAACAACTGTTGTTCCATTACATAAAGAGGTAGATAGAGGGACTTTGCTTGAAATAATAAGGCAAGCGGGTTTAAAGAAAGAAGAATTTTTGGAGTTAGCAGATTAAAATAAATCCCCATAAAAACTATCAATCCATATAAATTTTTTGACAGCAACTAAATCAAGAGATAATAACATTTATATATTTCTATCTGTCTTCTTAATTCATGACACAAATTTATCTTGATAATGCTGCAACAACAAAGGTTGATGATGAAGTCTTAAAAGAAATGCTGCCTTATTTCAACGAAAAATATGGAAATGCTTCATCTGTCCATGAAATAGGACAAAAAGCAAGAGAGGCAATTGAGAAAGCTAGAAAAACAATAGCCAAGGCAATTAACTGCAACACAAGAGAGATATTTTTCACTTCAGGTGGAACAGAGTCAAATAATCTGGCTTTGAAAGGCTCATTTTTTGCAAACAAAGATAAAAACCATATTATAACAACAAAAGTCGAGCACGATTGTGTATTAAATGCATGCAAATGGCTTGAAAAACAAGGAGCTACTGTAACTTATTTAGATCTTGATAGAGAGGGTTTTGTTAGATTAGAAGATTTAGAAGATGCTATTACTGATAAAACACTTGTAGTTTCAATAATTCATGGAAACAATGAGATTGGAACAATTCAAGACCTGGATAAAATAGGAAAACTGTGCAAAGAAAAAAAAGTTTTATTTCACACAGACGCTTGCCAGAGTTTTACTAAGGTAGATTTAAATGTAAAAAAACAAAATCTTAGTCTTGTTACTTTAAATGCTCATAAAATTCACGGGCCAAAAGGAATTGGAGCTTTATATGTAAAAGAAGGAACACAAATAACTCCTTTGCTTCATGGAGGAGGGCATGAAAAAGGCCTTAGGTCAGGGACAGAAAATGTACCTGGAATTATTGGATTTGCAAAAGCTGTTGAAATTTCTAATGAAAAAAATGTTAAAAAAATGGAAAAATTAAGAGACATGTTAATTGAAGGTTTATTAAAAATAAAAAATGTTAACTTAAACGGCTCGAGAACAAAAAGATTATGTAATAATGTCAATGTCTCTTTTAATGACATAGAAGGCGAAGCAATTGGAGGGTATTTAGAGAGAGAAGGAATATATACTTCAACTGGTTCTGCCTGCTCGTCACATAGCAATGAATCAAGCCATGTATTAAAAGCAATAGGTTTAAAACTTTCTGCTGTTGAAAGTGCATTAAGGTTGAGTTTAAGCAAATACACAACAGAAGAAGAAATTAAGCATGTTTTGGAAAAAATAAATAAAATTGTGGAGAAATTAAGAAAACTATCTTTTTAAGATGAAACAAAAACAAAAGAATCATGAGTGCGAACATGATGACAAAAATTGCCCATGTAGAGAAGATAAAAATGGAAAAAACAAAGAAAAACATAAATGCGAATGCTGTGGGTAAAGTTGGAAAGATAACAAAAGACATGAAATTGAATGAGATAGTAAAAATAAAACCAGACGCAGCAGAAATACTAGTTGATGTTGGACTTGGATGCGCTGGATGCCATTTCTCAGAGTATGAAACCCTTGAAAGCGGGTTTAAAAGTCATGGTTTCACAGATGAAGACATCAATGAAATAGTGAAAATGTTGAATAGTTAATTTTTATATATTTGAAATTGTATATCACATTAAGTATAACCATTTAACCTAACATTTACTTTTTTAATTCATATATTAACGATATTTTTATAATAATAAAGTTTGAATCTAATCAATATACAAAACTACTAAGATTTATGTTAATATGAAGAGCAGTGAATCTCTAAAGTTAAGCAATTAGTATGCATAAGTTAGTTTTATTTCTTTCTAGCAAATTATATAAATCAATTTTTCTTTTACAATTTATGGTGAACCCTCTTATCGGACTTCACGCAGCAATTGGGGAATTAGGAGTGATTGCATTTATTTGGGTATTTGTTGAAACATTAAACCCAGATATACGAAAAATAAAAAGGGCTAAAATAGTCGCACTTATTGGAGTGTTATTAATTTTTCTCTCATGGATTATAGGAGGATATTATTATGTTGATGATTATGGTAAAAACGTTAAGCCAATAATAAAAGAAGGGCCTCAGCCCTGGGCGCATGGAATTTTCATGGAAACAAAAGAGCATATTTTTATTTTTCTTCCATTCTTGTCAATATTGATTCTCGCAATGTTAATGAAATATGGAAATGAGTTGGCAGAAAATAGAAATGCAAAAAAAGCAGTTCTTTTGCTTTGTCTTATGACAGTTATAATCGGCCTTTTAATGCTTGGAATGGGTTACGCAGTTTCAAGCGGAGCAAGGGCTGCCTTAGGAGGATAAAATGAAAATTAAGAAAATTAATATAAGAGCAATTATTTTGTCGAGCATTGTTGTTGTAATTGCAACAACTCTAATTACAATTTTAGGTGAATTATTAAAGCCATTTAAGGATTTATTAACTATTCCAACTGGGCATCACTGGGTAACAAAAAGTATTTTAGCATTCTTAATTTTTATAATACTTATTTTCATTTTTGGAAAAGAAATCAAAGATAGAAAAGAGGATTTATGGAAAGAAGTTAAATTGTTATCAATAATCATAACTGTAAGTACCTTGGCTTTATTTATTTTCTTTGTATTACACTTTTTTTATTGGTAAGACAACGAACACAGAAAAATATAAAAAGGTTGAATATTTGAAATTTTAAAATGAATAGGAACTTCAAGTTCCCCTTACAGTAAAATGGAAGAAAGTCAAGAGACAAAAATTGAGGAGAAAACAACTCAAGTTAGTGAAGAAACAATAACTTTGAAAAAAGACTCTCTTTGGAAAGGAGCTGCCTTTATATTTGCAGCGCTTTTTGTTGTAAGTTTATTTACTGGAGGATTTGGATTAGGAAATAAAGAAAATTCTGGAGTAACTGGAGCAGCTGTCGCACCACCTACAGTCAATAATCCGACAGCACCAGAACCTAGTGCAGTAAAAGTGAGTATTGATGATGATGCGATTCTTGGAAAAGAAGATGCTCCTGTAACAATTATTGAATTCACAGACTATCAATGTCCTTTCTGCGGGAGACAATTCACTCAAACATATCCTCAATTAAAGAAAGATTATATTGACACTGGAAAAGCAAAATATGTTATAAGGGATTTCCCTTTGAATAGCATACATCCTCAGGCCCAGAAAGCTGCAGAAGCTGCGGAATGTGCTGGAGAGCAGAAAAAATACTGGGAAATGCACGACAAATTATTTGAAAACCAGCAATCTCTAGATGTTGCAAGTTTGAAAAGTTATGCACAGCAACTTGGATTAAATACAGCAGACTTTAATTCTTGTTTGGATTCTGGAAAAATGGCAAGTGAAGTTGCAAAAGACTTGAGTGATGGACAAAGCTATGGCGTTCAAGGAACTCCTGCAACTTTCGTAAATGGAAAATTAATCAGTGGAGCACAGCCTTACAGCGCATTTCAACAAGTCATTGACGCCGCGTTAGCAGCTGCTTGATTTTTGTTGTTTTTAATATTTTTATTCTTGTCCTTTCTTATAATTAACTTTATATATATGATTCTTATAATATTGATATGAAAAGGGCTGTGATTTTGATTTTATTTTTAGGAATTTTTTTAATTAGTGTAAGTTATGTTTCTGCTGTCATCTCTTGCGGCTCTCAAACCTATCCTGATGGAACAGGCTACTGCTGCGATACTGGAAATGGAGCAAATGGTGTTTGGTTTAGGGGAGATTATTACAGTTCATGTCCTTCTGCTCCTGGAAACTACAGATATGTTTCAAATTCTGGAAATGACACTAATAATGGATTGACTCCTGCAACTGCATGGGGAACGATGGATAAAGTTAATGACGACATTCTTCCAGGACAGACAGCGATAATTCTTGGAGGAGTTTGGAATGAGCAGGGAATTCAAGGTCCTGCCGGACCTAATCCTGGTCAGATAAGAGATTGCTATGGGCTTGCAACAACCTTAGTGCCTGATAGAAGATCTCAAGGAAGTTTTACTAATCCAATAATTGTAAAAGGCCATCCGGATTACACAAGGCCAATAATTACTGGCAATGGATTTGATACTGCTTATTCTGTAAGATGTAGTGAAGGCCACTGTTTACATAGGCCTGTATGCATAGTGGCTGGTTTAGTCTTAGATCATTTTGAAATCACAAATGGTTGGTCAGGGATTAGAGGGCACACAAACGATGTTATTCTTCAAGATTTAATTATACATGATGTTTATGGTTCATCAGGAGACAATAATGGTGGAATTTCAACAGCATATTGGGGAACTAATAATTTAATAATCAGAGGAAATGAACTCCATCACGTATATGCAGAGGATTTTGGAGGTGATGGGTGGAATCCTAGTTTAGGTTCTGCTAATACTGCACCTATTTTACTGTATAGGACTATAAATGCTACCATTGAAGACAATATAATTCATGATCATAGTCATGGGATAGTTTTCAAGAATGGAATTAGCAAAAGCACTGTAAGACGAAATGTAATCTATAATGTAAACACCCCTATACGTGATGGTTGTTCTAGTGCTAGTGGTTATCCATCAGAAAATAATCAGTTCTATGAGAATGTGATTTATGACGAGCCTGGAGCGATATATTATCCTTGGTTTACTGTTACTATGTTCTGGGAGGACGATACTAATTATGCCGGCCCTTGTATTTATGATGTGATTAATGCGTCAACATTTAATAACGTTTTTTACAATAAACCTAATAGAGGTTTTTGGTTATTTAATCCGAATGATAATTTTTTTGGCTTTTCTTATCTCAATAATATTTATAGTAATGAATGGCATCCTCCTTCTCCTGAAAAGGGAATGTTATACATTCTTACTCCAAGTAATCTAGTTGGATTTAAATCAGACAACAATATTTATTTTGATACAATTGATTCCAACTTAATTAGGTGGGGGGGAACTTTTTATAATTTAGCAACTTATCGAGGAATTTCTGGGTTGGATTTAAATTCTATGCAGACCAACCCCTTATTTTTGTCCACAACTCCGGGCGATCCAAACTTCTTAAGGCCAAATCCTTTAACTTCTCCAGCCATCGATGGCGGTGTTAAAGTTCCAGGATATCATTGTAATGTTTCAGCATCAATAGATCCAACACAAACAGGTTGTAAATTATGGTACGGCTCTGCTCCAGACATAGGAGCCCATGAATATAATCCAGGAATTCCAATTGTGACATGTCAACAAGCAGACGTCAACGATGATTTAATCATTAATATAATTGACTTGGCTTTAGTAATTTATAATCAAGGACAAGGATTAATAGGAAGAGGGCATTTAGATATTGATAGCACTGGACAAATAAATTATCAAGATGTTAGTGAAGTGAGGAGTAGGTTGGGGCAGAGTTGCTAAG
>CAZCCD010000010.1:0-39984 GCA_964497435.1 Candidatus Woesearchaeota archaeon | reverse complement strand
ATGTTCTTTTGATTCTTCATAAAATTTTATCATCTCTTTAAGAGACATTTGCTCTGGGCTAAAAACTCTTAAGCTTTTAGAATAAAATTTATTTGTTGCGGGAGGAATCTCAATTAGATTTCTTAATTTCAGCATCTTACTATATTCAATTGAAATATCAGAGCTGTCTATTTTCAATCCTAAATCGTTAAAACACTCGTTTAACAAATTTAAATTAGGAATAGCGTAACTTCCTGCTCTATGGGTTATTATTTTTTTATTTGTTATTTTTTCTATTTCTTTTTTGTACCATCTTAATATTTCTACAATTTCAATCTTTGAATAATCTTTTAAATTATCAGAATCTGTAGGAAATTTTAATGACAGATTCTTGCAGTGTGTATGAGCTCCGAATTCAATATATTTTGATTTTATTTTTTTTATTAATTCTTTTATTTTAAATTTATAATTTTTATCTCCATATCCTTTATCGCTTAAAGAAATAAAGAGGGTTATTGGTATTTTTTCTTTTTCAACTAACTCAACTAATTTTAAAACACCTTTTTCTATGTCTTTCTCAAAATTTCCATTCCAACTCCATAACTCAACATCACTAGTTAATATTATTTTCATTTTTTAATATTTTAATTATTCTTTTAGCAGTTTTCCCATCCCACAACATTGGCAATTTTCCATTTTTATATTCTCCAATAAGAATTTTATCAATACTATCTCTTAATTTTTTAATATCGAAACCAACAATAGTATTAGTTCCAATTTCAACAGTTATTGGCCGCTCTGTTTCGTTTCTTAAAGTTAAACAAGGTATTTTCAAGAATGTTGTTTCTTCTTGTAAACCCCCTGAATCAGTCATGACAAATTTAGAATTTAAAATTAGATTTATCATGTTTTTATAACCTAAGGGAGAGATTATCTTAAGATTTTTTATTGTTTTTAATTTATTGAATAAATTTAATTTTAACAATCTTTTTTTTGTAGCAGGGTGTAAAGGGAAAATAATCTTTATTTTCTTTGATATTTCTCTTGCAATTTTTATTAAAAAAAATAATCTATTTTTATTAGTTATATTTTCATGCCTATGGAATGTTAAAACAGCGTATTTTTTTTTCTTAAGATTCAACTTTTTATAATACCTTGTCTTCTTTATTTCATCAATATTTTGAATAATTGAATCTATCATCACATTCCCTACAAAAAAAATCTTTTCTTTCGTCTTGCCTTCATTTATCAGATTAAAATTTGCATATTTTTCAGTTGTAAAAAAAAGGTTTGAAAATTTATCTATTGCTCTTCTTGAGATTTCTTCAATGGTTTTTTCTTTTTTTAGTCTAAGTCCAGCCTCGACGTGGCCTATTTTAATTCTAAGAGATTTTGTTATTATTGTCATATATGCCGAAGATACAACATCCCCAACAACAACCACAATTCCTGGTTTCTCTTTTTTTATTATATTCCTAGCTTTTGGAATTAAATAAATTAATGCCAAACCTTTTTTTAATTTTGACGAATTTTTAACTTTAGAGCTCAAGTTTAAATTAAATTCTGGCGCAGGTATATTTAAATCTCTAAAAAAAACACCACTCATTAACTCACTTTTATGTTGTTCTGTATATAGAATAGAAAACTTTAAATTTTGTCTTTTTGCTTCTTTTATTAAAGGAGCTACTTTCATAAAATTCGGCCTGCTGGCGACGACGAACATTATTTTTTTATTATTATTTTTTTCCATAAAAATTGTTGTTTAGACCTATTTTTAAAAATAAAGTAGGAAGAGTAAACATCACATTTTCTCAATTTCTCTTATTATTATTTCCATAGCTTTTCTGCCTTGTTTTAAGAAGTTTGTATTTTTAGATGTTTTATTTATTATTTTTTTAATTAATTCCAATGATGGATTTATACTATGGGACATTAAATTATTTTCTATAAAATACTTATCTACTTCCAACAACTCTCCTGAATAGGTCGATATTACTGGTTTTCCTAACACAACAGCTTCTCTGTTCATTGTCCCTCCACCACCTATAACTAAATCAACACCTTGAATTAATTTTTCACCATTTACTGGTTTGTTTATAACTGTGATTCCTTTTATTTTGCTGTATTCTTTCTCTTCTTTTTGTGTCCTTGGCGAAACAATTACCTCGTATCCTTGCTCAACTAATTTTTTTGCTAAACTAAATAAAGGTTTACCTTTATGGTAAGCTGCAGAGCTTATCTCTGTCCTTATTAAAATCTTTTTTTTATTTATACTTTTAGATATTTTATTTAGTTTTGTTTTTTTCATATATAATGCCTCTTTAACCCCAGGATATTTTATTGTTTTTTTATTTTTTAGATTAATTATTTCAGGGCATATTATTTTTGTCGCTAATGGAAAAGTTAAATTATTCTGCATTTTAGCTTTGTCATTATCAAAAATATAAATTGTCTTTTTTTTATTTAAAAAACCAGCATAAATTATATAAGGAGATTGGTGTGAAATACATAAGTTGGGGTTTTCTTTTCTTATATAAACAACAATCTTTATTACTCTAATAAAAGCACTTAATAGTTTTTTTATCAAATTTTTTCCATAATGTTTACCTATAGACACATATTTAATGTTGTGTAATTTAAGTAATTCCTCTATTTGAGCATGTTGTCTTGCTATAACTTTGATATTGTGGCCCTTTTTTTCCAGTTCACTGATTATAGGTTTAAATAGCAAAACATGTGGGGTATTTGAGATATCCACTAAAATTTTCATTTCATCATCTACTACTTGTCATTTATATAAATTATGATGGAAAAGTATTCAAAACTCTTATAAACTTTGATTATATCTTAAATAGATGGATGAAATAGAAAAGAGAGAAGCAAAAATTATGAGTTATATTAAAAAAAATCCATTACTAATAGCTATTCTTTCTTTTGCATTTATAATCAATTTTTATTATTTTCTTATGACTAAAAACCAACCCCTTTGGTGGGATGAAGCAGTTTATATGATAAATGCAAGCCATCTCTTAACAGGATTTCCATCTTCTCTTTATGGAAGTGCAGGAAGATCTATATTAGAAGTATTTATGTGGTCTTTTTTTTTCAAACTAGGTTTAGGATATGAAGTCTTTTTCAGGTTTTTACATGTTATGTTTATGACGGCTTCAGTTTTCATGATTTACTGGCTTGGGAAAGAATTTTTTGATGAGTTTATTGGATTATTCTCTGCATTCGTTGCTTCAATTTTTTGGGTTTATATTTTTACAACTACAAGATTTATGCCAGACAATTTTGGGTTATTTGTATTTTTATTAGCCATGGTGTTCTTTTATAAGGGTTATTTAAGCAAAGAACCAAGGCCAAAATACCTTTGGGTTTCAGGGGCTTTATGGATTTTATCTGTTTATGCAAGGGAAATAACAGCTTTATTTGGGCCTGTTTTAGTTGCCTTTATTTTAATAAAAGAAAAAACAAATATTTTTAAAAACAAAAAAATATGGGGTTTTTTTATTGCTGGGCTATTGGCTATTTCTCCTTTTTTATTATTTTATCAAATTAAGTTCGGAGACCCTATAGTATTTTACACATCTAGAATAAGTGGAGGTAGACCTACTCTAGAAGAAGCTCAATCAGAAGGAGTTGGAGGTGTTTCTTATGGAGCTTCAACATGGATTAAATCAATTACTTTTGATGCTCTAAGGCCAGGATTAGTAATTTTATTTTTAATCGGACTAACTTATTTTGGAAAACTTCTTTTAGGTTTTGATTATCTATTTAAAAAAACAGATGATTTAGATAAAAAAAGAGATCTTTATAATAGATTATTCTTGTTTTTCTGGATCTTCTTACCATTTTTCTTTTTTATATTTTGGTACGGATTATATGATGAGAGATATATTTCTACATCTTATCCGGCAATTTTCTTTATAGCCGGCTTTGGATTAAAAAAAATTTACGAAAAAGTTAAGAAAAACAGCAAACCAATTGGGATAGCTTTAGTGATATTTTTTCTATTATTCATTTCTATAGCCCCTATTAATTCATCAACAGGAAAAATAGGACATTTTTATAGAGCAGATTCTTTAATAAAAAACAGAATAGATAGCCAGGCTCAAGTCAGAGATGCTGGAGCATGGATAAAACAAAATTCAAATCTGGGAGATTTAATAATCAGCCAAAGCGAGCCACAAATGATGCATTATAGTCAAAGAGAAGTAATATCTATTTCTAAGACAGGGGGGGAGAATAAAGAAGAATTTATAAAATTCGTGTATGAAAAAAAACCAAAGTATCTTGTCCTTTCTGTTTTTGAGCCTCATCCTAACTGGGCATATGGTTATCCGCAAGAAAACCCTAATTTTGTTATTCCTGTGCAAGCTTATGTTACTTCTGAACAACAACCATTATTAATTATTTACGAATTTAATTATACAAGTATTACCTAATCTCAATATTATTTTATTGCAGTAACAGTTAGGTACTGAATTTTTATCTCTCTATTGTTATATGTTTTTATCGTATGTTCTATGTTTATCTTATTAAATCCAATTTCCTTTAAAATTCCTTTATATTCTTCATCATTTATAAAACAAGTAATGCCATTATTATTTAAAGGAGCTTTAGGATTGTTCACATTATCTATAGTGTATCTATCTATTTCATTTCCATCATTATTTTTATACGAGTAACTATCCTCTCCTAAATGATAGCTAAAGAAAAAACCATTCTTTTTTAAAACCCTATAGATTTCCTTAATTGCATTATAGTGTTCCCTGAATGATATATGTTGTAAAGACACAACATCAATAACAACATCAAAGGTTTCATTATTAAAACCTAATTCTCTAAAATCTTGAATTTTTAAATTTGCAGAAACGTCCCATTTTTCACCCAAATGTTTTTTGCACAATCCTATTGCAGTTTTAGAAGAGTCAATTCCATAAATATCAAAACCCTCTTTTGCCAACATCCACAAATTTGCACCAGAACCACACCCAACTTCTAGAATCTTTATTTTTTTTCTTTCAGAATAAGGAATTTTATTTAAAAAATTACTCCCTATAAATCTTAATAGTTCCTCGTTAGGGTAAAGTCTTTGACTTTTTAAACCATGTTCTTTATATTGTTTTTCAAATACTTCACTCATCACATAATTCCACGTATTAAATTTTTAAATATTTCTATTATGCCTAAATTATAGTTCTAAATGCTCTTTTCGTTAGTTTTAATATTTTCTTTTCTCTCAAATAATATCATAATTATCCCTGGAATCATCATAACACTTCTTAAAATAAAGAAGACTAGTGAAAATATTATTGCTGTTTCTACATTAATGTTAATTAAAGAGAACAAGTACGCGAATACAGCTTCTCTTGCTCCAAGGCCAGAGAAAGAAATTGGAAGTGATACAGCAACAGTTAGAAGCGGCTCAGACAATATTGCAAGATAAATGGGGAATTTTATTCCCAAAGACAGCCCTATGAAGTAAAAACTGACAGCCATCGTAAATAATGCTATTAAATCATAAAATAAAGACATGATAATAACTGTTATGTTTATATTTTTAAACTCCCCATAAAAATTGTTGAAGTTTTCATTATATTTTTCAAAATGTTTTTTTGGCATAATTAATTTGTATACGGGCTTTAAAACTTTTCTCATTATTCTTCCATTTTTCATTACAATAAAGGCTAGGATTATAAGTATAAGGACAATTAAAACAGGAATAATTATAGAAGTATTAACTCCAAATAAAAAAATAAGAAATACTATTGCTACAATTCCCTCTATAGAAGTTACCCATAAATCAACAAATCTTGAAAAAACACTAGAAAAAACTGCTTTACTCCAATTTATTTTTGAATGTTTTTTTAAATACATAGAGCGGACAAAAATCTCTCCCATTTTACCAGGAGAATGTTCTGCAAACATAGATTTGAATGTTATTTTTGAAGCATCTGTTAGAGAGAAAGGTACACCTAATCTATTTACAATATACTTCCATCTTGCAGCATTAATAGTTATTGTAATTGCAAAAAATAGAATTGCTGGAAAAATCCATAATAAATTAATTGAGGTTATTGTCTGCCATAATATTTTTAAGTCTGCTTTTATTAATAGATAAATAAAAATTATAATTCCAATAATGCCAAACCACTTCATATTTTTCATTTAAGCTTAAAATATTTAGTATTTAATAAGATATCTAATGGAAGTTAAAATAGCTAACGATAATGATAGAGAAAGATGGGAAAAATTTGTTAGAGATAGCAATGGTACAATATATCATACATTTTATTGGAGAAATATTGTAAAGGATTCTATTGGTTTCAAACCCTATTTTTTTTATGCAGAAGATAATGGGATGATTAAAGCAATATGTCCTTTTTTTCTCTCAAAGAGTATGTTTTTTGGTAAAAAGTTAATCTCTGTTGGTGACAGTGTTGGTCCTTTAGGTGAGGAAGAGGCATGTAAAGAAATATTGATAGAAGCAATAAGAATTGGAACAGATCTTAGTCTTGATCAAATAGTTATTCATGACTTAAAAAAAGAGTTTATTCCAGAAAAAGAAAATTTTGTTGAACCTTTTGGATATATATCTTTCCTTATAGATTTAAATAAAGATGAAAAAGAATTATTTAATAATATCCAAAATTATTTAAGGAAAGGAATTAGAAGAGAACTCACTAGAAATAAAATAGAATTTATAGACATAGATTCTATAGATAAAATGGAAATCTTCTACAGAATTTATCAAGATAACATGCATTTTATTGGAACTCCTCCTTTACCTTACATTTTTTTTAAGTTAATGTTTGAGAGACTCTATCCTAACAGATTTTTCGGTTTTATATTAAAGCGTAATGGAATCATTGCCGGTTCTGTAATAAATTTTATTGACTATAGAGCTGTACGTTGTTACCTTTCTATGATAAAATCTGAGTTCAGAAATACAAATGTAAATGCACTTTTAATTCTGGAAACTCTAAAAAAATCTAAGAGTATGAGTAAGGTTTTTGATTTTGGGGGGAGTAGGCCTGGTTCAGGCAATGAAATATTCAAAATGAAGTGGAATCCAAGAGTCGTTGACAGACCTTGGGTATACAAACTATTTAATAAAAATGCTACTATTACAGATCCTAGAGATGAAAAAATGCAAAAGTATATAAAAATTTGGAAAAAAGTGCCATTATTCTTGTGCAATATCATCGGTCCTAGAATAAGAAAAATGATGGGTAGATGATAATATCTACTCAGTAAAAATAATTGGTTCGTTGACACTCACCACTGATTTAGGATATATCAATAAATGTAGTCTCAAAGTTTTTATGTTAGCAGTTAATACTTATTGCTATAGCCTACAAGTGAGTCAATTTTTCTTAATTAAAGTATACAAATAATCCATAAATCTTTATAAATAATCTATTTTTCAACTTTTTATGATTAAAAAGAATGTAGATCTTTCCATAATAATTCCAATAAACAATGAAGAACAAAACATAATGCCTCTTTATGGGGAATTAAGAAATTCTTTAAAACAAATAAAAAATCATGAAATAATCTATGTTGATGATGGCTCTAGAGACAGGTCTTTTGAACTTTTAAACGAAATAGCAAAAAAAAACAAAAAAATAAAAGTAATAAGATTAAGATCTAACTATGGTCAGACAATTGCCATTAGGGCTGGTTTAGATGTTGCTAATGGAGAAAAAATTATAACAATGGATGGCGATGGCCAGCACGATCCTAGATTTATTCCATATTTTTATGAAAAACTTAATGTGTTTGATGTTGTCTGCAATTATAGATTAAACAGAAAGAAAGGCTCTACAAATTTTGGAAATTTTCTTATAAAAAAACTATTTAAAGTTAAATATAAAGATTCTATAGGAGGAATGAAAGGCTTGAGAAAACAAGTTAAGGACGAAATCTATCTCTATGGAAATATGCACAGATATCTCCCTTTATTGGCTCAATGGAAAGGATTTAAAGTCAGTGAACAAAAAATAATATTAAGGAAGAGAAGGGCTGGATTAAGCAAATATAATCCAGGAAAAGCGTTTAAAGGATTTATAGATCTTTTAACTATAAAGTTTTTTGTTTCGTATTCAAATAGGCCAAGCCATATTTTTGGAAGTGTCGGTCTTTTTGGTTTAGGAATTGGAGGGGTTTCTTTAATTTATTTAATACTAAGAAAATTATTTTTCGGTATAGCTATATCATCAAACATGCCTTTATTTTTATTAGGAATAATGCTTACATTAATTGGATTTAATTTTGTCTTTTTTGGATTTTTAGGAGATATGATAGCATACAATCATCTTTCAAAAAATAAGGAAAAGAATTATATTGTCCAAGAAATAGTTAATTGATTTTATAACAATCCTTAAAAAGAGGGCTTATAGATGCTGCTAATCATGGTTGGCCAGATGTAAGAGATAAGTCTTATGCAGGAGCATTAGATCACTTAGCTAAATGGGTATATATCAAAACAGCCAGAAAAGTAAACAAAATTACTTCTATTTTTCCAGAGGGAAGGCCTTAAACATATTATAAATCTCTTCCATGGTTACAAACTTTTCATCTTTAAAATTTTCTAAGAATTTATCAAATTTTTCGCAGAATTTTTTTCCTGTATTTCTTAGATAACCTAAAGGTAAACCTTTTTTATTCTTTATATTTATAAATTCCCAAGAGTGAACATAAAAAATAGGGGTTATATTTTTTCTTAGAAGTTTTCTAACAGTTCTCACACTGTAAAATAAAGGAAGATTCCTCATAAAAATCCAGCTAAAAGGAAGCCTTAAATTATAACTTGAATTTGCAGGAATCTCTAATACTTTACCGGCTTTAAAAGGCATTAATGGCTTGTCTCTATTGTTATAAAATCCAGGAAGCCAGGCAGAATGTATAGAGGAATCATATTTGAAATTAAGTTTTTTAAGAACCTCTATTAATTCCTTTGAAAATTGAGCTTGCGGCGCCCTGAAACCAATTATTTTTTTGTCTATAATTTTTTCAATAATTTTTTTTGATTTAGAGATATCTCCCTCTAAATTCAAGTTTTTATTGCCTCTATAAAAATGATTATATCCATGACTTGCAATTTCATGTTTTTTTGATATTCTCCTTATCTGTTCTTTTTCTTTTTCAGCAAAAAAACCCGTTACAAAAAATGTCGCTTTTATATTATGCTTATTTAATATTTTCAATAATTCATTATTCCCTTCCCTACTATAATCAGTATTGTCTTTATCTTCGTCTTCTTTTCCTCTTATAAATAATGAGTTCCACTGCTCGCAATCAACTGTAATTGCTATCATCTTATAGAATTCTAAAAATTATCAGGCCTAAAAAGATTATTATAATCTGAAATGCATTAATCAAATATACAACATCTCTTTCATAAACCTTTTTATTTTTCTTAACCATTTTCAATATCTTAATTGATAAATGCTCTAAACCATAGATTTTGTCATAAGGCATTTCTAATGCCCCATCTTTATTTACCTTTGCAAAACTTTCTTTTTTCAATTTCCCTTTAACTTTTAAACCAGTCTCAATTATATAAGGAATAAAAAAGAATATTGCAATTTTTTCGATATTTCCAAGAATTGCAATTGCAGCAATTAAAGAGCCTATAGAATATGTAAGAACATTTCCTGGAAATATCTTTGCAGGATGTTTATTAAAAATGTAAAATGCTACTAAAGATGCTACCATGCTCAAGGCAATAATACTAAGCCAAGCATTGCCAGTTTTCCAGGTTACAAATGATAATGCAGATAAAATTAAAATTCCTTGGCCGGCTTCTAGTCCATTATATCCTGCTAAAAAATTGTATGTTGCAGATGCACCTATAACTCCTAAAGGAATTATTAACAAAGGATATAGTATTCCGAATTCTATTCCCATCATGGATGATTCTCCTGCATTTGTTACAACTAAGGGTACAGCAGCAAAAGCTAAGAAAAATAATCTTGTTCTTTTGTTTAATCCAATTTTCCACCCAAGTATATCATCTATTAGTCCTATAAAACTAATTATGAGTATTGTACTTAGCAAAGAAAAAGTTCCTATTAAATTTTCTGTTGTCTTAAAGTAAAAAGTCTTTACAGCTATGTAAAATAAAACACCTAAAACAAATCCAAATAATACAGGAACTCCTCCTCCTTCAGCAATTTCTTCATTAGAATCCTTGTTCATATCTCTTCCTTTTAGACCAGCTATTTTTGCTCTTTTAATCCATATTGGAGTAAAGAACAAAGTAAGAAAAAAACTCAATATTAACGAAAGCACTAATAAAGGTTCCATTTTAATATTCTCCTGGTTTTGCTTCAGCAAATCTAGGATCTGGAAAATCTCTCCTTAAAAATTCAGGGTTTAATTCAATGTCATCAGGATAACTAACTCCCCAGATTTTTATAGGCCCCTGCACTCCCTGATAATACAAAAATTCACCTGCATAAACACCCTGGCTTCTAAGGGAGTCAACAACATAACTGCTTTCCTGATGAGCTAATTTAAAGTATTCATTTTCTTGCCCAAATAAATATAATCTAGCTAATTGAGAATTTACAGTTCTCTTGCTTAAGTATAATAATGCTCCGATTTCATTTATGCTCACTCCTCCATTCTGGTTTTGGCTTAATGCTGGGAATAAAAATATACCTGCCTCTATTCCAGATGCAAAATCATACAGTTTCCCATTGAAGTAAATATATTTTATTGGAATTATGTATTGTTCTCCTTTGTAGACAAATACGGCTTCAGGCTGCGAGAAAGAATCATTGTTTTTTCTTAAAATAATTCCTGCAACACCTGCGGATCTTGCAGGAATAAATATCTCTTTCTCTCCATTGTTCCAGGTGATATCTTCATCAACAGATGAACTCCCACCATAAATATATAATGTCTGATTGTTTGTCTCCTGAATCTGCCTAGTGTCCATTAAATAAGGGTTTATCCAAGAAAATCTGTCGTAATTTTCATCAGAGCCTATGCTAGAGAAGGCTGTATACTTTCCTATATCTGTTGAATCAATTAAAAAGTGAGTTACATTATGTGCGTAAAATAATTCAAGAGCCTTTCTTTCATCTGGCCCTGTTAAGCCATGTCTTCCCATTAAATGATTCCAATAACCTATATTATTGGCTCCATCTAACATTGTCGCTCTTTCTCCTATGCTTTGTACCCAATAACCATAATCCCACCAGTGTGCAAAGACAGCGTTTTCACTTGTATTTTCTCTAACCCAAGCCATTGCTTTCTGCCACTGCCACTGATAAGGACCAGGACCAAATCCACTAGCCATTGCCTTATCTTGTTTATAATCTGTCCATATAATATTTAAGGAAGCAAGTATCAATAAAACAGCTAGAGCCCCTACAAAAAATTTCATTGTTTCTTCTTTTGACGACAAATATTTTTTGGAAGTCTTTACAACTAAGAAAGAAATAGCAATAGGTGCTACAGCCCCCAAAACCATTATAAATCTTATGGCTCCTCTGGCAGAAATTATTGCAAATGTTACTAGAGATAGATATAAAACGTAAGAAGGATTAATTTCCTTGAATTTTTCAAACTCTCCTTTTTGATGGTTTTTATAATATAAATGTCCAAGTATATAAATAAAGAATATAGGACCACCAAAATAAATTAATATACTTAATCCACTTGTCCCATTGAGGATACTTGTTTCAGAATATCTGCTGAATATTATTGAAGACAAGAAAATTAAATACGCAAATGAAAGAATAAATTTATCTTTCTTTCTAAAATTCTTTATGGCATCATAAAATAATAAGATTGAGCCAACAAAAAACATCCAGAAAAATAAAGGTATTTTAAATAAAATAGGACCGAATTCTCCTTTCCAATCAACATAATATGGCTGTTTATTCTCTGCTACAGTTAAACCAAATCTTGATACTAAAGGAGACACTAATGAATTTTTAACATCTGAAATTTTGTTAGATATTGAAGCAGGCCCTAAAATAATAATCATTAAAATTAATGCAACGATAATAGATGAGATAAGATAAAAGCCTTCTTTTGGAATTTTTATTTTCTCTCTTATTATTTCTATTTTATGATATTTTCTTTCCATCAAAAAAAGACTCAATCCAACAACAAACAAAACAGCTATAGAAGGAAGAGTTGTTGTTGATTCAAGAAGATTTCCTATTGTATAACCTCTTAAAGAAAAAACACTCTTTATTATTCCTGTTTTTAAATATGGAACAGCCATTGCAAAAGAAGTCACTATCCAGCATAAATAAACTATAAAATCTTTCTTTTTAACCTCTCCAATTAAAAAAGCAAATAAAAACATGATTGGTATTGGAAATAGGACAAAAATTATTCCACCCCAGTTAAGTGATAAGAGGCCAGTTGAAATTCCTGATAATATTCCAAAGAAAATTCCTCTTTTCAATTTCTTTGACGTAAATGCTTCTAAAAATAAATATAAAGATAGGAAAATAAAGAAAAATCCAGCCGACTCTTTTTCAGGTATTCCTGCTATTGTCCTAGAAAGTAAAGAAGGAACAACAATAAATATCGCAGTGGCTAGTAGTGCTATTATATTCTTAACACTTTCGCTTTCTTTGTAAAAAACCTTTCTTACAAAAAGAAAAAAAGCTATGGCTGTCAAGGCAAACATGAATACAGGGAAAATGATTGCAGAGTAAGTTACATCTGTGCTTTTTCCAAAAAAAGACAAAACATTGTGAAACCATGCCACAAGAAAAGAGTGAAGTCTTAATTCTCTTGCAGTTTCATACCCTAAAGGAACATATCTCATGGTATCTACAACCATTAAACTTCCATTCTCAACTATATATTTTGCCCATCTAAGAAAAAGGAAAGGATCTAAATCAGGTCCAAGAGTCCAGGTTCCTGTTGTAACATCTTTAAGAAGAGGCATATTCCTGGTTCTAATGAAAACACTTATGTAAACTAGAATAGCAAGAATAGAATAATATATCCAATTTTTCTTTTCTTTAAAATATCTTATTACTTTGTCTTTTCTTATTTCTATCTCATCTTTATGGTGTTCATGGTGAACTATATGTGGATGTTGTTCTTTATGGTGGGTTTCGTTGTGAGTGTGAGTTTGTTTTTCTTCACGATGAATATGTTCAATATGCTCATGCGATTTTGGTTCGTCTTTTTTCTCTGAATTTTTTAATGATTCCTCATTTTTTAATTCATTATTTATATTTTCCATATGCTTATTAGAATTCTTCTTCGTTTAAAAGTTCTTCAGCATCTGGCTCTCTGATGACTTTAGGTTCTCCACAATAAGGACAACTCTTTCCTTCTCTTGGTATGTTAGACTCAAACCTATAGTTACACCCCTTACATACATACATTGTCATTTTTATCCCTCAAACAAGTTAAAAATAAGTTCTATTTAAATATTTCCTATTACTAATATTTATTTTACTAACTAAAAAGTATAGGTGTAAAATATACCTCTATTATCGCAGCAATTATTAAGACTATTATAGATATAAATAATAGTATTACCACATTTTCAACTATCCTTAAGAACTTTTGATTTTTTATTCCGTTTCTTATTACTCCTACTCCAAATATGCCTCCAGCAAGAGCAGTCGTAAAGTATGCAGCAATTTCAGGAAATCCATGTATCATATACCTAACTAAACCAAAAGGAACAGATGTTATTTTGTAATTTGTAAATATTCCCATTGCAGCAGAAATGACACTAGCATTCCACGCTAAAACAAATACAGCGCCAGCCCCAAATATTAAGGAAAAAATTAAAGTGAATATCATGACATAAATGTTATTTTCTATTATAGATAAGAATCTTGTTTCCTTTGTCGCAGCACCTGTTGTTATGGCTTTGTTTTCTATATTATATCTTTCAACACATCCTTCAATATTTCCAGGGCTATTTATCATGCAATAAGTTTCTATTTGTGCGTTAAATAAATTAGAATCTTGAATAATCATATACCAAACAGCAAAAGATATTATAAACCCTAAAAAAAGCCACATAAATGCATATATCGCATCTTTATGAGCCCTCCAAACACTGAAAAATCCTTCTATTTGCTCATCTTCCTCTTCCTCTTGCTTGATTAAGTAATACATAAAAGGAAATGAAAACATTACACAAAAGGTAACAACTATTATTCCTGAAAATTTTGAAAGAACCACATCGCTTGCAAAAAAGTATTTAACTAATATTAATGAAAGTGAGCCATAAATGATGCCTATAAAGAGCATTTTCCATGGTCCTTTTTCAACTCTTTTTGGATTTACAATAGACTCAAGCATAAATTTAATAGATAAAGGTAATATTTAAAGTTTCTTAGTTTTTGCCCTTTTTTGGACATCATTAAAGAAATTTGTTAACTCTTTGTTTGTATCTTCAAGCCTTTCTATTATTTGATTCTTGACATCTTCTAATTTTTTTATCTGAGTTTCAATGAGCTTTTTAGTTTCTGGAATGGTTTTTTTCACAAAATTCTTTGAACCTATATCAACTATCAAATCCTCTGAAATTAATTTCCCCTTTACAAAAATTCCTTTTCCAACACCCGCAAAAATTTCCTTATTTTTCGCCCCCATTAATTCATTTAAATCAAAATTTAAGGATGAAAGTTCAACAATTGCATTTTCAACAACTCCTGCTTGCTCTTGAAGTTGTCTTATTTGTTGTTCAAACACACTTAATTTCATCATTAATTCTTGTTCATCTTTATTCATAGATTGGTCCATAAAATTACCTAAATTAAGCTACTTTTAAAGCTTTCCTAAGAATTATGCTTGAGATTATCCCAGAAATAATATACCACCATATCCATGAAGATAAAACTGGAGAATATATTCCTCTTATCCACCAAAACAAAATAATTAAAGGTATTAATGTTATTAATAATGGCTTGAAAGAATGTTTCATTAATTCCATAGAACACTCCATCATCTGTTTGTTGACTTTTGACATCTCTTCTGGAGTTAAATTTCCCGACCTTATCTTAATTTGGCACGATTTTTGAATATCTTTCAGTTCTTTCATTCTGCTTTGATTCGTAAATTTCTTAGTTATAAGAGTCATGACTAGCGTGATTAAGAATGAAAGGGCAACAACGCTTAATTTAGGATTTAAAAGCAGTAAATCTTTTATCATTTTTTGAAGAAGAGAAGTTAGTTTAAAAAAGTTGGGATTTAAATTTTAGTTTGATTAATATAATTTATTACTTGACTAACAACCTGACCATAACTTAAACTCTGATTTTCCCAAACATTAAACACATTGTAAGAAGAACTAGAAACATTAATAAAGTTTTCTCCTGAAGTTACATAATTGAAAGCCCATCTTTGATTTCCTAAGAAAGCGACTTTATCAAACTTACCTGTTTTTTGATTGCCATTGAAATATCTAATATCTATTTCAAAATCTGTGTAAATTGTTGCATCTGGTATTATGTTATTTATTCCTTCAATTATTGCATTTCTTCCTTCAGATTCGTTTGCAGGCATTAAACCATTAATATAAATAACTAATCTTCCGCTTGACAATTGTGCTACTCCTCCCGTAACATTATCCCATAATCCTGATTGTAAAACTCCATTAAACCCTAATAATTCATCAGTTAATGGCATAGATTGTATATGAGTAAAATTATTTGAGGTAATACTTATGTTTGAATTATTTACTTCATCATTGTTTCCGTGTTCTAACCTTGAAAAAACTGTTCCTTGTGGAGAAGTTTGAGTTTGTTTCATTGTTGATGTCCAGATTAATTTTCTGCTTATTCCTCCAAAATTAGTATCATTATAATAACTATGTGCAGTATTATCTGCTTGTGGAGTCTCAAGGCTTGTTTGTCTTAAATCAATATCAGTGCTAAATATTGTCAAGGTTTTAGGATTATTTATATCAATTCCATCCTGATCTACAACAATGTAGGCATTTCTCAAATAAGATGAGCCAGATCCAAAAAGTCTACATATTCCTACAGAAAGAATATCATTTCCCAAAGACAGGTTTCCGCTTTTAGAATAAACAAAAGTAGTGTTAGATGTAGATAATATTGCAATATTGCTAGTGGAATTGATTAGTTTTACACTAGTTGTTATTGAGTCTGTTGACTTATGTGTTGCATGGAATGTTACATTAATATTAGAAACAAAGTCGTTGTTGCTCCAATTCCACTTTTTTGGTTCTGTAATTTCATCTTCTGGCGTCTCAACGCAACTGTCACTTTCAGTTAAACTGGCTCCAACAGGAATGTAAGTTCTTGTTTTTGTTATATTTCCATCCTGGACAATAACTAATCTGGCAGAATAAACCTTTGCTGTGCTACTTGATCCTGCCTTTGCCTGCATCATAATTTGAATGTTTGGGTTGTTAAATAAGTAAGAAAGATTTCCACTTCTTTTAACTGCAGGGCTTCCTCCTAGATATACCTCAGATCCACTTACATTAATGTTATTAGTTAAATCATAGAGTCTAGATCTTCCACTTCCAACCCCATTAGGAATTCCAGTAAAATCATATTCTCCTGTTACTTCATAGTAAATTTCTTTTATATAATCGTATTTAGATAAATCAATTTCTACAGTCCCAATAGTAGCCCCACCACTTGTAGGAGTATAATTTGTAGAGGTTGTGGAATGCTCAACATTTGTTATGTCTATCCTCTGCTCCCATCTATAACTAGTTACCACTGGCAAAATCATTGCTAAGACAGTTAAAATTAAGACTATTCTTAGTTTACTGTTGTTGTCCACATTCCACATAGTATTTCCTCCATGTTTGTTTTTGTTGTGTTATCGACTTGATCTAAGATCAAGATTTTTACATTTGCATTTTCATCTGCATAGTACATTGGCTTAAATCCTGTACTGCTGAAAACTTGTTCAAATTGTTCTGGATGAATTCTTGTTGAAAACTCAACAGATGCACTTGGTTTATTGCATAAATTGCTTGGATTACTCATCAAACTATCTAACTGAGTTTTCTCTGACGAACTCAATTCGTTGTAAAAACCAATATATACTTCTTCGCCAACAATTGTTATTTCGTCTGGATATTTTCCCATTTCGTAATAAAGTCTAGGCCTTAACCAATGCATATCACAAGTTTGGCCAGGACTCAATGCATACATATATCCGTAAGGAGTTGCAAAACCAGTTATAGAATCACTGCTAGGCTCGTTAGTAGGAGTCACAGCAAAAACCCCTGCTGTTAAACCGATTGCTAATCCAATAATAACCCCAACAAGTACATTTGATATTTTCATTTTTTCTTAAAGGTACCTCCTTTCAGTTGTATGTTTATCATTTTTGCCATTTATACACTCACCTCAATACTTTCTGATCCTGAAATTCCATTTGAAAATGCTGTTGCAGTTACTACATAATTTCCTGAAGCTGAATAGTTATATTCCACAATAACATACTTACTTTGATTTGATTGTAAGGTTGAGTTGAACTGAGATGTTATATTAGTTTGTCCTGTATTTAATTTCCAAGATACATTTGTCAAATTTGATGAGTTAAGATTTTGAATAAAGAAGCCAAATGTTCTTTGTGTAGAATTTGAGTAAATCTCAATGAGGTCATGCACATTAATGTATGTTATGTTTATATTAACACTCCAGTTAGAATTTGCAAAGCTTCCTCTTGATTTATTATCATAAGAAAAACAGTTCCAAATAAAAGAACCACCATTTGGAATGTTATTAATATTAAAAGTAGTTATGTTGCTTGTTCCGCTTATATTTTTAGTTTCATTAGCATACCAAGTTCCAGTTATGTTATGATACAAAGTAACATTTATAAGTTGGTAATCATCGCTTGATTGGCATATTAAACTAACATTTCCGTCACTATCTATAGAATTATTATAAGGATACAGCAAAATGACAGTTGCAGGTGTATCACAATAATATGTACAACCAGTTGTACCAGCATCGTTCCAACTACCAGGTTTTTCGCATCTGTTATTGTCTCCTGAGATAGACGAGCTACTACCGATATCTATATCTAGATTTGAGTTTGAGGAACAAAACATGTTTGAATTAAAGATATTATCATTAGCTCCTTGAAAATAAAGCCCATTATAATTCTCGTAAATAGAGTTATCATTAATTGTAGCAAAAGCAGTACTACCAGAAGAACTTAAATGGACTCCATAACTACCAACACTACTACTTCCAAAAATTTTGTTATTTCTTATCTCATTATTTTGCCCATATCTAAAGAAAATTCCATCAACTCCACTATTTTTTATTATATTGTTTTCAACTTTAGAATAAGTAGAGCTATCACTCCAGCTTGAAGAATCAAACCAAATTCCATATGTAGAACATCCAGTTACATTATTGTTTTTTATTTTGCCATTAACTATCTGTTTTCTAAAATAAATACCTGTGTCACAATTTGTTATTGTATTATTTTGGAATAATCCGTAACTAGAATTAACATAAATGCCATAGGTAAATCCCTTAATATTGCATCCAACAACTACTGGCAGTTCATTAGTGATATGTTTAAAACGAACTCCATACGTTTCTCCAGTTCCAGAAATTGTAGCTCCAGCTTGGCAATCTAACCAATATGAGGTGCCAGAGTCCAATATAACATCTTCACTGTATGTTCTGTTATCAGTTACAAATATTTTATCTCCTAAATTTGAATTAGCAACAGCATTAGTTATTGTTGTGTAATTGCAGCCACTAGCACAGACTGTTATGTCTATTCCATTATATATTGGATTGCAACTTGATTCATATTCGCATTTTGTTTCGATATCACATGCAGAAGGATTGCATGTTCTTGTATATGATTTTTCAGAATCCAAACAAGTTCCTGCTCCGCATGAACCCGCTGTCCAAGATGTACAGGTACAGAGGCTTTGAATAGCTGCTAATGCATCTATTCTATAATAATTTCTTTGACTTACAGGATCCCAAATACGTACACCAGTATCATTTAAGATTTGTTGGATTTTATCAGGACTTAATGTTGGATCTCTTTGTAATAGTAAAGCAGCTGTGCCTGCAACATGTGGTGCTGCTTGAGATGTGCCAGAACAACTTCCATCACTACATGAATTAGAACCACTACTTGGAACAGAGTCTATAACTGATCCTGGGGCAAGTAAATCTAATAAATTGCCTCTGTTACTAAAACAAGTTATTTGATCTGCCTGAGTTGTGTCATCTCTACAAGTTTGTGTACAGGGATCATTAAGACAAAAGACTTTGACTCCAACATTTCCGTCATAGATAGCACCTACTGAAACTACATTCGAAGCACACGCTGGAAGAGTTAGGTGCGTTAAATTTCCATTATTTCCTGATGAAGCATCAATGAAGATGCCATTATTATGAGCATTATTTACAGCATCACCAATAGCACTATTATCGCAATCATCTTTATTATTATATAACACGAAACTTCCCAAACTCATTGTGATAACAGAAATATTATATGTATTTTTATGACTATTGCACCAGTCAATTCCATCAACAAGATCTGTTTCACCCCAGATTCCATTACTATTAGAAACCTTAACTACAACCAATTTGGCGTCGGGCGCAACTCCTTTTATACTTCCATTAGCGGCTACAATACCCGAGACGTGAGTTCCATGACCATTATCGTCCATAGGATTAGAAGTATCATTCACAAAATTATATCCCCCCAAGATCTTAGTACAAGTACCATTCAAAAATTGTGATTGTGTGCACCCTCCTAAATTAGAATTTGAATAATTTACTCCAGAATCAATAACACAAACAGTTTGACCTTTTCCAGTATAACCTAAATTCCAGACATCTGGATTAACACCAATTAAAGGTAAGCTTTGTTGTAGTGTCGTGCTTCCTTCTATTGGCAGGTATACTCTCAAGACGTTGGGGTTATTACTTAGCTTATTAAGTCCTTCAAGTGTAATATTGCCCTGAAAACCTCTCCCACTAGAAGATTCCCACTTTAATTCAAATTCTTTTTCCGTGAAATTAGAAAGAATCTCCGATCTAAGCTGAGTGTTTTGATTTTTTGAACCATTACTATCCCCCAAAATTATGGTCACTTCAACTTTTTGGTTTTTTTCTAAAATTTTTAAAACTCCTTGATCAATTTTCGTTTGAGATTGGGCGCTAACAAAACTGAAAAATACAAAAAAAATTAATAAGAAATTAATACAAAAAAATAAAAACCTTGCTAGTTGCGCGATACTGCCTCTTTTACTCACCATTTTTGTTACAATTTATTTGTTCTTTTTATTAAATTTTGCCCACAAAATGATTATTAATAAAATTATTAATATTGGGATAATAATCAGCCGCATATTATTTTCTTTTGTATTATTCAACTTGATTTCTCCAACACTATCTTTAGAAATTTTGATTACATTTTTATTTAAAATTAATTTCTCCAGTCCTTTTTTTGTTATTTCTCCAGAAAACCAATAACTATTTTCTAAATTTTGTTTTACTAAAAACTCTGAATCTAAAAGATTAGACAGAGCCTCTGTTTTTAAGATCTCTATCCTACTTTTTTCCAATGAATGATTAAACTCTACAACAACTCCAACTTTCTCTTGTGTTTCTAATAATCTCACAATATCTATATCAACTTCTGCAGTGTAAATAGTTTCATTTTCCCCAGGAGGAATCGTTCCCATGCTATCATTCTCTGTCGTGCTTCCTTCTATTGGCAGGTATACTCTCAAGACGTTGGGGTTATTACTTAGCTTATTAAGTCCTTCAAGTGTAATATTGCCCTGAAAACCTCTCCCACTAGAAGATTCCCACTTTAATTCAAATTCTTTTTCCGTGAAATTAGAAAGAATCTCCGATCTAAGCTGAGTGTTTAAGCTTTTATTACCTAAATCATTAAGAATTACGGAAACAGTTACCCATTCATTACTTTTTAGAGCATCCAAAACTCCTTGATCAATTATAATAGAAGAAACAAATGCTATAGTAATAATTAATAAGAAAATTACTAAACCCCAAGTCATAATATTTTTTATTTGCATTCCCATATTTTCACCCTGTAATTTATCTTTATAAACCATTCTATAACTTCAAACTTAATTGAAATATACCTCATCAACAATTCCTCCCAATTTTTACATCCGCAAATCCTTCAGTACTAACATAATTAAAAGATAATTTAACTGAATCAAAAATATTGTCTACGTTATTTCCCATCGCTTTAATATTTCCTACTTTACTATCAACATAAAAAGGCACATTTATAGAAAGAACATTGTCTTCAGAACTTTTAAGTATACTAATTTTATTGTTATTATCCTCTAAAGTTATTTTCTTATCCTCTGAAATTAACTCGATTTTATCATTGTTTGACTTACTTCCAATAACATACTCTTTTCCTAAAATTCTTAATACTTGACCTTGAATTTTTTTATTCGAAAAATCAACATCTTTTGAAAAAGTCAAAATATAGGTGTAAATAGGCTCATCAGATTTTGTTTTGATTAAGTAATAGCCCTTATCTTCTTCAATGGGGTTATTACCAATTATAATGGTTTGCGTATAAAAATGTTCAATTATTTTACCCTCAACAATTTCAACAAGTTCCCCATCTGGCAATAGATACGGTAGCTCTGTATCCGTGATAATGCTCTTAAGAGAGTTTATAGAATCGCCTCTCATTAATTTAATTGCACGAAAATAAAGGTCAGTACTCTCACAATCATTAATTTTTAATTTTTCTATACAAGAATTATCAACACATTCAGAACCTTTATCGCATTGTGAATTTTTTAAACATTCCAATCCAACATTTAATTTTAAATTCTCCAAATATTTTTCATTAACTATATCCTTTTGAAATATAGAAAAACCAATAATTGGTAAAATAACCTTAAATATGCTAGCCCCCAATAAAATCAAAATTAATAACCCAAAGATAAGATACCTCTTCTTTAACTCCATACTTTCTTTAAACATTTAAACTTTTTAAACCTACCCTCTTTAAGTCATATTCTTATTTGTGATTAATCTTTTTAGTTAATCCATTCATCACCACAATCTCTAGCATTTTGCTCAAATAAACAGATTTTTATTGATTGAATATCCCTTGGTTTTTTACATATGGGGCAATCTATGACAAAATCTAATTTGTACACCTTTCCAAATTCAAAATTTTCCAAATATTCTGGTTTAATCTTATATCTAAAAAATGTTGCATTATAAGATAAACTCTCTAAATCAGTTAATTGCCAAGAAACAGATGTACCTCCTTCCTCTACGATGTGTGCATCAAAAAAACTATTTCTAGCTAATCTAATAGTTGTATGGGGAATCATAACTTTTCCAATATTTGTTACCCCCACTGCAATACTCTCCTCACCTCCTTTTGCTAATGGATCTGGTCCATCAGTAACTAACCCTTGTGAGGACCAAATAATTATCTCCGGTTTATTCGAGACTGAAGATTCTTTTAGGATTTCTATTTGTTTATTTATTATAATTGTTTGTGTTATAAGGATAAAAACCGTAAATACCCCAAGAGTAACTTTCCACCTCTTTAACTCTTTAATATTCATTTTTCTATTACCCTCCCATAAACTTCCTGAAGGCAGGATTCATATCTGTTTGATGTTGTTGTGCAATATTTTGATAAAACTGATATGTTGTCATAATGACTAAGAGTATTGCTGTTCCAGATACTAAAGCTCCAAGTAAATCAGTTGTTGCAGCTAAAACACCTATTGCTGCCCCACCCATGACTGTTAAAGGCATTATATATCTATCTAAAATGCTTTCGATTATCCTTTCATCTTGTCTGAATCCTGAAACTTGCAAGCCAGACGCAGATATTTTATGTGCCTGGGTCTTTGCATCCATTCCAGATGTCTTAACCCAAAATACAGAAAATAAAGTTGAAAATGCAACAAAAAATAATATATGCGTTATTCCTTGAAGTAAATATTTAGATAGCAAACCACCTCTTATTATTAAATCAAGGATATTTGTCGAGCCCATCCAGAATGCAAGGCCAGAGACAGGCTGTCCGTTAACAAATGTTCCAAAGAAAGAGAAATATGATGCAAAACGAGCTAACCCAGAACATGCTCCTGACGCGCAGTTTATTGTAGCATTTTCAATAAGGCTGCCAAATAACTGTATGTTTGCCATTAATGCTGCAGTCAAGATAACAGGAATTACTGACGCATAGAAAAAGGATAAAGGCCATTTGATTGTATATCCTCTTATTTTCCCGAAAGATAAAGGTATTTCGACTTTAAGTGACTGCGCCCATACAACTAACAAGAAAATGACTAATGTCGCTAATATTGCTGCTAAAGCGGCAACAAATTCTACAGGATATTTATTTATCAATGATTGAATTAAAACTAAGAGTTTTCCAGAGCAAGGAGTATTTTTGAAATCAAGAAGACAGTTTTGTCCTTGCTGACCTATAAACTGAAACCCGCTAGTTATCAATCTCCATGAAACACCTGCAGCAATAAATAGTGAAACTCCAGAACCAAATCCCCATTTTTGAGTCACCTGATCCATATAAAATATTGCGAGCCCTCCAAGTATTAACTGAAATATTACTATTCCTGTGAAACCTGGTGCAGCTTGCAAACCCTGCATTAATACATAAATTGCTGCTTCAAATATTATAAATACAAAAACTAAAATATTTTGAAGACCTTGAAAAAATCTTTTTCCTTCAGCCGTTGTTGTGTCTATTCTTAAAATTCCTGCACCTGTTAGAAGTTGTAAGATAATTGAGGCCATTACAATAGGGCCTATTCCCAAAGAGATTAATGATCCAAAATCAGTTCCAAGGATAATAGCTAGATATTCAAATCTTTCTAAAGCGTTCTTAGATAAGCCAAATAGAGGAATATTTGCAAGGACAAAGAAAGCTCCTAGCACAATTAGTGTCCACTTTAGTTTTACTTTAAAACTTAGTTTTTTCTCTTCCGGTTTTTTAACTTCTGGTATAAAGCTAAAAAAATTCTTAAAATCCATTTTATTATTAAGCTTTCACTATTTTTCAAGCTTTTTATTTTTCAATATTATTTCTCCGCCTGTTTTTTTTATTTTTTCAATCGCTGATTTTGAGGCTTCTTTTGCTTTTATTATTAATTTATTCTTTACTTCACCATCTCCAAGAATCTTATACTCATTCAAATCAATTTCCCATTTATCTCCAGATTTTTTACCGAATTTTTCTAAATTTAAATCAATATCCTCAATATTAATCTTTTTTCTTTTATCTTTTTGAGTTTTTTTGCTTGTTATTCCTTGTTTTCCAAAATAACCATGGCCATAGAGTTTTAAAACCAAGGTTTTTTTCTGATCAGCCCTTTTTCCACTGCCGGCCATTCCTTTTCCGCCTTTATGCCCTTTACCTTTCCCTTTTTTTCTAAATCCTCTTCCATGGCCCCCCATTCCATGGCCTATAAGCCTCCTTGATTTTTTTCTTTTTTTTAGTTTCATTTTTTAAATTCCAGCTCTTTCTAATAATTTATTTGCGAATGTATTTTCAGAAGGAGTTAATGCCATATCTAAATGACTTATTGAACTATTGCTTCTTAAACTTTTTGTTTTTAATGGAATTATGTCTTTTTTGTCTTGTGGATTTCTTACTAGCATAATATGGGCTTCTTCATCTGAATTATATCCTACATATAATGCAGATCTTGGTAAATTATCATACCAGATGTTACATATGCCTAAATATTCTAATTTTAAATTAGCCATCATAACATCCTCTCTATTAATTCGTTAATATGTTCTTTATTATTTCCTAAAACTCCTTTTCCAACACCAAAATGTTTCTTTGCATCTATGCCTTTTCTCGGAGGATGCAATCTAAAAAACGGCTTTAGATTTAAACTTTCATATCCTTCTCCTTCCTCAATTTTCTCAACAACTTCTTTTACATTTATTTTTTTCTTTTTATCAATTAATTGACCCCTCTTCTCGATTAATTTTTCTAACATTTCTTTTTTTATTTCACCAAAAGAAACAAAATCCATAACTTTATGAATCATTCCTAACTGTTCTCTTGATGGATTTATTACAATGCATGAATATTTCTTTCTAAGCCTTAATCTTTCTAATGTTTCTCTTACTTTTGAATTTAAATTTACATTTCCGGTTATCCTAATTACTACCATCATTTTATTTCTTTGTTTGTTTTATTTAAAGCATTAATACAAGCCTTAACAAGATTAAAAGTTGTCCTTTTTTTTCCGCTTGTCCTGCTATAAACATCTTTTATTCCAACGAGTCTTAGCACTTTTTTGAGTTCATTAGCAACAACAAGCCCTGTTCCTTGTGGCGCAGGAATTAATGTGACTCTTATGCTTCCGGATTTTCCGTTTACTTTGAAAGGAAGAGAATGTTTTTCGTTGCACGAACAATTAAAAGCAGAACACGCCCTAGTAATCTTTATCATGTTAAGTTTTGCTTGCCTTATTGCCTTGTCTCTTGCCGGAAGAGTTTCTTTAGCCCTTCCATAACCAACCCCAACATGGCCATCTTCGTCTCCTATTATTGCCATTGCAGAGAAAGTTGGGATATTTCCTTCTTCTGTTTTCCTTTGGGTCTGTCTCCACGCCCTTCTTTTTCCTCCTCCAAATTTTCCTTTTGATTGTCCGATAGAAACCAACTCAGATTTAACATCAATTAATGAATCAACAATTTCTGGCTCTAAAATTTTCAGGCCTTTATCAAGTATTTCGTCTATGTTTTTTATTTTTCCTATCTTTACTTCTTTTCCTAGCTTAGTTTTTGGTTCCCATTTAGCTATTACTTCTTCTTTTGTTTTTTCTTCACCAATTTTTCTCTCATTTACCTCTTCTTTAATCTCTTCAATAATTTCTTTTTCTATTTCACTTTCTACCATTTCCTCACTTACTTCTTTTGTTTTATGAGCTTTTTTTAAAGCCTCTTCTTCAGAAATTGTCCCATAAGCTTCTACAGTTTTTTTAGTATCTTTAAATTCTTGTTTTTTATTTGACATTTTTTTCTTCTATTTTAGATTTAATTTTATTGATATCTACTTTTTTCTTGGATGAATTAATTCTTTCGTTTGAAGGAAAAATATCTTTACTAGAATTTATTTTTAAACCAGCATCTTGAATCCCATTTACAAAAGCGTATAATCTACTTCCATGAACAGATCTGTTAAGCCCTAAATCAATAATTGGCTCTTTGAGGCCTTTAGCCTTTATCTTTTTCCCCATTAAAAAACCAGATAAATATGAAGCACTAATTGATTTTAAACTACCTTTAGCCTCCTCAGGCCACCCATATTCAAGCAATTTTTTAGATGAGATACTTAATTCAACTTTATCCTGGGCATGAGTGCTTGTTGTATATTGTGATATAATATACTTATTAGTCTTTCTTACAACAACCCTTGGTTTTTTACTTTTTAACAATTTTAATCTCTTCAGATAATTAGTTTTTCCTTCACGTCTTCTTCTCTTTGTTGTTTTCATTTTTCTTCAAAAATTTTTAATTGTTCTTTTAAATGAGACTTACTCTTATATACCTTATTTCTTATTTTTTTTCTTATCTCAATAAATTCATTCTTAGATATTCTGCCTTGTTTTTTTAATTCATAAATATATTTCCTAAGTTTTCTCGTAAGAATAATGTAGTTTTTTTTACCATTTTTTATACTTCTTTTTATTTTGCCAATTTCTTTTCTCCTTTTTTTACTAAATAATTTTCTTCTTCCAGACTTATTTTTTATTATTATTGCACCTGATTTAACTAAGTCTTTTATATCTTTTTTAGTAATTGCTTCTTTAATTTCATCAAGTCTTGGAGATAGAAATTTTATTCTCTCTTTTCCAATTTTAAGGGCCCTCTCTGCTAGTATTTTTTTCTTTTTCAAATTCATTTTACATTCTCTCCTTTTCTTTTATTTTTTTCATTTCTTTTTAAAAACTTCTTTACATTTAAATTATAGATTTTTATTTTTAATTCCAAAGCCTTTTTCGCAATGTCCATTTTTTTTCTTAACCCAACTTTTCCAATAATGGCTATATTTCCTTCCTTAACTTTTTCTAAATCATTTAAATTCTTAATAATAACAGTTTTCTTTTTTTCACTCCATCCCCTATTACCATTTTTTTTCTTATATCCAATCTTTACTTTTGCAGGATATCCTTTTCTGTTCTCTCTCATTTTATTATGCCTTCCTTTTGGTCTTCTCCATTTTTGTTTTTTGTTCCTTCTCTTTCCGAGTTTAGAGTGCCTGTTCCAATTTCTTTTCAAAAATATTTTAGGCATTTTATATTTCCTCTCCAGCTTTTTTTGTTATGTAAATTCCATCTTGAAAAATTCTTTTGTCTCTGTTTTTTACTTTTGTTACTTTCTCCAAATTTGCTGCAACCTGTCCAGCCAGCTCTTTGTCAGTTGAACTAACTAATATTGTGTCTCTATCAGATTTTATGTCAACTCCTTTAGGAATTTCTAATCTTCTCGGTATTTTTTCTCCAAGAAAATTTTTTATTATCACATCTCTTCCCTTTACTTCAATGTTAAATGGGAAATGACTAAAACATATCTTTAAAGTATATTCAAACCTTTCTTGGACTCCTTTAATCATGTTTGTAATATGAGCAGAAATCGCATTTATCATTCTTTTTTCTTTTTTTGTCGCTTTTTTTGATATCATAATTACTTTTTCACCTTCTTTTTTGATTTCTATTTTATTTAGCCTAAATAATTTTTTATTTTCTCCTTCTTTTCCTTTAATAATTAACATAGAATCCTCTATAGAAACCTCGACTCCTTCTGGAATCTTTATTTCTTTAATTATTTCTTTTTTCATTTTTGGTTTTCCTTAAAAGGAAAGCATGAAAATTTTATATTTTCTTTTTTCATGTTGATTTAATAAAAGTAAGCAATCAAACATCCTCCGATTTTTCCTTCTTGCGCTTCTTCATGCGTCATAAGTCCTTTATTTGTTGAGATTATCAAGGTCCCTATTTTTCTAGATGGAAGATATCTTCTTCTGTATTTATCTATCTCACTTTTCTTTACAGTGAATCTTGGTTTTACGGCTTTGCATTCATTTAATTCTCCTATAGAAATATCAATGCTTTTTTCTTTGCTATTTATTTTGTATTTTTTTATCGCTCCTTTTTGTTTCATTATTTTAAACACCTCTATTGCTAGATTAGAGATTCTTTTAATATGTATATTTTCTTTTCCAACTTTCTTTGCATTTTGTATCATATTCAGTGAATCAGAAACTACATCTTGGCTCATTTTAATCTATGAATATTTTTTAAATCCAATTTCCTCCGCTATTTCTCTAAAGCAATGCCTACATAAGTTTAGGCCATAGGATTTTATGTGTGCCCCAAATCTACCACATCTCTCGCATTTTTTTACTGCAATGCCTATTTTTCTTTCTTTAGGTTTGCAATGCTTCAAAAACTTTTCTCTTATTGCAGGCTTATTTTTTAATTGTTTTAGTATTTTTTTCCAATCACTCGCTGTCATTTTTTATCTCCTTAAACAAATTCTGTATTGAAATTATCTTTCATAAATTTAATTATTTCCTCTTTTGAAACATTTTGTTTTTTTGGCAGTTTTCCAGCCTTAATCTTCCTTAACTTAACTCTTCTTCCAGGTCTCTTGAAACTAACAGTAACATCAAAACCAAGTATTCCAATATCTCTTTGATACTCAATACCAGGAATTTCTATGTACTCCTTTATCCCAAACGAAAAACAATTTTCACTTATTTGTTTTTTCTTTAATGTATTTTCAATAGTGACAAGCATTTTCCTCAAAATATTTTCTTTTTCTTTTCTTATAGTAACTAAAGCCCCTACAGCAAGCTTCGGCCTAACCTCCCAAGCAGGAATTCTTTTTCTAGATTTCATTTTAGCCGGTTTTTTTGAAGTAAGAAGCTGCAATAGTTTACAACCTTTATCAAGATCCTCTGCTTTTCCACCAACACTTAAGACAACTTTGTCAATCTTAATTTCTCTCATTGGGTTTTCTGTTTTATTTTTACTATCCATTTTTTATTCTATAACAATTATTTGTTTAATTAATGCGTTAATCTTTTCTTTATTAACCTCTATTTCAGATATTTTTCTTTCCTTGTTTATACTTATTATTTTTCCTATTTTACCAGCATGTTTTCCAGAAAAAATAAAAACCCTTGAATTTTCTTTCATAGGAAGGCATTTTATGATTTTATTTTCTTCAAAATTAATTATCGCAGAATCATTTATATTGCATTTTATATCTGAAAGAATATTTCTTCCGTCATTGAAATTTATCTGTATCTTTTTTTCTTTAAGAATTTTTTTATTGATTATTTTTGATATTTTGCTTTTCGAATCAGATTCTTTTATTTCTTCGGCGATAAACTTACCATTGTTCGAGAGATTTAACATATAATGTTTGTTTATTGGAATTATGCTTATTTTGTCAAATAAATAAATAGGGATTTTTTCATTCCTTACAATTTTCCCATTTAAGATTACGCTTCTTTCATGAATTGTTTTTTTCATTTCTTTTCTATTCTGTGCAATTTTTAATATATCTCTAATTAATATAAGAACAGGAATACTATAGTGTATATTAGAATTTGGTCTAACAACATATTTTGTTCCTTTTCTTGTTATTGGCCATCTTTTAGGTACTTCTTGTCTTTTTAAGTGCATTTTATATATTCTCCTTTGTTTCTTTATTCATATTTACAGATGTTTTTTCAATTAACGATTTAACTCTCTTTTTATCTTCGAGATTTAATTCAATTATTTGTAAGTTTGAGGGCCTAAGATATACATTTGCCATTGAACCATCTTTCTTTTTTATCTGTATTCCTTCGACAAAAATTTTTCCTTTTTTGGTTTCAATTTTTGTTACTTTTCCTTGCTTTTTCTTGAATTTTCCTCTCATGACTTTAACAACATCCCCTTTTCTTACTGGGACATTTCTTCTCTTTTGTTTTTTTCTTAATTCTTTTGAGAGGTTAACACTAAGAAATTTCCTTTTTATATGTAATGGAGAATTTACTCTGTATTTTCTTTGTTTTCTAGGTTGTTTACTTTCTCTCCATTTTTTGCTAAATATTTTTTTCATCTTGTATTTGTTATTTCCTCAAAGGTTTGATTATAAAGGGCTCTTATTTCTCCTCCTAAAAAACCATATTTATTGACTATATCAAGTAATTCCTCTGCCTCCTGTCTAGCTTTAATGTATTCTTCTGAGTTAGGGTCATTTTTTTTATCTACCATAATCTTTAGACGTGCCTCTATAGCACTTCCAATAGGTGCAGATTTTCCTGCACGTGTGATTTGAGCTAAATTAAAATCTAGTGTCATTAATATATAATAGAGGCTATCTTGGCTACCTGAGGCCATCTCTCTAATACCTCCCTTGCAATCGGTCCTTTAATTTGAGTTCCTTTGGGATTTCCCTTATCATCTTTAAGAAGAGCCACAGCATTGCTCCCAAATTCTATCCTCTCTCCATTAAACCTTCTGTAAGCTCTTTTTTGTCTAATGACTACAGCATCGAAAACCTTTCCTTTCATGTCTAACTGCCCTATTTTGACGCTTACTTTTACCCAATCTGCGATTTTTGCAGCTACTTGTTTTCTTTTTTTAGCCTTACCTCTTTTCACAGAAACAAGTTTGACTACTTTTGCTCCGCTATTATCAGCTACCTCTAACCATGCCCCTAAATTTAATCCAGGCGTTATTTTGGCACTTACTGCTTTCATTTGATATGCCTCCTCTGACGAATGTTTAAAAACTTTTGATTTGATTTCATTTTTTTATTTTATCTATTACCACAAAATGGAGTATCTTACTTAATGGCCTGCACTCCATAATTTTAATATAATCTCCAATATTTATTTTATCAAACATACATGAAGGAAGCATTGCATGTAATTTTATTTTTGATTTTTTATATCTCTCATATTTTCTAACATATATCATCCTATCAAATTCAATTGTAACTCTTTTTTGGAATTTTCTAATTACTTTTCCTTCGAAATCTCTTCCTCTTATTTTTAGTGTTCCATGGATGTGACATTTATCATCACATACAGTTCCATCTATTTTTGATATTTTATTCTCTTGTGTTCTTTCTTCTTTCTTCTTCATTTTTTCTCCTAACTTATGGATTCTGCGTCAAAACCTAGTTTTACAAGGATGTCTTTTATTCTTTTTGTATGATCTCCTTGCAGTTCAACGATTCCATTTTTGTAGGTTCCTCCGCAAGCAAGTTCGTTTTTAAGGGATTTCGCGATTTTCTTTACATCTACATCTCCTCCAAACCCGCTAATTAAAGTAACAACTTTTCCGTATCTCTTTTTTTCTGTCGTTACCCTTATTTTTTGGGACTCTTTCGCTATTTGTTCACAAACACAAGCTTGTTTAGGTAAACCGCATCTTGGACATATTTCCATGTTATTTGTTTTTCAACTTATCTTTTTCAGATTTGTTGAGTGTGAGTATTCTTGCTATGGCTTTTTTAATCTCTCTACTCTTTGAACTTCCAGATTTTTTGATACTTGCTTGCGATTTTGTAATTTCTATTTTTAATTCTTTAATTTTTTTTGTTCTATCTTCTTTGCTCATCAAACTCAGTTCTTTAATTTTTGTTTTAGCCATTTTTAGTTTTCTTAACTTTAGTTTTCTTAATTTCTTTATCTTGAATTTTTGACAAATGCGCTTCTTCTTTTGTTTCTACATTTCCTTTAATTTTTTCAATTAAACTTTCATCCACCTTTACACTATCTTTTAATATAACATTAGGAGAGAGGATGCTTACTTTAATCCCGACAGTTCCTGGTTTTGTTTCTGCCCTTGACTGTGCCCTATCAACAACCTTTGCACTATCTCCTATTTTTTTTAGGTATCCTTGAGAAAACCTCCATGTTTTAGCTCTTGCTCCGGGCAGTTTTCCACTAAGCCTTATTTCAGCCCCAAGAGCTCCTGCTTTCATGATTTTTTGTAGGATTCTGTATGCTATCACTTTAAATTTCAACGGGCCAAACCTTTCTAAGGAAACAGCAATATCATCGGCAATTATTTGGGCGTCAAAATCAGGTTCTTTTATCTCATCAATTTCTATATGTGGATTTTCTAGCTTGAAAATATTTTTTATTATTCTGGTTAACTCCCCTATTTTTTCTCCGCCCCTTCCAATTATTAATCCTGGTTTATTGGTAGAGATTATTATCTTCTCCCCCACTGGAGTGTATTCTATTCTAACCCTGCTTATCTTCCCTTTTCCTAAAGAAGATTTAATGTATTCTCTTAATGCAAATTCTGATTTTTTAAAATCAACTGTTTTTCTTTCTTCCATTAGACGTTTTTGATATCTGTGTTATAAAACAGCTTTGACGAAATCTCTTAAGATTTCAGTCTAGATATTTTACCTCCAATCTTTTTATTTTTATTTAGCATTTTTTTGTCTATTACAATTATTTTTACATGAGTCCTTTTCTTTCTTACTCTTCCAAATCTCCCATAAGGCCTCGATGCTATATTTGCAAAGGCTTTAACAATAACTGGATCATCTATCTCAGAAGAGTTTGAAGCAAGGCTTTTTAAAAGAATTATAAAACCTTTTATCGCTTTTACAGGATATCTTCCTGACATCATGTCTTTTCTATGAGGAATTTCTCCTTTCATAGGTAAAGCTTTTTTGAATTTCGCTATTTCTTCTAATAATCTAATAGCATCTCCAATTCCCTTCCCTTTTATGAATCTACATATATCTGATGAGTGTTTGGTTGATATAGGTAAGTCATAACCATTAACAACAGCCTCATTTTTTATTTTTTTTACGACTCTTTTTTCAACTTTTTCTTTTTTTACCTCTCCAGTATCTTTTTCAAATTCTTTTGTAGTTTTTTCAGCTATTTTTTCTTCTTTTTCTGCTATATTTTCAGAAACTCCTCCTTTTTCTATATCCCTTATTATTTCTTGCTTTACTTCTTCTTTTAAATTACCATCAATACTTTGAGTCTCTTCTTTCATTTTTTGGAGTAATTCTTGGTTTGTCATCTTATTTCTTTGCTTTTGAACGAGTTCCTTTCGTAGCACCAATACCAGCGCTTCCATGTTTAACTTTTCCTCTTGTTGGTGAAAATTCTCCTAATCTATGGCCTAACATATCTCCTATAATTTCGACAGGAACAAAATTATTTCCGTTATAAACTTGAATTGTCATTCCAACCATTCCCGGGACAATAACAATGTCTCTTTGATGTGTCCTTACTCTTTTACCATTCTTTAACTTCTCTATAGATCTATTAACAAATTCCTCTATTTGTTGAAAATTTCTTAATATAGTTCTTCTTTGTCTTGAAGTAGTAAATTTAGCAAATTCTCTAACATCTAATTTTTTAAGTTCTTCAATTGTATTCCCTTTATAGGTAAATTCTTTCTTTGAATGTTGTTCTGTCATTTTCTTTCATTTGATTTTAGACGAATGAGTGGAAATGATTTTATCATTTTCTCTTACCTGTCCTTCTTGGACTTAATAATCCAACCTTTGCTCCTGGAGGAGAATTCCTCTTTGCAATTTTTGATTTAATTCTTTTCCCTCTTCCAGATCCGAATGGATGATCTATAACATTCATCTTTACAGCAGAGGTCCTTGGCCACAATTTATTTTTTGCTTTTTTAATAAAATGTTTTTTTCCAGCTTTAATAATGGGTTTCTCTAATCTTCCAGAACCAGCAATAACTCCAATTACAGCCCTGCAATTTCTATTAAATTCCCTTTCTTTTTTTGAAGGCATTAGTACAAATACTTTTTCTCCAACTACCCTATTTAGTATTGCAGTATTTCCGCCAGTTTTTATAAATACTCCTCCATCTCCTGGTTTAGACTCTATACAATATATTTGAGTTTTAATAGGGATATTTTCTAGCTTAAGAATATTCCCATTTGCTATTTCACTGCCTCCGAATTTTATTTTTTGTCCTTCAATTACCCCTTTAAATGCAGGAATATAAAAACTTCCTTGAGAGTAATTTACCTTTGCTAATGGTGCTGAGTGAGCCATAGAGTTTAATAATTTTACAATTGTTCCTTCTCCATCTAAATTTTTTGGATAACTGACTTTGTATATAAATGCTTTTTTCCTGACTCTGTAAGTCTTGCTTCCATGCCCTCTTGCTTGTTGAATTATTCTTTTGCCCATTTTTCAATTTAAATTATAGTTTAATCCTTCCAGATGATGTAATTGATTTATTGGTATAATATATCTTTCCCTTTTATTAGCAAATTCTCCAACCACTTCCTCATTAGCAAGCATTCTTGCTTCTAATAATTGTAATTCTATGCTAACATCATCTCTACTTCTTCTTAACATTATAAAATATCTCCCACCAATTTTCAAACTTTTTGAAGATAATAATGCATCTATATACACTCTATTTCTAGTTTCCACAAATTTTTCTGAGAGTTCTTCTACCATTTTACATCAATCCTAATTTCGTCGCTAAATCAATAGCCGGAAATTCTTTTTTTAATTTAACATAAACATATTTTTTGTTTCCTCTTATAAAAGTCCTTACTTTTTCTACTTTAACCTCAAAAAGTTCTTCAAATTCTTTTTTTATTTCTTCCTTATTCATTTTTTTATCAACTATAAATGTCAGTATGTTTTGTGATTCAATCATCATTACGGCTTTTTCAGTTACTATTGGTTTCATTTTTCCATTAACCTCCTATAGCATTCTGCAACTATTTTGGCATCTTCAAGAGCATTATGTGGAGTTCCTTCCTTGATTATTTTATTATTTTCTATCCTCATTCTTTTGTCTTCAAGTCCAACAAATTTCATAACTTGAGTTAAGTTCATATCACTCTTTCCATCATCTTTTATTTTAAATTTTCCTTCTTTTTCAAGATGTTTTATTTGAGATATAGTATGAATGTCAAGTGATTTGAATCCAGAAGCCTCTTTAAATTTATTAGTAATATTGTATCTTATGCATTTATTTTGTAAAAACATAACATCAAATCCTATATTATGCCCTAAAATAATTTTATTTTTACAAGATTTCATCCACTTAATAAGATTCAATATTAATTGTTTTTGAGGTTGCTTAGATTTATCTCTTAATTCACTTTCTGTTTTTCCTGTTAAGGTTAATGCTTCTTTTTCAATTTTATCTTCATCATCAATTCTAGCTTCCTCCAAGAAGAAGTTTGATGGATTTTCTACTTCAACAGCTCCTATTTGCCAAATTCCGCATCTTCCTGAATCTAATCCAGATGTTTCAATGTCTAATGATATCATTTTAAAAACCTACAATCTTTTGGGAACCTTTTCTAAAGGTTCATTTTGATCCCTCAAGCAACTTTCTTTCTGCTCGAGCCCACACTCTTTTTTGGATTATTTCGTGTAAGCTCTCGTTGCCTCCTATGAAAGTTTGGACCAAATTTAATTTATTCTTCATTTTTCTTCTCCAAATTTATTTTCAAGATTTTTAATTGCTTCTTCAGTATAAACTACAAGTCTCCCAAGCCCACCCTTTGCTAGATCATTAATGCTTAAGTTTTTTATATTTGCCACATCAAATATATTTGTCTTTAACCTTTCTTTTTCTCCAACAACAAAAAGTATTCCAGAATTACTCTTGTATTTCCTTCCTCTTAATTTTCCTTTTCCAGCCCTAATTGATTTATTCTTGACAACAATCCTGAATAAATTTTCTCCAAGAATTTTCTTTAATAATTTCAAAATTTCTTTTGTTTTTAATTCAGTGAATTTAGATTCAACAATTATTGGAAGCTCTCTTAAATTTTTTTTATCCATTTTTCCATATCTTTTAACCACAAATTTTTTATTAGCACTAGCACTCAAAACACAATTCAATGCAATATTAAGTTCTTTTTTATTCACCTTTCTCTTTTTAATCATCGACAAGACTCTTGGTGGATGAGCCCTTCTTCCACCTCTGGCACTAGAAATTTCAGCACCTTCCCAGTTAAATTGGCTTCCTCTCCTTGACATAACTTTTCTTGGAATTCTTGACATTCCTCTTCCATAATGAGTCTGCCAGACATGCCTTCTATGTCTAATTTTCCCAGATGCAGAATGTTGTTTTCCTGCCACAAGAGAAGGTGAGTAAGGTTGTTTTACTCTTTTTATCCATAAAATCATTTCAACTATGTCTTTCCTTATTTTCTCAGAAAAAGAATTAGGAAGATTTATTTCTTTAAGTTTATTCCCATTAATATCTAAAACATTGGCTTTCATCTTATAATGTTTATTAATTCATATTTCTTTTTTAGTTGCATTTTTGTCCCTCTAAGAGGAGAAGTTACTATAAGCTGTCTTTTAGAAGGACCTTGAACAGAACCATGAACAAGAATATAATCTCCATTAATATTTCCATAATTTTTAATGTTTGAAAGTTTCCCTTCTTTGCCAATTGAAAGAATCTTACTGTTGTATAAAACCCTTGTGAACATGCCTAATTGACCAGCCATTGGTGTCCTAAATGTTGTCCTAGCAGGATGCCAAGGACCTATGCTTCCTGGTTTTCTTACTCCTTTTTCTGATTTATGCTGCCTAAGTTTTATCCCAAATCTTTTTACTGTTCCTGAAAACCCCTTTCCTTTAGTCAATCCTCTAAAGTCAACTAATTGGCCATTTTCAAAAGCATTTGAAACAGATATCTCTTTATTCAAATTTTCTTTAACAAAATTAAATTTTTCTTCCAAGCTTCCGCCTAAACCTATTTCAGCAATATCAGGAGTTTTTTTTATTCCTGTTTTTTTAACTAAGCTATAACATAAGATTTTTACATCATCATAATTTTTAATATCTTCTATATCTTTACTCTTTTTCTTTGGAGCCTTTATTTTTCTTTTTAATTCTTTATCAATATTGCTAGAGATAATTTCATTAGAGACTTCCTTATTTTTATAAAATCTCACAGAAAGGATTTTTAAAGGAGGGCATTCGAGGACAGTAGATGGAAGAGATATTTTTTTGTCTTTAGTCATTGAATTAGGAGTAAGGTCTTTAACTTGAACAGAAACCATTCCTACTTTATAGCATATAAATCCTTTAAGAGGTTTTGTTGAAGAAATAACATCCCAGTTAACACTAGGTAAATATTTTTTGGCTCTTTTCCTCGGCCAAAATTGTAAGCTTCCTTTTCTTGGTACATTTATTTTCGACATTTGTTAATAAAACGGATATTATCATTTTAACTTACCCTGGATAAAATACTGAAAAAAAGGCGGTTTATAAATCATTCGGTAGAAGATTACCCTCAAGAAGAATATACAAAGAACAATTCTAATATTAATAAAAAAATTTCTGTCTAAGCCTCAAAAGGTATTTCTTTCTTTATTTTTTGTCCGTCTATTATACCCTCTCTTATAATTATTCCTTTCCTCTTAGCCATTTCTCTTATCTTTGCATAATCTGTTTCTCCTTTAGGAAAAATTAGCTCATTTATTATAAAAGTATGATTTATTTCAGCGTCTTTAAAATCCTGCTTTTCAAAAATAAAACTCTCTCCAATGTTTTTATCATTCGTTATTAGCTTACAAAAATCTGCCTTAGGAGCTTCTTCTCCTTTTGAACCTGGTTTTCCTGATTTTGGTGCTTTAGGTTTTACTTTTAAAGAACTATCTTGAGTATTGAAACTCAGGGCAAAAAATGCTTTTGGAAAATTCCTTAAAAGATTTAAAATTTCATTTCCCGACATTTCTCCATTAATAATATATTTTTTAACTCCTTGAAACTGGGATTTACTTTTAAAATCTAATTTTCCTGTCAAATCATTTGTAGAAACAATAACTCCTATAATACTTGTTTTATTATTCCCAAGTTTTTTAGCTAACTCTTCAACAATTTCATTCACGAATTCTGAAGAGGTATTAATTGTATATTTTCCATTTAAATGTTTTGCTTTTATCAAAGCCCTGTTAGTAAATTTTCCTTTGCTGAATTTTTGAAATTGTAAATGAACTAGCTCATCAACTCTTCCATTTACTATCTTTTTTATGAAGTTCATGGTAATTACTCGCTTTAATGTTTTAAATATTTTTCAGAAAAGCTTTATAAATTTCAGCTATCTTTAATTAGTGATAAAAATGGACAACTCTTACTTTAATAAGTTTTTCACTCTCTTTATAATCGCAGGACTAATAATTTTGTCTTTTCTTATTTTAAAACAAATAGTTCTATACATATTATTGGGATTTGTCTTGGCTTTTATTTTCTCCCCAATTTACAATTTTCTCGTAAAAATAATTAAATCTCCGACTCTTTCAGCGACAATAATCTCTCTTATTTTGATTTCCCTTATATTACTCCCAATTTGGTTTTTTACACCTCTAGTCATAGACCAGGCATTTAAACTTTATTTAAAAGCCCAAAACACTAATTTTACATCAATACTTAAAGGGATTTTTCCATCATTATTTGCCTCTGAACAATTCTCTACAGAGGTTGGAGGAATGATCCAATCTTTTATAACAAAACTCGGAACTTCTGCGTTAGATATTCTCTCTAATTTAATCCTTAATTTTCCAACCCTAATGCTTAATCTTGTAGTAGTATTCTTTACTTTTTTCTTTGTATTAAGAGATAAAGATAAGCTTATAGGATATATAAAAAGCGTATCACCATTCTCAAAGGATGTTGAAGGCAAACTCTTCCAGTATTCAAAAGACATAACAGCAGCTATCCTTTATGGACAGGTTGTCATAGGTTTTTTCCAGGGTATTGTGATGTTCATAGGTTTCTTATTGTTTGATGTCCCAAGTGCATTTATTCTCGGAATTGTTTCCATAATAGTCGGAATTTTGCCTATGGTTGGGCCAATGATTGTATGGCTTCCTGTCATGATATATTTTATTATTTCAAATAATAATTTTGCGGCAATAGGAATACTTATTTTTGGTTTAGTTGCATCAAATCTTGAGAATATTTTAAGGCCTATATTTGTGTCAAGAAGAGTTAAAATCCATTCAGCAGTAGTACTTGTAGGAATGATAGGAGGATTATTCTTCTTTGGAATACTAGGGATTATATTAGGTCCTTTAATTTTAAGTTATCTAATTGTAATATTAGAAGTTTACAGAGAGAGAAGGTCTAAGGGAAGTATTTATGCTGGCTTAATAAGAGAAGACTGAAATATAATCAAAAATACCTTGCTAACTTTTTCTTACTAGATATTTTTTTTAGTTTTTCCTTATTCTTTCTATAAATCATATCAATTATTTTTATTGCTTCTTTAGGGTTTCTGGCTAAAAATAATAACTTTAAGTCTTTTTTACTGAAATACCTTTTTTTCATAGGAGACTGTGCAAGCCATTTTATGAGCCCCCTATAATGCTTTCCTAAAATTATGATTGGTATTTTATTTATTTTGTTTACCTGAACGAGTTGCCAAGAGTAAAAAAGCTCAAGTAAAGTGCCGACTCCTCCAGGCGCTACAATAATAACATTTGATAATAACATAAAGTTGTCTAATCTATTTGAAAATCTCTTAAATCTCCTTAAAACATCAACCCCTTCGTTTGTTTTTTGTTCCCTAGGAAGATCAATCTTAAGTCCTATTGCATGCGGTTTATTTTTTTTGTTTTTTCTTCCTTCTTTATGCCCACTGCTTGCAGCAGCCATAAGACCAGGGCCTCCTCCTGTTACAATATCAATTCCTCTCTCAGCAAGCATTTTCCCAAGAGAATAAATTTGCCTGTAAATTTTATCTCCTCTCTTAACTCTGGCAGAGCCAAAAATTGTTACCCTAAATTCTCTTCTCTTTAATTCATTAATATAACTCTTTCTTTTATCCATAAATTTTAAAATGATTTTGCACTTAAAAATCTTTACTTGAATAATGTGTAAGATACAACAACTAAATTTTTAAACTCCAGAATTCTTGCTTTTGTATGGCTGATTATAAGAGAAAGTTAACAGATTATTTTAAAAAAAATCTTAAGAAAGGATACACCATAGAATCTCTAAGATGGG
>CAZCCD010000009.1:26575-42291 GCA_964497435.1 Candidatus Woesearchaeota archaeon | reverse complement strand
TTTTTTGCAAACTCTCCGTTAGAAAATTCTATGTATAATGCGTCAGCTTCTTTGTCAAATGTAATTTTCATATGTAGTAAAGTGTTATAACAGTTAAAAATTTATCTGAAAGACGAATTTCAGCATTACATAACTAATTTAAACTATGGATTTTTATTTATTACATTAAAAGAGGCTATTAATAAAAATGCACATAATAAAAAAAGTTCGAGCTCCTGTAAGAATTGATTTTGCAGGAGGAACAACAGACATTGCTTACTTTGCTAATAAATATGGCGGGGCTGTATTAAATGCAGCAATAACAAGATATGTCGAGGGAAAGATAGTAAAGACAGACAAAAGCACTCATCTTGAATACACTGGAAACATTCCTACTTCTTCAGGATTAGGGACAAGCGGGGCAATGAATGTTGTCTGGTTGGCATTAATCTCCAAAACAAAAAATAAAAATGAACTTGCAGAAGGAGCTGCCAGGATTGAACATTCTATGGGTGTTGTCGGAGGAAAACAAGATCATTATGCAGCAGTATACGGGGGAATAAATTTTTGGGAATTTAAGAAAGATAAAGTAATTAGGAATGAGGTTAGGCTAAATAAAAATTTTATAAAAGAGTTAGAGAATAATTTAGTTTTGGTTTATACAGGTTTGCCACATTTTGAATCAAGTGCAAACAGTTTAATGATAAATAATATCAAAAAAGGCCTTCATGTCCAAAATCTTTTAAGAATAAAAGAGATTGCTAAGGAAATGAAAAATGTATTAATAAAAAAAGATCTCAATAAATTCTCTGATTTAATGAACGAAGAAACTTATAATAGGAAAAAAATTGCGAGAGGAGTTTTGCCTACAAACGAAGATAAAATTATAAAAGATGGACTTTCCCATGGAGCTTCTGCTGCTAAAATACTCGGGAGTGGGAATGGTGGGAGTATTTTGTTTTTCGGAAATAAGAAAAAACTCGGAAGTAGATTTAAATCAAGTGTCTTGGATTTTAAGTTTGATTTTGAAGGGTTAAAAGTTTATTGAAATTTTATCTATAAGCAAAGGATGGGATATACTTTGTATACACTATAGGGAACATTTGGATATTGATAATACAGGTCAAATAAATTATCAAGTGTTAGTAAAGTTAGAAATAGATTAGAATAAAAGTGTTAAAATAAATTGTTGATTAATCTAATACTCTTTTATAGATCTCTAATGATTTTTATTTCAACTTTCTTTTATTTCTTCCAACATTAATCTTGACATTAAATATGCTATTGTTGATTCTGCTCCTTGATTTAAATTAACCGCATATTTTCCAAGCCCATCAAAGCAACCCCCTGTAACCTCATCATAAAGTATTTGTTTTAAATGATTCTTTCCTAAAAACCAATTGAAGGCAAGAACAGCCTTTTCCATGTAATGTTTGTCTTTTGTCATTTTATAGGCTGTTATATATGCATTGACTATTTCAGATGCGTCTATTGGCTGTTGGTCAAAAAACGATCTTTTCCCATTCTTGTTAAACCAACCATTTTGTCCTATTGGCATCAGCACATCATTTTCAAACATTATATCTGAAAGAAAATGCAAAGTTTTTTCAGCGATTTCCAAATATCTCTCGTTTTTAGTTATATTGTAAGCCAAAAATAAGGCTTCTGGAAGTTTTGCGTTTGAATATGTAACATGATCTTCAAACCAGTTCCATTCATCTGAAGAATACTCATTATATAAATCAACTAAAGAATTTGCTAATCTCTTAATATTCATTACAAATCTATTTTCTGGATACTTTTCATGTAGATAATAAAGACCTAATATAACAAATGCCTTTGCTCTTGGACTATTTAATTCTTTAATTTTAGGATAAGCTCTATCAAAAAGTTCTTTTGCTTTTTCTGTAATTTTCTTGTTTCTGCTTTTATTTATTGCATAACCCAAAGCCCACATAGCTCTTCCAAATGCATCTTCACTATATGTATCTACTGCTTCATTTTCGTTTTTGAAATTATTTTTGAATTTCCCGTCTTTTTCTTGCGCGTGCTCTAAAAAATTCTGATATTTTTTTGCTAAATTAAATGACAACCTTGAATTAAATAAATGATTATGCAAAATAGCAATTATTAATGCCCTCGCATTATCATCAGTAGTGTATCCTGAAGACTTGTCTGGGAAAGACGCTTTTGCAAATTGTATGCAACCAAAATTATCTGTAAGCCTTTTCAAATGCTCTAGTTTTATAGTTGGATATTTCTTAGTTGTTTCCTCTCTCAACCAAACAATTCTGTTGAAAACACTAAGGTGTCTTGAAGCAATGTTAAGCCATGTCATTTGCCTTCCATAAGCGTATGAAGACTCTGCCATATTGTTTCTCATTTCAGGATCTGACAAAAGTTTATCTAATGCTTCTGCAAATGCTTCTGGACTTCTAAAATCTTTTATGACTATTCCTCTATCTTGAGCAAGAAGTTCCTTCGCATATAGTATAGGGGTTGCAACAACAGGCCTTCCACACCCGACAGCATAAGCCAAAGTTCCTGATGTTATCTGCTCTCTTTCAAGATTTGTAAATGCATAAATATCACAAGCTTGAATATATTCTGTTAGCTCTTTGTTTGTTCCATTTAAAGATAAATACTTATTCAAAAATTTAACGTGATTTTCTAAACCAAGGTCTTTTACTAGTTGTGTAAGATAGTTTCTGTAAGATTCCCCTTCGTTTTTTCTTACTACTGGATGAGTCTCTCCAACAACTAAATAAAGCAGGTTAGGATATTTTTTTACTAAGGGGGGCAATGCTTTAATCATATACTCTATTCCTTTTCCAACACTTAACAATCCAAAAGTTAAAATTACTGTCTTGCCGTCAAGTCCAAGTTTTTTCTTGAATTGATCAGGAGGAGAAAATCTTACATTAGGAACCCCATGAGGAATAACATAAATCTTACTCCTATCTATGTCATAATCTTTATTTAATATGTCCACTGCTGCATCAGCCATCACAATTATTGCAGATGATTTAGAAGCTATTTCTTTTACAACTCTTTTTCTTTCTGCAGTCGGAGTCGGAAGAATACTATGGAATGTAACAGCTACAGGTTTTTCCAATTCTTCTAAAAATAGAAGAAGATTTTCTCCATAGTTCCCTCCAAAAATACCAAATTCATGTTGGATGCAAACTAATCTATGGTCAGGAGAATTGTTAACTACGTGAGCCATCTCTCTGTATTCTTCAGGAGATTCTCTATTAAGACTTAATATAACTCTCTTGTCATAATTATAATGTGTATCTGAATCATTTAAAGCAATAACTCTAGATCTTAGTTTAGGGTTTAATCTCCTATTCATAGCTGCAACTAAGTCTTTTGTAAAAGTTGCGATTCCGCATTCCTTTGGTGGGTAGTTTCCCAGGAAACATATCTTTTGGTCTTTAGAAACAGATTCTGAGACCTCTTCAACCTCTTTCATCTTAACCTATTTAGTCAATCAAGCTTTATAAACATTTCACTTTTTTATTGATTTAAATCAACCCCTCAAATTTTTTTCAGGATTTTTTGTTTTGTCGACGGGAAATTATTCTAGGACAGCTTTGATTCTCCTGACCCCAGCTGCGGGTGATTCTTCTTTTATTATTTTAAAATGTCCAAGCTCTCTTGTGTTTGAGACATGAGGGCCTGTACAAATCTCTTTTGAGAAATCTCCAATAGAGTAGACAAAAACTTTTTCAGGATATTTAACCCGAAATTCTGCCTGTGCTCCAGATAAAAGAGCTTTTTTTAGAGGCATTTCTTTTTTATTTACATTAAGACCTTCATTAATCTTCTGATTAACAAGATTCTCCACTTTCTTTATTTCCTCTTCAGTCAATTTTCTTGGAAAATTAAAATCAAATCTCAATCTTTCAGAAGTTATATTTGATCCTCTTTGCCTTACTTCCTTTCCAAGCACTCTTCTCAATGCTTCATTTAGAAGATGGGTTGCTGTATGGAGTTTTGTTGTTTCTTTAGAATTATCGGCAAGACCGGATTTAAAAATTCCAGAAGAAGTTGTTTTTGAGAGTTTTTGATGTTTAGAAAATTCTTCTTCAAATTCTTTAACATCAATTTTAATATTTTTTTCCTTTGCAATTTCTTGTGTTAATTCTATTGGAAATCCATAACTCTGATAAAGAAGGAAAGAATTTTCTCCGGAAAGTGATTTTTTACTCTTAGTTAATTTATTAAAAACATTTAATCCTTGCTCTAAAATATTTTCAAATTTTTCCTCTTCTTCTCTTATTTCGTTTATTATTTTTTCTTTTGATTTTATTAAATGTGAGTAATCGTTGTAGATATTTATTATTGGCTCGACTAAAACAGATAAAGAGTTTTTTATTCCAAGCAGTTTTGAATATCTTATAGCCCTTCTTATTAATCTTCTCAAAACATAGCCTTGTTCTGTATTGCTTGGAGTTACTCCATCGGCGATTATGAAAACAGCTGCCTTAATATGATCAGCAATTATCCTGAATTCTTTTTTATTATCCTTATAATATTTTCCAGATAACTTTTCTATTTCATTTATTACTGGCTTCCAGACTTCTGTCAGATAATTATCCTCTAGTCCATTTAGAATAGTTAATGTTCTCTCAACACCCATTCCTGTGTCGACGTTTTTTTGATTTGCTTCTTTAAATTTTCCATGTTCATCTTTTTCATACTCCATAAAAACATCATTCCAGATTTCGATGTCATTCACAAACATTTCTGTGTCTGGGCCGCAAGGTCCTGTTTTTCCAGCAGGACCCCACCAATTATCTTTTTTTCCAAGAAATTTTATATTTTTTATTCCTAATTTTTTCCAGGTGTCTGTTGACTCAGTATCTTTTTTAGCATCTTTATCACCCTTAAAACAAGTCACAGATATTTTTTCTTTTGGAATTTTTAAAACATTAGTTAAGAATTCAAAACTATATTTTATTGCCTCTTCTTTCCAATAATCTCCCAAACTCCAGTTTCCAAGCATCTCAAAAAAAGTATGATGGTTTTCATCTCCAACACTATCTATGTCTGTTGTTCTTATACATCTTTGAAAATTTACGAGCCTTTTTCCTAATGGATGTTTTTGTCCAAGCAAATATGGAACTAAGGGGTGCATTCCTGCTGTTATAAAAAGAACTGTAGGATCATTCAAAGGTATAAGTGATGCCGACGGAATTACGTTATGGTTTTTAGATTTAAAAAAATCAAGATATTTTTTTATAAGCTCTTTCCTAGTTATCATATTTCTCAATAGCTCATGTACTTTAAAATTATTTGGTTTTGTAATAGAAACGTTTTATCAAATTCATTGTTAGTAATAAAATAAAAGATATGTTAAATTTGAGCAATCTATTAAAAATAAAAGATTTTATTTAGAACTATGATATTTTTTCAAGTCTACTCTGTATCTCTTTTAATTGAAGTTCAAGGTTATCGCCCTCTTTCTCTTTTATAACTTCTTTTTTCTCTTCTTTTATCTGACCACGCTTGGGCAGATTCTTTACTTTCTTTTGTTCTTTTTTCTTTTTTACTTTATGGTGTTTCTTTTCCTCAAATTCTTTAACTATCTTAGGCAATTCTATAATAGGTAATATGCTTTTAAGATTTCTTATGTCGTGTTTTATTTCTTTCATCTTTCCATCAAGTTCAATCTTTGATGTTAATTCTTTTGTTCTTAAATCCCTATAAGCCCTTATTGCCTTAGCCATTTTTATAAGATAGGATTCTGTAAGTAAAACATCTCTTTTAGAAACTAAAGCTTCATCAAAATCTAACTTCACGTGTATTAGGTTTTCTTTTTCTTTCATTTTACCGAATTTATGAGGGAAATGTGATTTTTTTGATCATTTTACCAACTTACTCTAATTTAGAAAAAATATCTCTGTTGACTTTTTCTATCTGGTCTTTAACTTTAACAAGATTGTTCTGCCAAGCATGAAGTTGTTTTTCTTCTTCGTCTTTAATTCTAGAAATTTCTTTTAATAACCTCTCAACCTCATCAATTTCTCTTCTTATTTTTTCAAAAGTTCTCAAACTCGCTTCAAACTTATCAATCCTTATAAAAACTGGTTCTGTTGCACTTTTTTTTCTTGATGGAGTATAAGAAGGCTCTAACTCTTTCTCTTCTTCAGCCTCCTCTTCGTAATCTAAATCTTCAGGCATTTCAAATTCGGATTTTTCAAATTCATCCACATCATCAAAATCTTCTTCATCCTCCATTTCCTGTGTTTTTGAGAAGTTATATCCTCCTCTCTCTCCAATACTTGAAGGCCTTTGCATCATCGGCATCATTGTTTTTTTTGATGTAAACTCATCTGCTTTTCGACCCTCTTCACCCTTTTTTCCCTCAGAATAAAAATCATTTTTTTCTGCTGAGGATCGTGTAACTGCTTCTTTAATAGTGCTTTGTGAGAATCTCTCGCCTAGAGAGCTTGTAGGAAAACTAGGTAATTGTTGAATAGAATCTCTGTCAGTTTTTAAAGAAGGCAACTCTGGTAGTTCTGGTAATTTTGGCAATGAGGATAAACTATCAAATTTAGGAGCTTCTTTTCTAGCATCCTCTTTTTTATTAAACCACCCCATTTTATCTTAGATTAAATATACAATTTTGATATATATAAGAGATAATATAGGTTTAAAAACTTTTATCTTTTCTATAAAAGAATATGAAACCGAAAGTTATTTATTTTAATAGTTTTTATGGTTAAAATGTTAAAAGAATTTCTCAAGGAAGCAGTAGTGCTTGTTATTGGTAAACAATCAGAAGGATTGGCGGATTTGCTTTATAGTAATTCTCATGTCAACGAGTTTGCTATCGCCAAAAAATTAGGGGTAACTATAAATCAGGCACGTAACATGTTATACAAAATTTCGGACAAAGGCCTTGTTTCTTTTATAAGAAAAAAAGATAAGAAAAAAGGATGGTATACTTACTTTTGGAAAATTGAAACTTTAAAGGCACTTGAATTTTTAAAGGAAAATGTAATAAACAATATCGAACAAATTAACAACCAAATAAGAAGCAGAGAGTTGAAACAATTTTATGTTTGTGAGAAATGCCATGTTGAATTTAGTGAGGAAAACGCACTCTTATATAACTTTACTTGTCCAGAATGTGGAAGTGTTTTTGTTCTAAAAGATAATTCATCAGTTATAAAAGAATTTAGAAAAAACCTGTCCAAGTTTAACAAAGAAAAAGAATCTCTAGAGCAGGAAATAAAAAAAGAAAAAGAAAAATCAGAAAAGATAAAAATCAGAGGGTTGAAAAAAATCAAGAGAAAAAAAGGAAAAAAAATATCCAAGAAAAAAACTGTTAGTAGTAAAGCAAAAAAACTTAAAAAGAAAAGTCTTGTAAAAAGAAAAAAAATTAAGAGGCTGTCAAAGAAGAAACAAAATAAAAAAATTTCTAAGAAAAGATAAAAATGGTAAGAACTTATTCTATTCGTAAAAGAAGATCCGTATTTGGTTCAAGTGTAAATCTAACAATAATACTGATAAATATTATTGCTTTTATATTTTTTGCAATTCTTATAAATTTTAATGAAGAATTTTTAAATTTTGTTGCAATAAAGCCCTTTAATATATTAAATGGAATGTATCTCTGGACTTTTCTAACTAGCATGTTTATGCACGCTAATATTTTTCATTTATTAGTCAACATGCTCTCTCTCTTCTTTATAGGAATGTTAGTTGAAAGGCTTCTTGGACCAAGAAGATATCTATATTTTTATCTGCTATCTGGGCTCTTTGCATCATTGTTATTTATTTTTTCGTCATTAATTTTTGTTGGAGAATATAATAACTATGCTGTCGGCGCTTCTGGGGCTATCTTTGGTTTGATAGGTTTATTAATGATTCTTACTCCAAATCTTCCAGTTTATATCATGTTCATCCCTATTCCAGTAAAGATGAAATATGCTGCTCCAGGAATTTTAATTGTATTATGGTTAATTTCTATAGGTGGTAAAATTCCAATAGGAAATACAGCACACCTTGGTGGCTTTATTTTAGGATTAGCATATGGATTCTATCTTAAAAATAAATATAGAGAAAAAACAAAATATATCCAAAGGTTTTTTAGTTAAGTTTTTATAACATGTTTGGCTCTATTTTTAATGAGGAGAGATATAAAAATAAAAGAAAAAAAGAAATTTCAATTTAATTTAAGGTCAGAATACAAAAAAGGCATTAAATTTTTAATTGATTCTAAAGATTTTATATACTCATCAATACTTCTTTTTTTCATTTTTGTTTCTATTGGTTTTTTCTTTGAAGATATTATAAATACAGCCTTTAATATATTTCTTGGGATCAACCTAAATGAAAGAATAATAAATTACATAATAAACTTGTTAGATAAAACAGAGGGAATGAATACAACCCAATTAATAAGATTTATTTTTCTAAACAATTTGCAAAGTAGTTTTTTCGGAATGATTTTTGGATTTTTATTAGGAATCTTCCCTATAATATCTCTAATCAGTAATGGCTATCTTCTCGGTTTTGTTTCTTCTTTTAGTGTAAAGGCGAGCGGAATAACAACATTATGGAGAATTCTTCCTCATGGAATTTTTGAGCTTCCTGCCCTTTTTATATCATTAGGTCTAGGATTAAGGAGTGGTTTTTGGTTTTTTAAAAAAAATAAAGAACCTTTTTCTAGTTACATTTTAAATGTACTAAGAACATTTTTGTTAATTGTTTTACCATTGCTTTTTATAGCCGCAATAATAGAAAGTATATTAATAACGTTCACATAAATGTTAAATTGGAAGGTAACTTAACATAAATTCTCTCTCAGTTCGTATACTATTTATAAATTAAATTTAATAGCAAATCTACATGATGCATTTAGACTTTATTAACTTATTATTAATCTAAAATATATCCGCATTAAAATGAACAAATGATAAAATAGAGGATTTATTTTGCATAAATTAATCCTTAAGATCCATTATTCCAAGCATTATTAGGACTAATCCTATGAAAACAACCAACCAAAAAATAGAGCCTTTAAGGACTATCCAGGCAGAAGACAGAAAATTAAAACTCTTTCCAAATAAAATCCAGTCATTTGCAGATGAAAACCACCCAACTAATATGGCTACTACAACTAATACGAGGCCTAAAAATATCTCGCTCCATTTATTCATTGTAATCTTTTATATTATAGGCCATTTAAAAACATTTTTATTCCTTAATGTATATTACGAAATACTTAAAAATATCCTTCATCTTTGATTTTCATGAAGATGAGAATTTTTGATGATAAAGCGATTCCAGATTAGTTCTTACTCTATTAAAATGAGAGAAATTAAGCATTTAAAAGTTAATAAAGATATGAAGGTTTTTGAACTAGTTAAATCTATGGAAAGTGTAGGACATGGTGCTAGAAAAATAGCTTTAGCCTCTAAAATTGTGAAAGAGATGTTTAATGATGAAAAATGCAAGGTTTTTTTTGGAGTTGCTGGAGCGATGGTTCCAGGAGGAATGAAAGAAGTAATAATTGATATTCTTGATGAAGTAGATGTTTTTGTCACAACAGGAGCAACACTTACACATGATTTAGGAGAGGCGCTTGATGAAAAACATTTCCAAGGAGACGAAAATGCAAATGACGAAGAGCTTAATAAATTAAACATAGATAGAATGAATAATGTTTATATGAAAAATTCTGTCTATGAAAAACTCGAAGTTTTTTTCGAAAAAAATTATGATAAAATTAAAAACTGCAAGAATATTAAAGAATTTCTCTGGAAAATAGGAGAGCTTTCTCCGAAAGAATGTATTTTAAAAAAATGCTGGGAAAAAAGGATTCCTGTTTTTTGTCCTGGAATAGCTGATTCAGGAATAGGTTTAATGATGTGGGGCAGAGAAGTTAAAAGTCTTGGAGAAGCCGACATTAAAGTTTTCTCTGATATTAAAGAGATAATAGATATTGCATGGAAGGCAAAAAAAACAGGAGTTATTTATGTTGGAGGAGGACTGCCAAAAAACTTTATACAACAGGCTTTGCAATTCTCAAAAGGCGCAGATTATGGAATTCAAATAACAACAGATAGGCCAGAGCCTGGTGGAAGTTCTGGTGCATCCTTAAAAGAAGGAATTTCATGGGGAAAAATGAAAAAAAATGGAAACTTTGTTGATGTTTTCTGTGATGCAACAATTGCTTTACCTTTAATCTTATCTTACGTTAAAGAATAGTTTTATATAGGCAAAACAACATAAATGTTAATGGAAAAAAGAGAAGCAAAATTAAAAGTAAAAATACTTGGAATTTTGTCAGGAGTAAGCTTTCTTGCATCTCTTTTCTTTCTCTCTCCGAGGCTAACTGGCAATACAATAGGAGGAGTTTCTTCAAACTCTGCAAGCTGGATAGGTTTAGCCCTCATTATAATTGCTTCAATCCTACTTTATTTTGTTGTAAAAGAGATTTAAAATAGCATAAAAATTTATATATAAGCTATTTTTTGTTTTTTTATGGTTTCTGAAGAAGAGGAAATTATAGAAGAAGAGAAGGAAAGTGCAGAAATAAATGATGATTCTTTTATAGACATACTTAAGATTTTTTCTCCTGGAACTGTCATGAGAACAGCTCTTGATGATTTATTGAGGGCGAGGATGGGTGCATTAATAGTCGTAGATAAAGATGGGGTTTCAAGTATCATTGAAGGAGGGTTTAAAATTAATTGCAAATTTAGCGCCCAAAGACTTGTTGAATTGGCTAAGATGGACGGTGCAATAATTCTATCAGAAGACTTAAAAAAAATACTCTATTCAAATGTATTAATTGCCCCAAAAATGGGCCTAAAAACAAGTGAGACAGGAACAAGGCATAAAGCAGCTGAAAGAACTGCCAAGCAATTTAAAACTCTTGTTGTTGCTGTGTCAGAAAGAAAAAATAAAACAACAATATATTGGGGCGACTATAAATATGTCTTAGATACAAGCTCAGAAATTCTTAGAAGAGCGACAGAAAGCCTTCAAATACTTGAAAAAGAAAAAGAAATCTTTGATGACCTGCTTGTAAAATTAAATATCCTAGAAATAACTGACCTTACCTCAACTAATGATGTGTGCAATGTTCTTCAGAGAATGGAAATAATAAAAAGGATTACAGATAGCATAAGAAAATACTTGGTAGAGCTAGGAAAAGAAGGAATAATAGTTAGTATGAGACTTAGAGAATTAACAAAAGACATTAATTCTGAAAGAGAAATGATCTTGAAAGATTATTTTGGGCAGGATTATAACAGAGTCGACTCTCTTCTTGGAAGCTTGGACTTTGATTTTTTACTTGAAACTCCAAATATATTAAGAATAATTTTTGAGGAACTCCATGATAAACCAGTATATCCAAGAGGAATCAGAATTTTAAGCAAGGCAGGAATATTAGAAAAAGATATAGATTTGTTAATAGGTAATTATAATACATTAGATAAAATATTCAGTTCCGAAACCGAGTCTTTGTCGTCTGTTTTGGGTAAGAGAAATATAGAATCATTTAGGAGAGAACTTGATTCCTTAAAAGAAAAAATTTTAGAAGGCAAGAGAGTTTAATTTAATATGCTAACTAATAAAGAAATAGAAGATATTAAAGAACATTTGGAAAAAGCACAAAATCCTATATTTTTCTTTGATAATGATCCTGATGGACTTTGTTCGTTTCTTCTTTTACAAAGATACATAGGAAGGGGTAAAGGAGTGGCAATAAAATCTTTTCCTGATTTGGATAAGTCCTATTTTAGAAAAGTACAAGAGTTAAAGGCAGATTATATTTTTATTTTAGATAAACCAACCATATCAAAAGATTTTTTTGAAGAAGCAGATAAAATAAATATTCCTGTTGTTTGCATAGATCATCATGAAGTTGATTTTGATATTCCAAAAACAATTAATTATTATAACCCATGTAAAGAAGGAAATGGTTGTGAACCTGTCACAGCTCTTTGCTATCAAATAACTAAAAGAAAAGAAGACATGTGGATATCAATCATTGGTTGTATATCAGACATTTTTATTCCTGATTATTATAAAGATTTCATGGAAAAATACCCAGAATTATCAATAAAAACAAATGATGCATTTGAAATTTTATACAAATCAAAAATAGGAACTATTTCAAGAATCTTTAGTAGCGGCCTCAAAGACACGACAACCAATGTTGTTAAAATGTTAAAATATTTGATTAAAGCTAATTCTCCTTATGATGTATTAGAAGAAAATAATAAAAACCAACATCTTCACAAAAGGTTTGGACAGATTTATGAAAAGTATAAAAGGATTTTCGAAAAAGCATTTAATGTCGCAAAAAAATCAAAAAAAATCATCTTCTTTAAATACTCTGGCGATTTAAGTATAAGCGGAGAACTTTCAAACGAACTTTTATTTAATTTCCCAGACAAAGTTATTATTGTGGCTTATGCAAACGGATCAAAAGTCAACCTTTCTTTAAGAGGAAAAAATGTAAGAGAAAAATTCCTCGAGATTTTAAAAGAAATAGATAATTCAAATGGTGGGGGCCACAAAGATGCTGTCGGAGGAGTCATACAGTTAACTGACTTAGATAAATTCAAATCACTTATTGAAAGTTATTTTAAAGAATAAAATTTATTTCATTGAAGATGTTAATTCTAATAGATTATATGTCATTAATAATTATCCTTACCATTAAAATTTAATTGCAATAATTACAGATATATTTAATTTAGTTTTTCATTTAATATAATGTTAAAAAATGTAACAATTACTTTTATATTATCAATTATAAAATATTTTAATTAATAACTTTTCCCAACATAAACAACCTCATTTGCTTTTTCGTTGCAAATAATGCAGTTTCCTTTTGCTTTTTCATTTACATTAGCCAATGTTCCTCTAACACTTGCATTGAATTCTTTTTCAATTGTTTCAGCACATTTTATTCCTTGTTTTTCTATAGAACAAAAATTAACTCTTGCTATTTTCTTATCATTTAGGATTTTTTTTAACTCTAATTTATTCTTAACATTAATTATTTTTCCTTTCATAAAACTATCTGCCCTAGAAAAAAGCCTTTTATCATAATCCTGACCTATTTTTTTTAAATTTCCAATTTCAGATATCTTTATTTTATTTCTTTTTTCAATGTCTCTAATGTATACTGTCAGAGTTTTGCTTTTTATTTCTTTTTCTCCTATTTCTAACCTAAATGGCACGCCCTTTAACTCCCATTCGTAATATTTTTCTCCAGGTCTTTTTTCAGAATCATCTAATTCAACCCTTAAGTCAAGATTTTCTAATTTCTTTTTTATTTCTTCTGACTCGCTAATTATTTTTTTCATATTTTTCTTTTCAAATATAGGAATTATTATTGCTTGTATAGGGGTTATTGAAAAAGGCAAGGTAAGGCCTTTATCATCTCCATGAAGAGAAATAAGTGAAGCAAGCATTCTTGAAAAAGCCGGGCCATAGGCTGTCTGCCAAATGTATTCTTCTTTTCCTGTTTCTGTCTTAAATTTAGCATTAAAAACTTTTGAGAATTTCTGGCCCATTAAATGTGTAGAGGGTTGTTGGATTAATCTTGAATCTGGCATTAAGACATCACTTCCTATTGTGTATTCTGCTCCCGCAAACTTGTCCCAGCTAGGCCTCTTCAAAGGCAAGAAAGGAATTCCAAATTTTTTGTGCATGATATTTTCTGTCATTTCAATGTCTTCTTGCACTTGTTTCTCAGCCTCTTCTTTGGTTGCAAAAGCATCGTGGGCCTCTATCCAAATTATTTCTCTGGTTCTTATTAAAGGCCTTGTCGCCTTAGTATCTAGTCTAAATACAGAACCTCTTTGATATAATTTTAAAGGTAAATCTCTCCATGATCTAATCCACAAAGAAAACATTGGAGAATAAATTGCCTCGCTTGTTGGCCTTAATGCTAATCTATTTTCATCTTTTATTTTCTCGAGCCAAAAAACTTCTGGAGAAAATCCTTGAACATGAGACGCTTCTTTCTTAAGATTTTCTTCTGGAATAACTGTAGGCATGAACGTTGGTTTATGGCCTCTAGACTGCAATTCTTTTTCATAATATCCTAACATATTTTCAATAATCATGGCACCCCAAGGCCTTATAACCATGAAACCCTTGACATTGTTTCTTATGTCAACTATTTCTGCCTTCTCCAATACTTGAGAATACCATTCAGAAAAATTTTCCTTTTTAACACTAATCCCTTCTTGCGAGCGATTTCGCGATATAGGGTGTTTAAATGACTGAGCGAAGTCGCGAGTTGATTTTTTCATAACTAAAGTTATGAATTATATTTAATAAATGTTTAGGAAGATAATAAAAACCTTTAAAAATACATTTAAACAAAAGATTATGATGGGTAAGATAAAATCAAAAATGATTAAGAGAGCAGCAGAAGAATTAATAAATAAAAATATTCCTTTTAGCATTGACTTTGAAAAAAACAAAAAAATACTAGGCAATACAATGCCTAGCAAAAAAATAAGAAATCAAATAGCGGGTTATATATCTAGGATAAAAAAACAAGAAAAAAATAAACCAATAATACAGGTAAAAGAATAGTTATTTTCTATTTATAGGTTTCTGAATCAATAATTGTTTTATGTCTTCTAAATTTTTGTTTATTAATTGCAGTTCTTTATTCTTTTTCTTGTTTGTAAAAAGATTAATTATATTAAAGATTATATAAAGAATAATTGCTCCTCCTAATGCCTGTAAAATAATTGCAAGATTAGATAACTTACCAACTAATTCTTGGGGCAAAGCATAAACCAAACTGTCATTTACTGCCATGAATATGAAAAGAAAGAGCGGTATTTAAAATTGCCTAAGGTTTTTAAATAAACTATTTTTAGTAATCTTGTCTCTGTAGCTCAGTTGTCCAGAGCGCAGCTCTCATGGAGTTTAACTTGTTAAACTACATTGACAGAATTCGTTAGAATTCTAGTCTATGGTAATATTAAAGGCTAATTTGAGTCAGGCTGAGGTCGGGAGTTAAAATCTCCCCAGAGACATTTTAATAAGAAGGTAGAATTATTATCCAGTGAACCCCCCCTCAACTTTTCTCCAACTTTTTTCATCTCCCCTTTTCCATATTCTTTATGAGGCCAGAAATTTGCAAGCCCATCATTAAAATACCTAGGTATAAGATGGATATGAAAGTGTGGGACATCGATTCCAACTATAGATAAAACAACAAAATCAGCCTTCATTGAATTTTTAATTTTTTTTGAGAATTCCTTGGACTTAATGAAAATATATGAAACCAACTCATCAGGAACATCAATCATTGAAGGATAATGTTTTTTAGGAATAACTAAGACATGGCCAGGATTAACAGGCTTGTTATCTAAAAAAACTAAAATTTTTCCATCTTCATAAACTTTTTCAGCAGAGATGATTCCAGAAACAATCTTACAAAAAATACAGTCTTTCATAAAAAATGAAATACTAACTGATTTAAAAAAGTTATTAAAATAAAAAAAGAAAAATAATTAATTTCATTTCTTCTTCTTTCTTTTCCTTTTAGCCATTTTATCACCTCTATTTTATTAAGAAATAAAGTAACGATTATTTAAAAATATTTCCTATTTGAGATATTTTTCTTCCAGCGTTTTCACGTAGTAAAACGATGCAGAATATTTAATTCTATTCCTTTTTCTTCCAGCGTTTTCACGTAGTAAAACGATGCAGAATATTTAATTCTATTC
>CAZCCD010000009.1:0-26475 GCA_964497435.1 Candidatus Woesearchaeota archaeon | reverse complement strand
AGTAAAACGATGCAGAATATTTAATTCTATTCCTTTTTCTTCCAGCGTTTTCACGCAGTAAAACTATGCTTCTTTCTCGTATAAACTACTTTTCCAGCCTCATTAAATTTAATTTCAGAATTTATTAACTTTTTAATTATTTCTTTAAGTATTTCTATTTTAACCCTAACTTGATTTCCAGTGCCCCTCTCTCTTATAGTGACATCTTTATGTTTCAGAGAATCCTCGTCTATAGTTATGCAGTAAGGGGTTCCTATCTCATCATTCCTGGCATATCTTCTCCCAATGCTTCCTGATTTGTCATAGACAACGTTCCACTCTAATTTCAATTTTTTAACAATGTCTTCTGCAATTTTTTCAAAATCTTCTCTTTTCACTATTGGAAAAACAGCGACTTTTATAGGAGCTAGCTTTAAAGGCAGCTGTAAAACAGTTTCTCCTTTATGATTTTTATGATAAACCCCAGAAAGGATAGCTAAAAAAACTCTTTCTAATCCAAAAGTTGGCTCTATTACTCTTGGGATTACCTTCATGTTAGTTTCTTCGTCAAGAATCTCCATTTTTTCTTTGCTAAATTTCTCATGCTGTTTCAAATCAAATTGCCCTCTATCTGCGTTTCCTGCAATTTCCTTACTTCCAAAAGAATACTCATAATCAATATCAAACGTCGAAGAACTATAATGGCTTAATTCGTCTTTTCTGTGCTCTCTGACTCTAATCTCAGAAATTCCAATGCTGTTAAACCATCTTAATTGCTCTGCAAGCCAGTAAGCCTGCCATTCATCAACACCTTTATCAATTAAATCCTTTATTGTTGCTTCTTTTAACTCTTCTTTTCCTGATTTTTGAGCTTCTTTGTCTAAAAATCTGAATTTCAAATTTAAAATTTCTTTATTCAAAAGAGGGCATTTTTTCTCTTTAGGGTTTATAAAAAATTCAATCTCTGCAATATGGAATTCCCTGCTCCTAAATAAAAAATCTCTAGGAGCGATCTCATTTCTAAAGCATTTTCCTATTTGAGCTATTCCAAAAGGAAGCTTCATTCTTGAGATCTGGCTTATTATTTTAAAATCAAGAAACATTCCTTGTGCTGTTTCTCCTCTAAGATAACTTTCCGTAGAATCTAAAGCACCAATGTTTGTTTTAAAAAGCAAATTAAACTCTCCTATTCTTTCATATTCTCCACCACATTCGCATTTAACTTTTCCAAACCCACTTTCATCTATCTTGGCTGCTTTCTTGCATTTCTTGCAAACAACAGCAATGTCTTTAAATGAAGATAAATGCCCTGATGCTTCCCATGTTTTTGGATGAGATATAATGCTACCTTCCATTCCAACAATTTCCTCTCTTCCTCTTACAAAAAAGTTCCACCACTCATCTTTAAGATTTTTAAATAATTCAATTCCCAAAGGCCCAAAATCCCAAAATCCTGAAAATCCTCCATAAATCTCAGAGCTCTTAAATACTAATCCTTTTCTCTTACAGAAATTAGCAAGCTCGTCTATAGATAAAGTTTCATGAACAAGTTTAACATTTAACTCCTCATTAACTTTTTCTTTTTCCTTATTCATTCTTTCAATTATTTCTTTGGACTTTTTAATAGCTTCTTGTTTTGTCTTTCCTAGATACGCAAGAGTCTTTGTCTTTACCTTTCCATCAATTCTTTTATTCTCGTTAAGATAATAATATTCCTTCCCATGAATTTTCTTTTTTACGATAAATGCCATATTATTCTTCTAAAAATTTAAAATATTTATTAATTAAATAATCAATAATTTCTTTTATTTCTTTAACATTTTCTTTTGCTTCTTCAGTAGAAACCAGCTGTCCGTAATAATTTATTTTGTTTCTTATCTTTCTTAGTCTGTCAAATTTAATTGAGATTATTTCTTCATCTATATCTTTAAGATAATACGTAAATGCCTCGTGAGAATATATTTTAAAGCCATTTAGGGCAGTAATCGCTTCTAACAAACTTCTTAAAACATTATAATACTCGCTAACGATTTTTCTGGATGAAAACTCATCAATTTTAATCTTATCTAGAAAAATTAAATCTCTTTTTGCAGTTGTAAATAAAGCTTTAGCTAAATTTTCATCTTTCTTTGCTTTTCTAGCCATGCCTTGTTTTAAAAAATCAGCAAATCTCATTTGAATACCTCGATAAAACCATGTAGTGTTATGCCATTAATAAAACTGTTCAATAATTCTTTATTTTTTTCTTTCATTTTGTCCAGTTCTTTATCAGAAAATAAAAACAATTGGACTCTATTTTCTAATTTAATCTCGAATTTTTCAAGATTAACATCTTTTTTTAAAGAGGTAATAATAAGTAAATCAATATCACTTGTTTTAACATTCTCCCCCTTAGAATAACTTCCAAATAATACAATAGCCTTAGGGTCATTAAACTCTTTAATTAAAAAATCAATAATTCCTGATTCTTTTATTTTTTGGAGGTTGTAATTAAGTTTTAATTGCCTAAAATCCTCTTTTTCATTGTTTGCTTTAAACAACAAGTGGTTAAACTTTTTTTCTAATTTTAAAACCCCTTTCTTTTCAAGTTCTTTAAGATATTTTGAGATAGTAGTCGGGGATTTTTTCAACTTTTTGGCAAGCTCCCTAACATAAAACTCTTTTTCAGATTCTTTTAGAAAAACTTCAACTAATTTATCTATGTTCATTTTTATGCTTAATTTTTATACCCTTTACATTTAATGATTGTCCAAATTATTGGACAGTTGTCTAAAAATATGAACAACTGTTTATTTATAAATTTTTTGTCTTTATTACCAACTAAAAAATTGACTTAATAAGTCAATATAGGCACTACATAAATCTATTTAAATCCTTGGTTAGTAGTGCCTATTTATTTGTGTATATTTAATAAGTAAATTATACATATATAGTAAGTATTAATAACATTAATAGTAAGTTTTAAAAGCTATTATACATATATAGTAAGTATGATAAGGGTTAGTTTAGCAAGGGCCTCTATAAAAGAGCTAAAAAGAAATATTGAAAAAGCTAAAAGAAGAAAAAGACATCTTTTAGATTACTTGCACAATCTCCATTTATCTTATTCTCATGGAAAAATTTCCTATGCAAAATATGTTGAGATTCTCCATAAAAAAACAGATGGAAGAAATATCCATGAACTCATAGAATATTATGATTACTATATAAATCAGTGCGAAGAAGAAATAAAAAAACATAAAAGACATATACACAGCAACACGGGTTTTGGTATTTTTATCTTAGTTGTTTTATCAATATTCATTTTTTCTTATTTCAATTTACAACCAACTTTGACAGGTTTTTTTACACAAGTTCCTCAAGAACAGGATTTTGTAGAAAATGTAAATCTTGAATTTAGTGAAACAACAACATATGAATGGCAAGTTGAAAACCAAGGAACTCTAACTTATATAAAATTAGATGGTTCAATTAAAGGCCAGGGTTCTGTTAAAATTTATCTCGATGATTTTTTAGTTCTAGATAGTTCAAATATAAAAACAGAATCCAGTTCTTCACCTTCAATAACGGGTTCGTCAATTGCAGTGCCTGATTTAAACATAAATGATGAGACTCAAAATTCAACAAATTCATCTTCAGAAGAAATAAACAAAGAAAAGGCTCTTCAAAACATAACAAATGAAACTAACCCTTACCAAGAAGAGCCTTTTCCTTCTGAAATAGATATCGAGTCTCTAAACGTAACTAAAAATGAAACTGAAATAGGACAAATAAAACAATTCTCAAATTACTGCGAAGAAACCTGTAATCTTAAGATTTATGGGATGAATAAAACGAGTTATACATTAAGAATAGAAATTTCAGGTTCTTCAACATCAATTAACCTTGAATCAATAAATTATGGTGTCTTAAAAATTGTAGAAAAAAAACCAGAAATTGTTAATATAACTGAAGAGATAAATGTAACAACAGAGCAATTGCCTGCAAAACTCAATGAAAATGTAAAGTGGAAAAAAATAATTAAATCAAAAAAAGGAAAGTTTGAGGTAGACATTCCAAGAGACTTTCAAAATCTAGATATAAAAACAATTTCTGGACAAGGTTCTATAAAAGAAAAAGGCCGGTCAAAAAAAGACCTAACTCAAAATGTTCTAGAAATAGATTCTATAACTGAAGCAGAATACGAAATATCTTACGAAACACCAGCTCCTGTTTCAGCAGAAGAAACACTTCCTAGAGGAAAAAGAATTACAATCTCTAGTCCAGACACAGTTCATTATGAAAATGTTTTGGCATTCACAGACCTTCCAGAATCATTAAATGTAAAAAACCCTTCCAGAGTTAAAATTCACTGGATTGAACAAGATACTTTTTTACAGCCTACAAGTGTTTTAGATAAAGACTCAAATGGAATCTATGATTATGTTGAATGGCTCATTCCTTCTCTATCAAATCAGACATTTGAAATTATAGTTATTACAAAGGCAGAGCATTTAGATTCAAATAGAAATTTTATATCTGATATTTATGATCAGGTAAAATCTCTCGATAATGTATGGAGTGAAACAATAAATAATAATGAATATGTTAGAGTTACCTTTGAAGTTCCGTTAGATAACTCAAAAGATATCACGTTATTCCCAAGAATAACTTCAGGCAATCCAAAGATTGAAGTCTATGAAGTCAATCAAAGTGTTTTAATTGCTGAATTTTCTTCTATTAATTCAAATGAGTACAACAAAGTTCTTTTAACTGAATTAGGGCAAGGGCAATGTTATGATTCTGAAACAGAGATTTTCACCGATAAAGGTTGGAAACTATTTAACAAGCTGACAAAAGAAGAAAAAGTAATGACACTAAATCAAAAAACAGGAGAAAAAGAGTGGCAAAAGCCAACAGATTATCAAACCTTTAAGCATAATGAAGAAATGTATAAAATTGAAACAAAAAAAGGAGATTTAATTGTTAGCCCTAAACATAAGGTTTATACTTATATTGAAAAAGAAAATAATTACTTTATTCCTAATATGTCAAGCAGTTCTCGCGGCGATAGCACCTTAACCTTTGTTTGTTTTTTAAGTCCTTTGTCACCAGAGAATATTCCGCAATTATACTTTAATGCAAGTGCTAAATATGGGGCATCCTTCAAGTTTAATTCAAGTGCTTCTGGAAGTTTTTCTATGAATTCAGAAGAAGGGGCGAAAGTAATTTGCTTTTTAATAAACAATAAAACATCATTTAATTCGTCTTGTGAAAGAGAGGTTTCTGATAATAATCTATCTGTCTTTTCATCAAGTTCATGCAATAGAAATTCTGGAGCAATAAATTCAAATCTATTCGATAACTTATTTGCTTCAAATACTTTAAAGCAATTACCTTTTTTGATTAATGCAGAAACCACAACATTAACATCAACAACTAGCAACATTTATCGCCTCTTTTCTTTTAATAATTCAGAATATCTTTTTGACAATGAAAGATTGATTTCATCTGATAGTTTATTTGCTTGTTCCTCTGTTAATTTAGATTTAAAAACAATGCGTTTTATTCTTGCTAATTCTTCTAGTTCTTCATTTAACTTTCGAGATACTGCTAACTGCCAATTAATCTTCTTCATTAATGCAAGTTCTTTCAATTCATCTGGTAACTTTATTGATATTTCATCCATAGAAAAATTAGATAATTTAAATTATTTAAACCTTTCTGATTTTAAATTAACTCCAATAACAAAAATCTATGAGCAGATTAATCAAGGAAAAGAAATTTATTTCTTAAATGAAAATAATGAGCCAGTAAAAGTTAAATCAATTGAAAAAATTCCTTATAATGACAAAATTTATGGTGTTGATGTTGAAAATGATATTGTTTTAGTAAGACGGGGTAGTGAAAACGCAACAGCATTTTGGTCTGGGAACTCTGAAGGTTACAGTCAGAACACTTTTGATTTGAAGGTTGTCAGCGGTTCTGTCGAGCTTGACCATATTATTGATCCGACTTTCTATAGAACTTTCTATAATTTTTCTAATACAACACACAATACAGCTTACTGGGGATCACCTGCAGGAACAAGAGATTTTGTTGGAGGAACAATAGCAACAGCACTACAATATGGAAACCTGTCGCAAAATGACAGCCAGACAGTTTTAGTTGTGGCAGATGCAGGAAATGACGAACCGTTTTGGAGGTTTAATTTTACAATACAAGAAACAATATCAACAATAAACTGGATAAATGTAGAAATCACCTCAAGAGGAAATGGTTCTGGAGGAGGAGAAACAGAAACAGCCTATATTATGAACTGGTCCGTAGCAACGTTGCATAGCATAGGAGCTATCCAAGAGTCTGCCACTGTTCTGGGAGTTGTGTCACAAAATTATACAAGCGCAATAAGTAATATTGTAAATTCTACAACTAAGGCACTAATGATTTATATTGAAGGAGTAAATTACGACACTAACGACGGAATTTTTGTTGACTATGTAAGCGTTACAGTAGGATATTCTTTAGACACACAATCTCCTCATTGGTACAACGCCTCAACAAACAATACTAACCCTCTTCCCAGCGCAAATGTCTCACATAATATTAACTGGACAGATGATACTGATTTGGATTACGCAACTCTCGAAATAAATTCAACAGGAGCAAGTTGTAACATTGCTGCAAATGTAACAAATACAACAATATCTGGAAATGTGGCTTGGAGTAATCTAACCTGGATTCCAGCTGAGGCGTGTGAAGGAAAAACAATTGGATGGAAACAATATGCAAATGATTCCTCTAATAACTGGAATGTAACGACTCTCCAGACTTACACTGTTCAAAATGTTAACCCAACAGCAGCATTTGGCACAAATCCAATAGACAATTACAATTCCTCAAGTTCTTCTGTAACTTTTGATTTATCATGCACAGACAACAATAATGTAAATAAAACAGTGTTATACGGAAACTGGACGTCTGCAGGATGGCATGCAAATCAAACAAACTCAACCCCCACAAGCGGAGTTGTCTGGAATGTAACTGTTGCTGGAATTGCAGATGGAAGATATGTTTGGGGAGCATGGTGTAATGACTCTGCCAACAATCAGGATTTCGCAGACACAAACAGAACATTAACAATTGATACAACAGGACCTTCATTAAGCAATGCAAATGCAAATGTTTCTTCAATAGAGCAAAACTTACAATTCTGTCTTAATGTAACTGCAACAGATTCCCTTGTTGGAGTAAATATAGTCTATGCACAAGTCGTGAACACAACAGCAACAGCAAATTATACAATGACAGAAACAGGAGGTGTTTGCTCTGGAACATCAAACGACGGAGTTTATGGCGTCGCTATTAATGCAACAGCTCAAGGTCTATGGAATTACACAAAAGCATTTGCAAATGATTCTTTAAACAATAAAGCTGAATTAGATTTCACAGATATAACAATAGATGTAACAGCCCCTTCAAACACAGCCCCTCAAGTAGTCACTGTAAACAATGATACTATGACAAATGTTTTAAATGGTCCTAATGAGGGCCCTTCTTTAACTGATGTAAGAATCAATGTAACTGTCTATGATGCAGAAGGTTTCACAGATATAAATATGAGTAACACAAGGATAAATTTCTCTCTTTCAGGGGAGCCTGTCAGATCAAATACCTCTTGCATAAGCAGCGCAAACTACTCAACTAATTATGCAAACTTTACCTGTACTGTTACAATGTACTGGTTTGACAGCCCTGGAACATGGACAATAAACGCGACAGCCTCTGATTGAAGCAATGAAAATGCAAAAAACGACACAACTAATTTCTATCTTGGCTCCACAACTTCATTTGTGGCAGCCCCCACATCATTAACTTGGAGCTCAATAGTAGGAGGAGCAATCGACCAAAATGCAAGCAACAATCCTGTTTTATTAAACAACACAGGAAATGTGGATAGAAATATAGAAATAAATTCAACAAATCTTAGAGGAGAAACAGAATCTTCATTAGCTTTGTGGGCAGGTAATTTCTCTGCTTCAAATGGAGCTCAATGCAGATCTCAAAATCTAACAGACCATACTTTTGTAAACATAACATCAGCAACTCTCCCAAGAGGAAATTTTTCTATAAATAACGGAACAGTTGGTCAAGAACAGATTTATGTCTGCTTAAATATAGCCGGAAGCGAGTTAACAGCACAGTCATATTCAACAGCGAATGAAACCTCTTGGACAATAAGGATAGTATTGGTTGCATTATCAACAAGCAAATTAGTAAGAAGAAAGAAGAAAAAGAAACCTCGTCCAAGCCTGGCCAAAGTAAAGAAAGAAGAGAGTGAAAACAAAAAGAGCATTGAGGATGACAGGCTTGTTCAAACACTTGACTTGATAATAGATGAGCTGAAAGATAAGCACAATATAGGTAAAGAGCAATTAGAAGTACAAAAAAGAATAGAGGTCTTGATTAAAGAAATGAAAGACAAACATGAATTATCAAGAGAAGATGTAATAAAGCTTGTAGAGTTGAAAGAAAAGAAGAATATACCTATAACCATCTTCATAAATAAACTTGGAGTATTAGAATCTTTAGTCAAATACCTAAAAGAAAATCTTAATATGAATTACAAGGAAATCTCCAGATTGTTGGAAAGAGATGAAAGAACAATCTGGACATCCTATAACAAAGCAGTAAAGAAACAAAAAGAACCCATAGTTATAAAAGAAACAAACATCTTCCTACCAATTGAAATATTCAAGAATAGAAAGTTCACGCCACTAGAAGCAATAATCTCATATTTAAGAGAAAGAAACTTAAAATTCAGTGAAATCGCTGAATTATTGCAGAGAGACCAAAGAAACATTCAAAAAGCCTATTCAAACGTAATAGAAAAAAAGAAAAGAAATCTTTAAAAACGAAAGATGAGTGATAATAACATGAATCAAAAGGGGTTTTACATAGTAATATTATTGGTCTTCTTAATATCTATTTTATTGGTTGTAATATCTACCGACTTTGTCTCATTGTTTAGAGGAATAACAGGCTATGCAACAACAGCCCCAGTAACAATTAATATAACTGTGTCTGGAACAAACGTGCCAGTAGTTTTTGTGGATAATCAAAGCATGACAAGTATTTCAGGAGGACCAAATGAAGGGCCAACAACAACTCTATTAAAAATAAATCTCACAATTTACGATGCTGATGGATTTGGAGACATCAATGACAGCGATACCAGAGTTAACTTTACAAGATCAGGAGAAACTCCACGATACAACACAACTTGCCTAAATACATTAGATTTTAGCACTTACTACGCAAACTTCACATGCCAGGTTTTAATGTATTGGTATGATGGCTCTGGATTGTGGACAATAACAGCCAATGCATCAGACTCTACTGGAAGAAATTCTTCAAACACTACTCAAAATTTCTTTGTAGGAGCAACAGATGCATTTGTTGCAGCTCCAACAACTCTAACATGGGCAACATTGACAGCAGGACAAATAGATCAAAATGCCAGCAATAATCCAGTGTTATCCAATAACACAGGAAATATAAATAAACTTATAAATGTAAATTCCACTAATCTTCGTGGAGAATCAACATCAAGTTTAGCTCTATGGGCAGGGAATTTCTCTGTTTCAGGTGGCTCTCAATGTAGGTCTTTGAACATGACAGATCATACATATGTCAATATAACATCAACTAATCTTCCAAAAGGCAATTTTAGTGTTAACAATGGAACAGTAGGTCAAGAACAAATATACTTTTGTTTAAATCTAGTAGGAACTGAGTTAACTGCCCAGTCATATTCAACAGCAAATGAAAGTACATGGACCATACAAATAGTAACATCAAGTTAATAATATGAAAAACAAAATAAAACAAAAAATAGGAATTGCATTTGTATTAGCTATGATAACGGCTAATTTTATTTCGGCTTTTGCAGTCTCATCTGAGTTTTGGGAGCAAAACCCTTTAAAAATGTATCCTGGAGAAGAAAGAGAAATAACAATAGACTTGCAAAATATGGCTGGAACAGAAAACATTGAAAGCATAGGTGTTATATCAGAAGGAAATGAAATAGCTGAAATACAGGGCAAAGAATTCTTGGTTCCTGTCGGGGAAAGGATACCTATAACACTTGAAGTAGATATTCCTAAAGAAGCTGTTGTTGGAGAAAAATACACGATAAAACTTTTATTTAACACTAAGCCAGAACAAGAAGGTGGGAATATTGGCTTTGCAAGCAGCATAGAAAAAGTCATTCCTGTAACAGTAATAGGTAAGGTTGTAGAACCTCAAGCAGAAGAAGCCAAAGAAAAGAGCAATGTTATAATTGGTTTAATTATAGGCGTAATAGCTCTAGCTGTTATCATAACTATCTTAATAGCAAGAAAGAAAAAAGAAAAGTAGAAAATTTAAATAGTTCTAAACTCTTTCAAGTTAATGAAAATTAAAAAAGAGGCTGTGCCTACTCTGTCCAAACTTGGCCAGAGAAAAGAGGTTATAGTATCTATCTTAGTATTCCTGTTAATAATTGCATTATTATTCTTTTTAAAATTAAATACAAAAGAAGAAAAAATAACAGGGGCAGTAACAACACAGGCGGTCGCCATAAATATAACAGTAACTGTCTACCCTCCAACTCTAGCTATATTGAGTCCTGAAAATAAAACATATTTAAAAAATACTTTCTTATTGTTAAATTTCACTTCAAATGGATTAAATTTTTGGTATAATATTGATGGAGGTTCTAATACAACAGCCACTTCTCCGGCATATTTTAATACAACACAAGGAAGCCACACATTATTCCTTTATGCAAACAATAGTGCAGGAGTTAACTCGAGCAATGTATCATTTATTGTAAATTCAAGCAGGTTTATAATAATCTACAGCGAATACAACGGAACAACGAAAGGAAGCTCAACAGAATTCATCAATTTTACATATGAAGACATACACAATTTATCAGGCATTATTTTAGAAAATATGGGCTATGGAAAAATTGCTTTCAATAGAGCAATAAATCTAACAAATGACAGCAATTCAAACGATAACTCTCTTGACCTAAATTCCAATACAGATATCTCCTTTAATAGAATTGAACTAAATGGAACAGCTCTTCCAAACTTCAATGTTCCAGCAACATTAACTTTATATGATTTAACTTTCACAAATCCAAGAATACTGAAAGACGGAAGTGTCTGCTCTTCTTCTATCTGCACCCAAAACAATTATTCAGGAGGAAACTTAAGCTTTAATGTAACTGGCTTCTCAGTTTATTCTGCAGAAGAAACACCTTCATCAACACCACCTACAACAGGAGGAGTAACTCAAGAAAGTGGAGGCGGGTCAAGAAAAATAACAACAGAAAATTTCACAATAAACCCTGAAGAAATTAAAATAACTTTAAAACAAGGTGAAACAAAAGAGGCAAAGATTTCAATAAAAAACACAGGAGCAAAGAAAACAAAGATAACAATAAGCAATACTAACCTAGAAAACTTCATAAGAATAAATAATGCGGAGTTTGATTTAGAAGTTGGACAGACAGTGGATGTAATAGTAGATTTCATTGCAAGAGAAAACGCTATTCCTGATTTATATTTAGGGAAATTAATAATTAGTGGAGATGGTTTAAGCAAGGAAATTTTAGTGGCTATTGAAGTTGAAACAAAAAAACCATTATTCGACGTCAAAGTTAATATTCCAAGACAATTTAGGACATTAATTCCAGGAGATAGTTTAGTGGCAAATATTGAGTTGTTTAATTTAGGAGACATTGGAAAGGTTGATGTTGTCTTAGATTATTTTATCAAAGATATAAACGGAAATGATATTATTACAGAAAAAGAAACAGTTGCTGTTGAAACACGGGCTTCTTTAATCAAAGAATTCTTGCTGCCAGAAGATTTGCCTTATGGAAATTACATCGTATACGTCAAAGCCACATATGATGGAGAAACAGCAAGTTCAACAGCTTGGTTCGTTGTCGCTGAAAAAAAACCCTTTATATATACTAATACAGCAATATTTTATGGAGTAGCTATATTAATTTTAATTTTGTTAATAATATTATACTTGGAAATAAAAAAATTTAAAAAGGAGAACATACCTTACATAAATGAGAGAACCCTATTGAAAAGAGGAATGATGAAAAAAAGAAAAGAAAAATGATAAGTATTTTTACACTCTTGACTATTTTGTCCATTGTTTTCTGTATTATTAGTATATACATAGCTTTATATGCCACAGGAAGGTTTAAAGGCAATTTAAGGAAAGCGGTTATGCCTCTTTTAATTGTTTTAGGGCTTCTGCTTATAAGAAATATTGTAAGACTGGCGAACCTTATACCCCCTTCACAAATAGAGAAAGTTAATCTAGGCATAAACTTTTTAGTAACTCTCTTGATATTAATTTCAATGTTGAACTTTAGAAAAGTTGTTAAAACAGTTGATGGAAGAAAATAAAAGCAGAAAAAAATAATTTATTTATGATGTTTATGTGATTTTATGAGCGAAGTTTCTTTTTTATGTGAAGTATGGGCACTGTCTTCTTGTCTATGTAAAGTATGATTTTCTTTATTATGCATGTTATGTCTAATCATTTTCCTCACATGAATTTCTGTTGATTTTTTCTTATTTCTTATGCTTCTCACTACAAAGAATGTAAATACCAAAAATAAGATGATTAAAGCAACACTTACAATATTATCGCTTCCTCCAATCCTGTCTAATATCGTAAAACCGCTAATAGAACGGCCAAGAAAAGTGTTTTCCTGCACAAATCCAGAATAAGTGTCTGAATTGAAATTAACGAGAAGAGTCATCTGGCCTTCAAGAGTCTCGTCTATATTTAAGAAAGTTTGGAATGATTCTTTTGAACTTGCTTTTATAAACCTTGCTTCATTAAGCTCTGAAACTTGTTTTCCATCAGCATCAAAAAGCAGGAATTGTAAACTAACATCATGATCTTTTCCAGAAAACTCCTCTATAGTGTAATCAACTTTAACGCTATCAGGACTTTCCCTATTAATATTATCAAGATAAAGATCTAACTCTTTGTTTATTACCTCTACAATAAAACTAGTATCTTTACTCTTTTCCTTGCATGTTAAAGATACATCTATTATATATTCTCCTGAACCTATATTTTCTGGAATATTAACGTCAAAAATAAAGTCATATTCTTCACCAGCAGCAAGCCCTTTTGTCTCTCTATGAGTAACCCATGAGGATAGTGTACCTTTGCTTGAGAAAGTGCAGTCATTTAAAAAAGTTGTTCCTGTATTCTTTACTCTCCAGCTAACAATTTTTTTCACCCCTCCTTTATTAACTATTATACTACTTATATTCTCTACATAAAGCTCTGTTTTTAGCGGGGTGACAATGCTTCCTCCTCCACCAGAGCTTCCTCCTCCGCTAGAACCTCCACCGCCACTACTTGGAGGTTGACCAGAGTCAGCCAAAACTATTATGTTTAAACCAGGAACATTTTCTCTTTCAGCCCCTAAAGAGGTATTAAAACCAAGGGAAGTTGCCTTACAAACTATCTCTAATTCTCCATAATAGCTATTTATAGTTGGCTTATTTATATTCAAAGTCAGAGTTAATTCTTCAGAAACACTCAAATTAAAATTGCTATTCGAAAAACCGCCAAACTTTGAAACACTAAAGCCAGTTATATTGGGAATGCATTGAGTTAAAGAAAAGTTTCCAATGTTCTTCAGCTTCCAGCTAAAGCTCTGGCTTTCATCATTTTCCATTTCTGTGTTTATATCACAATTTCCTGATAAACATCTAACTCCACTTAAAAACTCAAATGCGTCAATATTACCACTTGGAGGATTTATACCTATTTCTATAGGAACAATAAAAACTTTTCCGTCTTCCTGTCTCGTTATGTTTATATTTCCAAGATAAGAGCCAACAGGAATGCTTGAATTAATTTCTACAGTCACTAAATTTCTAAACAAATTTGATGAATTATGAAGAGCTTTATTTGTAACAACACTATTTTTTTCAAGAGTTAAATTAAAGTAAGTTTGATTTATTGAAAAGCTGAAATTTAAAGTATAATTCTCCGAAGACAAATGATAAAGACTTAAATTCCATATCAAGGTTTTATTATAGGGGTCTGGGCTTTCTACATAACTAGCAGGAAAAATAAAAAGTTCGCTAAAAACTCTAAAGCTTCCACTTTTATTAACTAAATTTGTTCCATCTGATAAAACATAAGACCAATTCCAGGTTCCATAATCATCTATTGTATAATTTGTTGAATTCCAAATTGAATAAATTCCTGACGTAAAAAATTGACCCTTAACATTATTAACAACTATTGTTCCATTTGGAGAAGTGATTGTAAAATTAACATAACTTATTGTATCGTTTTCAGGGTCAGAAACATTGACTTGAATGATAAAGTTATCTCCAAATTCTGGTGTTTTAATTGTGCCATTAACTAATGTATTATTCGAATGAACTATCGGAGGTGAATTTTGAATTTGTGTAACATTAACCCACCATGTTTCACTGGAAGATGTATAATTTTGATTTCCAGGATAAATTGTTGTTACATTGAACAAACCTTGGGAATTAAAAGTAGTAAAATTACTTAAAGGACTTATTCCAGAATTAATCAAACTTCCATTAAGATAAAGTTCTATTATTCCTTGCCCAAAAACAAGAGTGCTATTAAGATAAATTGAGTCACCAACAAAAATACTTGCATTGCTTCTTGAGTTATTTAAATATGTATTGACTTCGCTTAAAGCTTTAGTTATAATTAATTGCTTTATTATTGAATTAGAAGTATAATTCTGTCCACCCGTCGTATTATATTCTATTGTATAATTCCCTGCAGCCAAATCTTTTTGCAAGTTTATAGTGCTTCCAGAAGTTTCCAGAACACCATTAATAAAAAGATTGTAAGTTAAATCAGAATCTACATTATTATTTTCAGAAGCATTAATCACACTATCACTAGGATATGTAACATTTGTAACTGATAAATTTAAAGAGGGTGTTGCCTTAATTATTGTATAAATTTTCGTTTCACTTGAGTTTGAATTTCCAAAACTATCATTTGCCCACCAATAATAAACATAATTTCCAACAACTAAATCAGTTCTATTGAAGGAATAAATTCCTCCGCCTCTTGCATAAACGTTTGTGTAATTAATCCCATTAAAATTAATTTTTACTGTTGCTATATTAGGTTCTATAATTGTAATATTGAATTCATAAAACTGGTTTTGAACATAAGATGTACCGTTTGAAGGGCTTTCTGAAAGGTTTGAAAACTGTGGCAGAAAAGAATCAACGCCAACAAAAAAGGTTACGCTTGTTGAATTTACATTTCCAGTTGTATCATTTGCATAAACAGTTAGTGTATGACTACCGTAACCTAATTCCTTATGAACCTCCAAATTATCAAAATAAGCTGTATGGTTTCCTACATCATCGAAAGCAATCAAAGAAAGTCCGGAATAAGTTGCATTGTTTAAATCAGAATCAGTAATATTTAATGCCAGCTGTTCATCTACATAAGCAGAAATATTATTTCCTTTTACTCTAGAACCAAGTAAATGCCATTCGTTTTTACTTACAAAAACAGGAGTTGGCAAGTCTCCTGTCCACAAAGCAACAAGATTGCTCCAATTCCCGTTGATAGCTTTATTTATATTTATAGAACTAAAATCATAATCCAAGGCAATCTCATACTTATTATTTACATCTCCAAATCTAGGAGTTAGATAAGCCCCTCCACCTGTCCCATTCGGAACCATAACACTAACAGAAGCCCAATAATCCAATTGGCTAAAACCATTTAGAGAAGCAAGAGCATCAATCAATGCAGTCTCATTGTAAAGTTTGTAAGTTTTATTATCTATGACTGCTGATGCAAATTGAGGAAGATTTGTCCATGTTGGGCTTGCATTAGAACCATTTTGATACCTATCAAAATCATCTGCAAAAATCAAGTCAAGAAATCCAAAATCAATTGTGCCATTTGAATAAGCATAACTAATATTTTGTCCTCCATCAATAGAAACCCAAACTCTATCTATATTTGGCTCGGTTATTGTCAGGTTTAATCTTGGTGTGGAAGTATTTAATGTCGAGTTTGCAGGAGAATTTATTGAAACTTGAGGGGCTATTGTATCTCCACCCCCTATCAAATCTCCGGTTATTGTAACATTATCAACTCTGCAAAACTCTGAAACAGCGCCGGCAGTGCATTCGAATTTTATTCTTAGATTGGAATTGTTATTACCTACATTAGATAGATTAAAAGACCTTAACAAATAGCTTGCATCATCTGCGCTTGCCCCTCCTGTCTGCTCTAAAACAATCCAAGAAGTCCCATTAAACCATTCTACCTGAAACTCATCGGCAGCATCTAAAGCAATTAATCTTCTATAATAACTAAAGTTAATATTGTTAAACCCTTGTGTACTTACATTCATTTCCATCACACTAGCAGGCTCTGTTGTTGATTGTGGCTGGGATTGTGCATGCCACAGTCCATTAAATGGATTTGTAGAAGAAGCAGTCCAATTATTTGCACCAGAAACAGCTGTTAAGTTCCAATCAGCAATTCCCCCATCTTCAAAATCGTCAGAAAAAATAGTAGTCGCACCTACAAGAGAGATAAAAAACATCCCAAATAAAATAAAGAATAATGAAATTTTCTTATTATTCTTATTAGATAGGAATTCTTTAATCAATAATTCTATCTTTTTAGAGAAAATAAACGCATTATCATTACAGTATTTTTGAAAGCCATCATAAATTTTGCTGTCAAGGCTCAATGTTACTTTAATGTTCCCTTCATATTTTAACTCATTTACAACTTTAACCGGCTTCTTTAATTCAATGTCTTTAACCAAACAAACAATTTCATCAACATCACCATAAGAGTGTTTATGAGCAATAAAATTAGAAGAAACGGTTTCTAATTCAACTCTTACCTCTTTACCCTTTTTTAACATTATAAAATCAGGACATTTGGAAATGTCTCCTCTTATTATTTTAGAATAACCTAATTCTCTATAGTTTTTTCTAAACCAGTTTGCAAATTGTTTCTCGTTTTTTATCACTCTTTTTTTCATTTTTTAATTTGCCAAACACTAATTCGTCCTATTTCAAATTTAATTAACTTGCCTTCATTTTCTAAACCCAAACAATATCTTATGATAGTATGCCATGATCTATTAAGAAGTTTTGCTATTTCATCTGTAGAAAGAGGCTTATCTGAATTTTTTAATATGTTAAGAATGTTTTTCTTCATTATGGTACGATTATTCGCACTTTTTGTAGTACTTTTTTTCATACCATTTATAGTACCTTTTATCGTATTTAAAAGTTTCTAAATCATATATGAACAAATTAAAATTAATTCGCTGTAATTCTCACATTATCCATCTACAATACTCAGAAACATCTCCTGTTTCACACATCTAGGGTAATGTCAATTCAATAAATAAAATTTATTTAATATTCATGTTTTTAAATTCAAACAATAAGGCAGGCATTTTTCTATAAAGCCATTTATTGAATTTTACAAATTCGTCTGTTTCATTTTTTATGTATTCAATTATTTTATCATACTCTTTATTTTCATAAAAAATAGGAATTTGGCTGCCATATCCTTTCTTGCCTGTTAAACTACTTAATCTCGAGCCTTTAAACTGTCCGTAATTCATTAAAATACCTACGGCTCTTAAATCAATAAAAGGATTGTTAAGAATATCCAAAGAAGGTAAGCCATTAATTTCACTTCTAAGTTTCAGAAAATTATGTTCAAAACCTAGGTTGTATCCTATAGGAACAAAACTAAAAACATATTCGTGAAGTATGTTCGACTTTTCTATGAATTGACTTATTATTTCTTTTTCAGAAGATTCCCACTCTTTTAATATGATCAATTCTCCTATTGGTTCTCCAGTATATCTATCTAGTTCCTGAAATTGAATAGTAATAATCTTATCAGTTGCTGGGTTTAACCCCATGGTTTCGATATCAAGATAAAAATTTCCCATAAATTTAGAAATAGCCCAATAATATAAATTTAACTAAAAAACAAATATCTAACTCAACAATGAGATTAACCGATATTTTTAAATACAAAGTTTGATTGAAAATCTTATGAAAGTAAAGCTAATTGTCCATGTTTTTTTAGCAATAATGTTAGTATCATTAATCTCAGCGAATTCTATAGACATAGAATTTCCTCAAGGAAATGAGTTTGATGCCGGAGAACCCATAACACTCAAGGCAACTTTGTATGACGATTCTGGAAAACCCATTGACGGACAAATTGAGCTCACCATAGAAGACTCTGAAAAAAAAATCACAAAAATAAGTATTTCATCTAAAGAAGTTTCAACAATTAACCTGGTAGATGCTGCTTCTGGCCAGGGAGTAATAACTGCAGAGGCTCAAGGAGCAAAAACAATAGCTTTTTTTGAAATAGGAAGAGAAGAGCAAGTTAAATTTGAAATAATAGACGGAAAGTTAATAGTCACTAACATAGGAAATACACCTTATTCAAAAACAATAAAAATAACTATAGGAGAGACAGTAGCAACTCAAGAAGCTAATGTGGAACTAGGTGAGTCAAAGACTTACAGACTTATTGCTCCTGATGGAGTCTATAATATCAGGGTCACAGACGGAAAAACCTCAATATCAGCTGGCTCTGTAAGATTAACAGGAACAGGTAATGTAATAGGAGCGATTGATGACTCTATCTCAGGAAGAACTCCTTTAACAGGAGTCGCAAATCCAGATCAAGGAAATGAATTAGCATTATTAGCTTCTTTAAAAAGAAACAAGTTTGTTTATATTTTTATCGCGGTCATATTTGCAGGAGCAATATTAGTTGCAATCGAAAGAAAATATAAAAAAGCATCTCCAAAAAAATAAAATGACGCTGACAGAATATTTTTTGCTATATATTTCATTCTTAGCCGCAATAGGATTAATTTTAAAAATATATCAGCTAAAAAAAGAGAAAAAAGTTTAGATAAATCATTATCTGATTACTTCAATAATATAAATATTTGCTTCAACCTTCATACCTTTTAAACATTAAACTTATAAAATCTATTCTCCAATAATCTTTATAATTATTCTTTTCTGTCTCTGCCCATCAAACTCACCATAGAAAATTTCTTCCCAAGGCCCAAAATCTAAATTGCCTTTACTAATTGCAATCGTAACTTCCCTGCCCATAATTGTCCTCCATAAATGTGCATAAGCATTATCCTCTCCTGTTAAATTATGTTTGTATAAATCAACATTTATAGGAGCTAACTTTTCAAGCCATTTTCTAAAATCCTGCAATAAACCAGATTCATTGTCATTAATAAAAACACTCGCTGTTATGTGCATTGCATTAACTAAAACAAGGCCTTCTTTAATTCCAGATTCTTTCACAGCTTTTTTAACTTCATCAGTTATATTAACAAAATCTATTTTATTTTTTGTGTTCATAACTAAATGTTTAGTATATGTTTTCATTTTTTAGAGGAAGATCTATTTTATAAAATCCAAAATCTCTGGCAACTCGTCAATTCCTGAATCAGGGTCAAAATGCCCTCTGTCTTTTAAGATTAATGTTTTAGCTCCCAATTTCTCTTGGAATAAAACTACATTACTTAAAGGAACATAAGGATCATTCTCTGAGAATATTGCAACAAAGTTATCACATCTATGTTTTATTCTCTCAAAATTAATAGGAGTTTCTATCCAAGGCCGAGCTATTTCTTCAGCACCTTCTTCTTCACCGAGCCCCGTTAATTCAATCCAAGGAGCAATTAAAATACAATGTCCGATTTTAGCATCTCTTGGCAATCTCTCTAAATATCTTAAAATTGCCTGACATCCAATGCTATGTCCTATAAAATATGTTTCTTCGTCAACATGATCAGCAACTTCATCAAGCTTTCTTACCCATGCCTCAATTTCAGGTTCATCAGGATTAGGCATATAAGGAGAAAAAACACTAAATCCTTTTTCTTCGAATCTCTCTCTTATCCATGCAAGCATTGGTTCTTCAGGACTTCCACTCCAGCCATGCACAATTATTGCTTTGTTCATTTTAATTCATTAAGTGAATTTAGGGGAATTTTCTAATTCCAATTTATTCATTAATAAATAAAGAATCTAACATTTATTAAGTTTAATGTATAAAAAAGATATTTAAATAGATGCTTTATGTTTTAATTATATGCGGAGGTGGCACAATGGTACTGCATTCGGCTGCAGACTAGGAAAACCAAGGTTTCCCCTAGGACCCCATCCTTTAGGATAGTTATATAGTTGAATAAGGCAGACCCCGAATTTTCGTGGGTTCGATTCCCACCCTCCGCTTTTTTGAATGAAATGAGAAAAATGGTTAGCGAAATTTGTTAGAATTTCAGCCTCTGCTTCCGAATTTATGAGGAAGCTGTTAGACTGATTTATCAGAGCCTCCACTTTCAATATTAATTGAAAAAAAGGTTTGTCAAAAAACATTTATACTCATTTTTCCTTAGGGTAACATGATGATTATAATACTCTCAATAATTGGCTTACTCTTGTCAATTTACGCTGTCCATGTCGAAAAATCAAAGGAAAGAATAAAAAATTACAAGCCAATTTGTGATGTGTCAAACAAAATCTCCTGCACAAAAGTTTTTTCGAGCGAATACAGCCATATTCTTGGTATAAAAAACTCAATCCTAGGAATTTTCTTTTACGCCTCAATAATTATTCTTTCTATCTTAAATTTAAACTGGATAATTCTATCATTATTAATATTAGCTGTATTAAGCTCAATATTACTAGCTTATCTTCAGTATAAGTTAAAACTTTTCTGTATAATCTGCATTTCAGTATATATTATTAATTTTTTATTGTTAATACTATTTGTATATTAATTATCTTAGAACTCTTATTTCTATCTCACTATAACAAACATGCAGTATTTTATAAAAAGTGTTGAATTTTTAAGATATGCCCGGGACAGGATTTGAACCTGCGACCTGATGCTTTCTTCTTCCCACATTATAAGGGAAGTTTCATAAAAGAAACCGTAGGTGTCTTTTATACCGTTGGTTCTTTTTATCCTAGAAGGCACCCGCTCTATCCAGGCTGAGCTACCCGGGCCTTATACTATTTTAGTAAGATTATTATTTAAAAGTGTTTGTTTTTATCAAAACTTAATTTCTGTAAGAATCATGTGGATTTTCAATTCCATTAAGGATAGACACTCTTTGGCTATATTTTGAAGGAGTTGGACAAAACCCAACTTTTTTCCATATTAAGTATTTAGAAAACTTTGAAGGATTATTGAATCCAACATTTTCGATCCATTTTTCTACTCTCTCTTTCCCCCTTACAGCTATTACGTACACATCTTTCTCATTTATTTTTTTACTTATTTGAATGTATTTATTATGTTCAATTTTTATTTTTTTTAAGAGATAGCTTAAGTCTTCTATCATTTTTTCAGAAACTACTTTAATAAATATTCTTGGATATGAATGGTATTTTCTCTTGAATTTACTATAGCCTTTTTCATATCTTTTAACAAAATTCAAACAACCATCACAATCAGTAAATCCTCTAATAAATGCTGCAATAATTTCTTTGTTATTGCTTTTTAAAATTATTTTTGGAGCGCGAACAGTATATGTCTTATTCTTTGTAAATTCTAGTTCCTTAAATTTCTCTATTATTTTCTTATCACATATGTAGAAACCATATACTGAATTGCTTGGCTTTTCATGAGCTTTTATTTCTTTATTAAATACTTTTGAGAATAATTGACAAACTATTTTATCATAGTACTCTTTGTCTTCGTAGATGTTGCCCCACATACAAATATGATCTTCTTGCATGCTCCCATCTGCTGCAAACATACCCGATATTTCAGCCAATTCCTTTGTTAATTTCATTTTGAAATTTTGGCTATCTCAATCTCTATTAATTCGCCTTCTTTTATATTCATTACTTCAATGATTTCTTTTGGAATGTTTACGGCTAAACTTGTCCCACTTTTCCTAATCTTTCTAATTAGCTTATACTTCTTCATCTTATTTAATAAGATTAAATCCTATTTAAACTTTTCCTTTATAAAATATTTATCCCAGTCAAATTGGTTTAGAAGGTTTCTATTCTAAAAAGAATCTCTTAAAGTCACTGCATCCATCAAAACTTTTATCTTAATATAACCAGAATCTTTATCTAAATCTCCTTCTTTATAAGGCCTTGTATATTTCATGCAACAATAATTACAATGACAATAAGTTGAACTTTCTCTTACAAAATCAACCATTTCTGATTTATGATTTTCTCCGCATTCTTCTCTTCTTAATCTTAATACAGCAAGCTCTTCATTAAATTTCTCGTCATTTATCTCTTCATCAACAACATATTCTCCTAATCCTAATCTTTCCCTATGAAATCTCATTTTATCATCTATGGAACCTCATTTTATCATTTATGAAATTTTGTTTTATTATTTATGGAACCTCATTTTAAAGATTAAAGTTCAAGTATATTAATTAATAGATAAAGAAGTTTTTATAAATTTCTATGTCTGCTAAATTCTTCTCTGTCTAAAAGTCCTAGAACTCTTCAATGCAGAAACAACTCTATGCCTAAGATTTTTTGGCTCTCGTATTCTAGAATTAGGATTTACTTCGTCGACAGAATTATCATATTCTGTTTTATCTCCAATTGGTTTTTCATGGTAAGGGTTTTCTTTTTCCCTTTCCTTTTCAGGAGATTCAACAATATAAACTCCTTCTCCATAAGGAGGAATTTTTTTACCTTGTTTGTATGACCTAACCATTTTTTTAGAATTAGAAAATTTGAGTATATAAACTTTATTTAACTTCAATTACATCAAAATCCTTAGCAATTGTTGTATTTTTAAAAACACCTTTAGCCTCTTTTAAGATTAAAGAAGGATTTTTCTCATATCTCTGGCTTATATGAGTTAAGATTAATTTTTCAACTTTTCCTCTCTTGGCCGATTCGGCAGCTTGTCTTGCTGTCATGTGTAAATGTTCTATTGCTTGCTCTTTAAGTTCATCAGAAAAACTTGATTCACAAATAAATAAATCAGAATCTTTGACAAAAGAAACAATTTTGTTATTGTCTTTTGTATCTAAAACAATCGAGATTTTTTTATCTTTATCTTTAAAAGTCAGCTCTTTTGCTTTGTATTTTTTGCCATTGTATTCTATGTCTTTTCCTTCTTTTAATTTTGCTAAATGTTTTCCTTCTTTTATTTTATATTTCTTTAGCTTATTTTTATCAATCCTTATCTGCCCTTTTTTGACAAAATTGTATGCATTGCAAGGAATTCCATGCTCCATGCTTTCAGCTTCAATGTAAAAATCCTTCATTTCAAGAAATTTTCCTTTGACTCGGCTTTCAGACGAGTCAAATCGAACTTGTGAAGGTCCAACTTCTTTTACTTCAATATTATAATTTCTCTTAAATCCAAAGACTCTTAAAAGCTCGTCGATAAATCTCCTTGTTCCTCTAGGCCCGTAAATAAAAAGAGTTTTGTTATATCCTGACAAAGACAATGTAGAAAGTATTCCTGGTAGTCCTAAAACATGATCTCCATGCCAGTGAGTTATTAAAATTCTAGTAACTTTGCAAGGATTTAATCCAGCCTTCCTAAACTGTCTTTGAGTTCCTTCTCCACAATCAATTAAAATATTTTCTCCTTCATAAGTTAACAATATAGAGGTATGGTTCCTGCTAGAGCTGGGAATTTGATCTGAGGTTCCTAAAAATGTAATTTTTATCATGATTTATAGAAAGAAATATTATTAATAAAGCTAACTAAATATATAAACTAAAAAAGATTAACAATAAGATGGCTAACATTTTAGCTATACTAACAACAATTGCAGGAGTCATAATGTCTCTAGGATATTTTCCTCAAGCAATTAAAATAATAAAAAGGAAAAGTGCAAGAGATGTTTCTCCAACAACTTACTTAATGTTCTTTCCAGGGATAATGATATGGTTATTTACGGAATAAGTCTAAAACAAATAAAATTATCAAACCTCCATCTATCTTTAGTTTTCTGGACCTTGCGAAAATTAATTGGTAAAACGCTTATGTTTAATCCCTCTTCAAAGCTGTTGAAGCCGGAGAAATAAATATAATTGTATCTCCTCTTAAGAAAGTCAATCCTAAATTTCTTTTTATCTCGCCATTCTGCATTTCCTTGATATTATCCAACACTAAATTAATGTGGATATCAAATGCTAACAAAGTCCCTACAACTTGCTTATCTCCTTTTAAAAAAACCAAGACTTCTTTTCCCTTAGAGCTATTAAGAAGATCTAAAGGCCTCTCAATTCCATTAACCATAAATCTACACTTTAAAGATTATTTATAAAGGTTTCGAAAGAACTCGCCCTTTATTTTGGATGGGGAAATGTGGATAATTTTTCTTATTTAGATTAGGAGGGAGAAAATATTTTGGCATTCCTTTTTCAAATGGAGAGGTAATCTCTACCCTTATCTCTGGATTCTGCTTTAACTTTTCTTCAAGATCTTTCTTTATTGTATCATCACTTAACTCATTCATAGAATAAATAACAACATGGGTAATCCCTTCTCGAGTAGAAGCCAATGCTTGATAATTACAGTTACTAAAATACGACGCTCTAATTTCATCACCTATTTTTTCGCCATTAGAGTCAAATTTGGCCAAAAAATTACATACTGGCCTGTATTCTGGCATAATATATTAAAGCATTTAAGATATATAAAATTTTTGTTTTTAAAGAAATCACCTATAGAAATATATTTAAATTAACCTTTATCTTCAGTTAAATGAGTTTAAGAAAAGGCAGAAAAATCTCAGGCGGAAGGTATGTAGTCAGAAGAAAAAAAAGGCTTTATGAGCTGAAAGGACAAGCAAGGGTTGTAAAACTTGGCAATGAAAAAAGGAAAACATTAAGGATTAGAGGAGGCCATGTTAAGCCAGTAATGCTTAAAGCTAAGTATGTCAATGTTTCTGGGAAAAAACTAGAGATAAAAAATGTCCTTGAAACTCCATCAAATAAATTCCTTGCAAGACAAAACATAATAACAAAAGGAGCAATTGTACAAACAGAGCAAGGAAAAGTCAAAATAACAAACAGGCCAAGCCAAGAAGGCATGATTAATGGGGTTTTTGTGTAAGAATAGTATATATTTCTTATTAAATAAATACTTATTAATAAATTAAGGTAAAAAGGGTTCATGGTTAGAATACTAACTTTAAGTTCGTTGGTAATAACGTTTGTTGTTTCCACAATATCGGGATATTTAAAAATAGTTAATTTGATTAAATTTGAAACTTTAATTTAGATAGTAATTGGTTCAATATCAATATTGTTTATAATAACCTATCAAGAACTAAATAGTGAAATAGATGAGCAAAAGAAAGAGATAAAAAGAATAGACAAAAACCTTAAAATCTACAAAAGATTAGCTAAAATAGAAGAGGGGTTAAAAATATGAGCAAAAAATACGACCCTGCAAACATTATTTTAGATATTATAAAAATAGCAATTGCAACAATAATCGGTATTATAATAATAAAGGCCCTCTTAGAAGCATTGTAAAATGCGTAAAATTCGGTTTTCTTTCACCTCTATATCATGATAATAAAAACCAAAAGCTTTATATATACGAAAGCTTTATAAATCTAATGCGTATGGGAGTGAAGCACAATTATTACTAAAATGAGTCATATAAGAAAATGTCCTGAATGTGGTAGCATAAATCTGACTTTTGATTCTCATCTAGGAGAAATTATATGTAATGACTGTGGTCTTGTTATAGAAGAAAAGATGGTTGATAGTGGAGGTGATTCTCAAGGAAAATTTGACAAAGGCGAAAAAAAAGGCCGTGGAGGAGCCCCAACTTCTATGCAGAAATTTGACAAGGGTTTAACAACTAATGTTGGAGAAATATCAGATATTTATAGGTTAGATCCAAAACAAACAAGAAAATTTCTAAGATTAAAGAAATGGCAAGAAAGAGTCTCTACTTCTATTGAAAGAAACTTAAGATTGGCAATGGCTGAATTAAGAGTCATATCTTCATACCTTAATCTTCCTAATGTTGTAAGAGATGAGGCCTCAAGAATATACAATTATGTCTTACAAAGAGGCCTTGTAAGAGGAAGGAGCATGGAAAGTGTTATTGCTGCCTGCCTATATGCTGCCTGCAGGTCTTATAACATCCCAAGAACCCTTGATGAAATGGCAACAGCATCAGATGTTGAAAGAAAAGAAATAGGAAGAACATACAGGTTTATAATAAGAAAGCTAGGAATTAAAGTAAAACAAAGCTCTCCAAAAGACTATATTTCAAGATTTTCTAGTGTTTTAAAGTTATCTCCAAAAACGCAAAATGATGCACTTAAAGTCTTAAAACAGGCAGAAAACGTTGAGTTAACTTCTGGAAGAGGTCCTGCAGGAATTGCGGCTG
>CAZCCD010000008.1:14822-48735 GCA_964497435.1 Candidatus Woesearchaeota archaeon | reverse complement strand
TCGCGAGACAGTTTGTATGATATCTACTAGGTGTGTTGTTGTCTGAGTGGAACGAGCTTCTAGTACGAGAGGAACGGAGCCCGGATGCCTCTGGTGAGCAGTTGTCATATGGCAGGCTGCATAGCTACGCATTGTGTGGATAAGAGCTGAATGCATCTAAGCTCGAAGCCATCCGCAAAACGAGACAACTAAGGCCGTCGAAGAAGACGACGTTGATAGAGCTCTTGTGTAAGACTCAAGTGTGCAAATGCGAGAGTTTCAGCATAGAGCTACTAAGAGCTTCACTTATGATCTTTAATGGGATTGTGCATAAGCGAATCACTAATTCGCCCAAGCGTAGTCAAATTAAAGCTTCATTTTGTATTATGTTTCTGAAAATTGTTCTGATGCTGTTGGGTTTTTTCTAAAAGTTTATTTCTTCTTTCCTAATATTTTAACAAGAATATAAAATAGAAGTGCAAAGATAAAAACTCCATGAGCAAAATAAAAAAGGCTGTCGGATGTTTCTAAAATTTCAAGAATAAAAAGTGACAGCATATATAATATCACAAAAGGCATAAAGTAGTTAAAAAAGAAGTGAACTAGATTTTTTACTCTCTTATTTTTTATTCTTTCATACATAAAAACTATTAAGCAAGATAATGGGTAGGCTAGAATTAAAGTGAATAAAAATGGCTGTTGAGGTAACCCTTGATTACATCCACAAGGATATTTTATTTTACCTTCTGGATCAACTAGACAGCCCAAGACACAACCACTGTTATCAAAAACGACTGATAAGAGGATTAGGAGGAGATGAATTAACACTATTGCAATAGTTACTCTAATTCTTAAACTAGTCGGCTTAAAAAATTGCTTTAAAGTCATGATATACTCAAAAACTCGTTATCTAAAAAACTTCCGTTTTCATATAGAAACCTTTAAAAGGGTCAATTCTTAGATAATTATAACTGTTAGACATTAGGGAGACGTTGTTTGAACTAATTCTGATAAGGAGAAAAGTGTAATCTGGAATTGAAAAATTCCGCAAAACACATAGAAAAGTGTAAGGAGGACTCAAGATGAAAGTTTACGTGGGCAATTTGCCTTTCAGTGTTGATGATGAGAAGCTTAGGGAAATTTTCTCAAGTTATGGAGAAATAGAAGAAGCAACAGTCATCAAAGATAAGTATTCTGGAAGGTCTAAGGGTTTTGGGTTTGTAACTTTTAAGGGTGAAGAGAGTGCTCAATCAGCAATCTCTGAAATGAATGATAAGGAAGTCGAAGGAAGAAGACTTAAGGTTAATGAAGCAAAGCCAATGGATCCAGATGCGCCAAGAAGGCCTAGAAGAGATTTTGGTAGAAGAGACTTTGGAAGAAGAAGATTCTAAAATTTAATTAGAATTGTAAAATATTTTTTATTTTTATATTTTAATTTTTGTATTTTTATTAACTAATAAAAAAACTATCCAGTGCAAAATAGCGAAGATAAATATAAAACCAGATATTACAAAAAAGGAATAGCCAAATTTTATGTCTAAATCAGTGGATAATGAAGTAAATCCTAATCCAAGGAAAATTACAGCTAGAATGAATGGTATTACAGGATTCGGCTTTCTAGAAAATATTCCTCTTTTCTCCAAGTTTTTTATTTTATCCGAAAAAGTCATTTTATAGAATAATTATTAAAAAGACCTGTTCTCTAAAAACCTTCCTATTTCTTATTACATCTAAAAATTTAAAACCAAAACACTTAAATATATCTTTAATTTATTCTGTAAAAAGAGGTAAACATGTATGGATCCTATTTTTTCTGCTGGATTACTTGGAGGAGTTGGAGGTTTAACAAGAGGAGTTGTCGGATTATTAAAGGCATTAAGCTTGAAAAGGCGAATTTTATGGAATTATTATGCAATTACTGTTGCTATTGCAGTTGTCATCGGTATTTTTGTCGGAATTATATTTGATTTTGATCCAAGATTATCATTGCTTGCTGGTTATGCAGGAACAGATATTTTAGAAGGAATTTACAAATCATTTAAAGTAGAGAAAGTTTATGTTAGAAAAAAATAAAAACAAAGATAAGAAAAATGGGCGTAGAAATTCATCATTTGACAAAATCTCAGTACGAAAAAGCACTAACAATGTTGGTTGAGAGTTCAGAAAGTTTTAGAATAGATAGTGATAATGCCCACAGTAATGTAAGACGCACTTATGTGATAAGTGGGGGCGGAAACATTGTATTAAGGAGAAATGGCTCAATGATTTTATATGGTGTAAGTCAAGAAACTAAAAGAAATTTGTTAAGCAGACTTTTATAGATTAAAATGCCTTCAATGACAATTACAATAAGTGATGAAGCAAAAAAAGTTCTTAATAGAAGGGCGAAAAAGAACTTGCTTTCTTTGAGAGAGCAGATTGAGGATATTGTAAGAAGAAGTGTTGTAAACACCAAAACAGGTTCTATTGAAAGTGTTAAACCTGATGATAGGTTAGTTGAGATTTTTTCCAGGCATAGAAAAGGAAAGAAAAAATAAAAGAAAATCTGTTTTAGTATGAAATAAATCAATTAATTTAAATTTAATTTGCTTAATGCTCATATTAATATAATAATAAGATATTGAAAAATAATGCAATTATAATTAATTTATATAATATTGTCTACAATTTAGATATGTAATATATTATTCAAAGAATTAATATATAAACCAAAATAAAGATATTTTGTTAGATTGTAAAATAGGTTTAAATTCAAGAAAAGTATTTATATTTACTTAACTATTTAGTTTCATGAAATTATGGTGGGTTTTTGTTAGTTTTTCTGTTGCATTCGTATTGTTCTCAATTATGTTTTCTATAATTTATCTTAGAGATAAGGTTGATTCTGAATTTAAAGACAGAAACAGAGATTTGATTGGGGATAATGATGTTTTTGGTCCGGAAGAGAAATATTGTGAAGTAGATGAAGATTGTGTTTCAGCAACTTGTTGTCATGCTAGTGAGGTTGTCAATAAAAATTATGCCCCCGATTGTTCTAATATTGCTTGCACAACTGTTTGTCAAAGCATCTTAGATTGCGGATGTGGAAAACCAATTTGCATAAATAATAAATGTGAAATAGAAAAAACCAATGAATCTTATTGCCCTTAAGATTATTAATTACAGAACCCTATTTAAAGGTGATTTAGATGATTTTTAAAGTTCAAACTAAAGATACATTCTCATAAATAAAAATATATTCCCTTATAAATGTATGATTAGTGTTGCACCCTCATACCAATTAATCTATTTTTTATTTTGTTTGCGAGCCTTTTGCTAACAAGTCTTTCATACCAACCATTGTCTTCCTCATCGATAATTTCGTCGTCAGCTAAAGGAACTAGACCTATTTCAGGATTAAAATAGTTTTGGTAATAAGGGACATATTTCTTAAATCTCCTTCTATCTAGCCTCTTATTACTTCCTCTATGTTTTCCCATTTTTAAGGTTTTCCTCCTTTCAACTAACAGAGAAATCTCTACAGAAAGGTATTTATACTAGTGATGCCTTTCCTGTATGTCTAAAGAGGTGAGGATTAAAACCCTCGCCCTTTCCCTGTTTTCCCTGTTTTTTTCTATAATTATAAGGTATAACAAATATATATAATTTTTGGTTTTTGGTAAAACCATCTTTACCTCGTATCCCACATTTCTATGGTTTTATTGACTAAAGAATCTAAGAAAGATTCTTTATAGGTTATCAATAATCTCAGGATATTATTTTTGTCAATAATTAAAGTGTATCCTGTTTTATTTTTTTCAATCATATTTTTCCTTGTTAAATTTATTAAATGCCAGGAAACTGTAGAAGGAGAGAGTTTAACAAAATCAACAATATCTTTATGTTTCGGATTTTTATTTAATGTTAAAAATAATAAAATTTTCCTTACACTTTCCTGTCTAAGCAAACTCATTAAATTTGAATCTTCTAAACTAAGACCTTTTGTAAAATATCTTAGATTATTTTTATCTTTTTTTTCAATCAAAATATTATGTTTAACAAGAAAATTCAAATTGTATTTTAAAGTTCCATAAGGCATTATAGATTTTCTTTCAATTTCTCTAAAATGACGACCTTGATTTTTTCTAACTAGCTCGTAAATTTTTCTCCTGTTTTCTAGTTTAAGTATTTCTCTCTCTTTAAAACTCAAGTTCTCTTCCATTTTATTAATTAAGGTTTATTTCTTTAATATGCCAAAGAAAAAACTCAACATAGTTACAAAGTCAAGGCTAACTGTAATTGGATCTACAAATGGAAGTTCATTTCCAAAGAGTTCGTAAGCAACTAAGAGGCTCCTTATTGCAAATAATGCAAAGGCAAAGCTAACAAATAAAAGCCTTGAGTTTTTATTTCTCCTGTAAGCAACAAAGGTAAGCGTAAAAAGAACCAATGACGAGATACCATTTATCAAGGATATTAGTTTTTCTACTTCAAACCCTTCCATTTCTGGATCTCTTAGATTTTCTTGTGCTAAAACAAAAGAAAAACTTGAGATAAAAATAATTCCAAATAAAAACACCAACAGAATTATTCTTTTGTTTATCATGCTTCAGAAATATAAAATTCTTTTATAAATATATTGGTTCAGTCATAGAAAAGAAAACACAATAAATGTAATTAACTTTATATAATCTATTAACTTATTTAACAGAAATACTTATAAGGGGGGGAGCTTGGTATCAGTAAGTTAAAGACTGGAATTTAAACCTTTAGAAAAGGTTTTCAAAAATAGATTCCGTCAAAGCCGTTTACGGCAGGAAGTTAAAACGTCTTATGAAAAAGTTGGTGAGTTTAATTTTATTTTTAGGAATTTTTTTAGTTAATTTGAACTCTGTCTCAGCCGTCATCTCCTGCGGAAGTCAAACATATCCTGATGGAAGCGGTTATTGTTGTGATACTGGAAATGGAGCAAATGGGGTGTGGTTTAGGGGGGATTATTATAGTAGTTGTCCTGCGGGAACTTTTAGATATGTAAATAATATAAATCCGAGTTGTAGCGATGCTGGGGCTGGAACATATGCACAGCCGTGGTGCACAATGGGAAAGGCAAATACAGCTCTGTCAGGAAATATTGTTATTTTTTTAGGAGGAGTTTACAATGAAGCGCCTATAGAGGGTGGTGAAGGAGGAGTGGGAATGACCATGCGACCTCAGAATGGCGGGACTCTGGGAAATCCAACAATATTCAAAGGGCATCCAGATTATCCAAGGACGATAGTAATGGGAAAACATAACGGTCCAACAAATTCTATATTGCTTTCATCTTATGATGGAGATTATTGGAATAGATGCGCCGGCCTTACTAATTATGTTACTACAGACCATATGGAATTTACACAGTGCTTTGGAGGAGGAATAATTGTAGGGCCATCAATTGGAGTTACTGTTCAAGATTCTGTTGTACACGATACTGTGGGAAGTGGAGGCAGTAACCATGCTGGATTGCGTGTACCAGACGAGGGTGGAGATACTACAAATCTACTCATAAGGGGAAATTACATATATAACGTAACACACGAGTCTGATGGAAGTGGTATGTGTGGAGCTATGAATTGCGGGGCGATAGTTATATATCGGCATAATAATGCAACCATTGAGGACAATATTTTTCAGGATGTGCCTGCAGGAACATCATTTAAAGGTTCGACTAGAGTAGGAACTCCAGGAAGAACTACTGTCAGAGGAAATAAATACATTAATGCTGGTGAAGCATACAGATTAAATTGTGATTATGGCTCAAATTCTCATGAAGCTGGAAAAGCAGATATTTATGAAAATATTTTTTATGGGATATGGAATGTTGGAGTATTTCTCCATAATGATGTATTTCAATCTTGCGGTGCCAGTGGGGGAAATTATGACCAAGACATTATACATGATGTCAAAATATTTAACAATGCATTTTACGAATTTAACACGGGAATACTGCTTAAATCTTCTCAAGGGTCTGAGATTAAAAATGTATCTTCTTTTAATAACATAATAGTAAATTTTGGAGGAGGTAGTGGTCCTCCGGAAAACACTGCTGTGTTTTGGAATCAGTTAGTTCCAGAATATAACTCTAGCAACAATCTTTATTATGACAGTTTTGAGAATGATGTTATATTTTGGTGTACTGACTACAGTGGTGCATTTAGTGAATGCGCAAATCCTTCAGATGCACACTACACTTTATCGGAGTTTAGAACATTAAGACCTGATTTAGAAATTAATTCTAAACAACTAAACCCTCAGTTCCTCTCAACAAATCCTTCATCGCCTGATTTTTTAAGGCCAAATCCTTTAACCTCTCCAGCTATCGACGCTGGTGTAGTTATTCCTGGATATCATTGTGCATCAGCAGGACCAAATTCATCTGGTTGTCGTGAATGGTATGGCTCTGCTCCCGATATAGGAGCTTATGAGTATAATCCTTTAGGTGGTGTTACTTGCGAAGCAACTCAAGGTGGAAGATGTCGTTACATAGACCCAGTAAATGGAAATGATGCAACAGGAAATGGATCTTTTAGTAGACCTTGGAAGACATTTAATAACATAAATTCATATTATGTTGGATGTTTGGGAAACGTTCCTCCTGGTTGGACACCTTTAGCAACAAATGATGTTGTTTATATTATGGATGGGGTAATTAATACTTCTATCCCAAATGGTAATAATGCGGGTTGTAGTGGATTTAATTCAAGAATGGGTGTCTTTTTTTATGGCGGTGATGCTGCTTCAATGAATACTGGTGCTTATCCAGCTGCAGATAATGTAAGAATAAAAGCTTATCCAGGACATCATCCAATTTTAGATGCTGAAGGAGAGTCTATGAGTGTTATTAAATTAGAATTTATAGATAATTGGACAATTGAGGGTTTGGAAATAAGAGATTATAATACAACAGATGGAAAAGAACATTCATGTATCTGGTTGCATGAATATGCTACTAATGTATTAATCCAAAACAATGACATACACCACTGCGGGGGAGCTGGAGGAAATCCTGCAGGAATTAAAATGAGTGAGTGGAATTATAATACAACTATAAGAAATAATACTATCCATGACGGATTCAAAGTAGGAGAACCTTTCCATAATAATCCAGGAATAATGATGTTTGAATCAAATAACCACAAAATTTACAATAATGAAATTTATAATTTTAACACTGGAATTAGATATAAAACCGCTGCTTGTCCTGAGCCAGGAGATACACCAAAAATTGAGATTTATAGAAATTATATTCATGATATGTATAGATACGGTATAAGCATGGGAACTGACAATGCAAGAGTCTATCAAAATATTATTACTAATTCTCCAAATGGTGTTGAGGATCCTCATGGACAAAGAGCTGCAGGATGTGTTGGAACTCAGTGGGAGTTTGATAGACTTTATGAAAATAATACATACATACATAATACATTTTACAATGTTGGTACAGGTTATGCAACAATTGATTATGTGGATGAAAATGCATCAGGAAACAGGTTTAGAGATAATGCTGTTCAAGGCACGAGAATGATTTATTTACAAGACAATTCCTGGATGAATGATTCTAATTATAATTGTTTTTCTTTAGATAATTTTTATTTACAGCAAACTAATTCAAGAACACTTGCAGAGATAAGAGCACAGGGCTATGATTTAAATAGTTTAATAACAACAGATCAGTTTGTTAATCCTGGAGGTCTTACACCTAACGATTTTAAACTTACTCCAACTTCTCCATGTAGAACTCCTGCAACAGATGGATATTTTAGAGGAGCATGGATAAGTGATAATCCTGGTTATGAAATTGGATTAATGGGTGGAGGTGTTCAACCTCCTTCAATAACCTGTCAAACTGCAGATGTCAATGATGATTTAATTGTTAATATTATTGATTTGGCATTAGTAATTTACAATCAAGGACAGCCATTAACAGGAAGAGCTCATTTAAATGTTAATAGTCAAGACTCTGTTATAAATTATCAAGATGTTAGTGAAGTAAGGAATAGGTTGGGACAAACATGTTAAAAAAGCTGATAATGTTGATTTTTGTATTAGGATTCTTATTTGTAAATCTAAACTTTGTTTCTGCTGCAACTTGGTATGTAAGCAATACAAATCCTTCATGTAATGATGCTGGTCCAGGAACTTTAGCAATACCACTATGTAATATTTCAGCAGCCAACACAAGACATGCTGGAGGTGATACTGTTTACATAATGCCTGGGGAGTATAGAGAGATGTTATTTCCAAAAGGAGGAACTCCAAGCCAATATACAGTATATTCTGGTTATGGAGATAGAAATCAAGTTGTACTTTTAGGAAGTGAAAATGTGACTGGCTGGACACAATGTAATCCGGCAATTGATCCTTGCACATCAACAAATGTTTGGTATGCTAATTTTTATCCAGAGCAAACAAGAGAAGAAGAATATACACAAGATTTATCTCTTTTAGGAAGAAGTTCTTATTGTTTTGTTTTTGGGAGTAATTTTAATTGTATGATGAATACGACAGATTGTTGGGAGTACACTGGGAATACGGTTAATTGGTATTTAAGACCTGATTTGGTTAGCCAATATTTTGATGCAAGTATTGGGGTTCCAAATATAACTTCTCCTGGCCAGTATTATTATGACCAGATACCTGGCAGAATTTATATTTATCCTTTTAACTCAGACAATCCAAATACACACACTATTGAATGCTCTTCAAGAAGAGTTGCTGCATGGTCTTCTTGGGATCCTTATCCTCCGGGATTTGATTATAATTTTGATTATTTTACAATACAAAATTTAACTATTAGACATAGTTTATCTGACGGAGTTGCTTTTTCTGGAGGTCAAACATATATAAGTGTAATTAATAATGATATAGGGTGGGTTTCAGGAGATGGAACAGTTGGGCAAAATCCTGCAGGAGTATTCCGTGGACACTCTGATCCTCAACCAGGATTAAAAGTGATAAATAATACAATTCATGATACAGGAAGTGATATGGGCCCGGCATTAAGCAATTCACAGGGACATAGTGGTGATGGAATAGTACTATATGGAACAGATGGTGCTTTGATTGAAGGAAATGAATTTTATAATATTGGAGGTTTCCCTATAAAGAGACTAAATTCTAACGTTACATTCAGAAATAATATTATTCATAATAGTAAAGAGTTCACATTTATGACTATTGCATGGGACCTTAATGGTTTGTTGATTGAAGGAAACATAATATACTATGGAACTTTAACAGGGTATGGGTATGCAGACTTTTTTGTTGGGGACAATGTGAGAAATGCAAAAATAAGACATAACACAGTATATAATAGAGCGGGTATAGGATTGTTTGCTAGAGGTGGAAATTTAACAGATATTGAATTTAAAAATAACATAATTTATAATGAGACGACAGATCAAATTGAATATTGGGATGTTGGAACTATCTTAGATTCTGATTATAATTTATTTTACAACCCATCATCACCACTTCTTTTTAGATATTTGGGAACTAATTACAATACATTGGCTAGTTGGGTTTCTGGTTCTGGAGGTTTAGATAGTAACTCGTTAAATCTTAATCCCCAATTCCTCTCGACAAACCCTTCCTCACCAGACTTCTTAAGACCAGCCCCTAACTCTCCTGCAATAGATAATGGAACTTGGATTCAAGGATATCACTGTACATCTCCAGGGCCTAATAGTTCTGGTTGTCGTGAATGGTACGGCAGTGCTCCTGACATTGGAGCGTATGAATATAATCCTGGAATTCCCATAGTGACTTGTGCTCAAGCAGATGTAAACGATGATTTAATCATAAATATTATTGATTTAGCATTAGTTATTTATAATCAAGGACAATCATTAACAGGTAGAGGACATTTGGATATTAACACAGATGGGTTTATTACATTTAATGATGTTAGTGAGGTTAGAAATAGATTAGGACAAAGATGTTAATTGTCAATAGCTCAACAATCGAACTCCTTAAATAAAAAAATAAAATTAAAACTTATTCATATTCTACGCTTAATACATTGAAATTTTCATCGAGATGCACATCTACTTCTCTGCCATTGTCTAAAGTTATTTCAATTTCATAAAAACCCTCTTCGTCTCCAACTTCTGAATCAGTTACTCTTCCCTGGCCAATGTATTCGAGTGCTGCAGAACTAGCTTTGTCTAAAGCAGAACCAGTAATTGGAACCTCTTGTTCTTCATTTTCATCAAAATCAGAATCTTCATTCTCATCAATATCATCGCTATACAAGACTTTTACTGATGGTTTGTTTATTGTATTGTCAGTTTTGTCTCCTGCATTTAAGGCAGCAATAAATGCACTTGCCATTCCAATGAAAACCACAGCAAGGACAGCAATCAAAACTTTTTCACTTGTCTTTATCATTTTACCTCCATAATTTAGTTGAAAACAATAAGAAGAATTAGTTTATATATGATGTAGTTCAGTTATAGAATAAAAATTGCATAAAAGAGATAAATATTTAAAAAGTAAAAAAGGGTTTAAATGTTATGGATAATTATGTTATTTTGGGTGCCGCGGCTCTTGTTACTTCAGCGTATATTGTGTATGATATTAAATCACAACGAAGAAAAAATAAGGAAAGAAATAAGGAAATTGCAGAAAATTACGAAAATATTTCAAATATCTTAAGCTCTCAACCTGAAGAAGAAAGAGTAAAAACAATAAGGGCTCTTGAGATAGTTGCCAGAAATTCATGGGATAGGGAATTTAGACGCAAAGTACTAGATTTAACTTCACAATTACCAAGAGAATAAATAAAGAATATTTCTAAAACCCCTTCTTCAAACCAAACTCAAGCCCATTCAAACCCACATCTATATTTCCAGATTTATAATCAAAAGTGTTAACCCTACTTACATAATTTAAAAATAAGAATAAGTTATCTTCACTTAGCATTATATCAAAGCATATATTAAAAACAAATCCAGGATTTGTTATTTCAAATCTCTCATTAATAGGAAAAATGTATTCTGTTCCGAAAGAATTTATTGAAATATCTGCAGATTTTTTATCTGTGACTTGGGCAACTGAAACTCCTGCCTCACAAGCTACCCTTGTTTTTCCCATAAGAGTAAAAGGAAATAAATATCTTAAAAGAAATTCTGTATGCAACACTTCTCTTTCTGCTTGAGAATTAAGAACCCTTGAATTATCTTCAGTGTAAATACTTGGTTTTCCTGTTTTTCTTGCATAAGAAACCTTTGCATCAATTCCAAAATTCTGCAATATATAAAAATATAACCCTCCTCCAAATGCAGGGAAAAATTTATACGTTTGTGTTGTTTGATAATCTCCTTGAAAAATTCCCGGCCCAGCATAAACATAAAATATTGGATCTTTTTTTATATTAATATCTTCTTGTGCTCTTGATGTTAGTGGAAGTGTTAAAGCTCCTGTTAATAAAATTGGTGCAAGCAACTTTCGTGTTAAGCTTTTTGTCATTTTATTTTTAATCACTTTCTCTAGAAATAAGAGTTGGATTTGCAACATATATCCAAAATTCGCTTTGTTTATCATGAGTAGTTCTTTTTAAGTATTCTAAAACTAGCCTTCTTTCTAAAATATCATGTTCAATATAATGCTGTGCAAGTTTCATAGTAGTCATTGGAGAAAATATATCAGATAAAGATAATTCTGTTAATGAGCCTTTAAGACCTCTTTCTTTATCTCTGTCTGTCATTTTAATTCCTTAAAAAATGATTGATTGAAAATCTCTGATTTGATGTCTGTCATGTAAGAAGTTATTATAAAGAATATTTAAGGATTATTATAAATTTTAATCACAATTCAACTTGTCTAAGTCTATTATTGTACAATTCATAATTTTCTGTTCCAGTGAATTCAAATTCTGTTTTAACTGGTTCTAATCTAACAAAACCAATTTCATATGATGGGTTAAATTTCATTGCAAATCTTTGTCTTAAGATATAATCTGCTTTAGAACGTCTTAAAACCCAGACATGACTTCCTTCTATAACATCAACTAAACCACTAACTTCATTACCATTTCTGCTAAAAACAGGAACGATGTTTCCTTCTTTAATTATTGTTCTTTCTATTAAAGTTGGTTTAGGAGTTTCGACATCAAAGTTAAGATTTAAAACTTCATCCATTTTATAAGATAACAAAAACCCTATATTTTTTAAGTTTTGTTGTTAAAAAATTCTATTGTCTAAATTCGTGAGTGAAACCAAATCTTAAAAAAGAGGCATTTGTTTCAAAACTAATTTTTTAAATGAATTTTTAAAAATCAAAATAAAATGTCGTATAAAACCCTGCCTTATGAGAGTGATGAAGAATTTTACTACAACATAAATTATAGAGATTTCAAAGATAGAACAGATGCAGAGCTAATGAAGATTATTAAAGAATACGAAATGGAATATGGTGTTACTGAAATTAGTTTAGGAGAGCAAGGAAATCCTGTGACAAGATTAATGGAATTTGAAACTGCCAGATATAAAGCAGCTAAAGCAGTACTTGAGGAAAGAATAGAAACAGGAAAAGGAAAATCTTTAAGTATTTTAGATAAAATATTTAGGTTAGCTTCTTAATATTTTACAACATATTAAGAATTCTCATAGCCCAAAGTTTGTGATAAAATTTTCTATGACTCTATACTCTTCAAGAAATTCGTAGCCTCTTTTTGTTATGGAAAATGTTTTTTTGTTGTTTTTATCTATTTCTGGTTGAATGAGTTTCTTTTCGACTAGCTCATCTATATATTCCTTAAACATTTGAGGGGAAAGGTTTGATGCATAAAGAAGCCTAGTTGGTTTTATTCTTCTTCCATCTTTCACAGATTTTAATATATCTCTTATAACCTCAAGTCTTTCTCTCTTCTTAGCCATTTTTATTTGTAACTTTAACTACCCCATATAAAAAAAGTAGAAAAAATATAGCATTAAAAGCGTATATGTATATTAATACAGCAGGATTCCACTTAAAAAATGATGACGCAAGAGTGTTTAAAGACCATGCAAATAAGGCAAGTAACATGGCAACAAGATAAAATATAGAGAATTTATTATTTTTCTTTTTATAATTTAAGGAAGTTATTATTGATGCTAGTGAAAAAACTATTATCTGTGAGAAAAACATAAAATTCTGACTTGACCATAAGAAATCAAGTAAAACTATAACTATTGCCAGTATATAAAAGAAAAAGATTCTTGGATTTATCAAAGAGCTTTTATACTCCAAATTTGCCTCAAACCTCCTCCACATTAAGCTATAAAGTAAAAAGAATCCTCCCATAATAAGAAAGAACTCAAATATAGGATCAACAACAAAGCTGTACGGGGAAATATCTTTTTGGTTAAAAAATAAAGCCACAAAATATCTTATAAAAAATCCCCATCCAAAAAAGAAAAAAGCATTCCTAAAGTACCTTATTCCGTTATGAGAACTAATGCGAAATAATTTATCTGATTTATTTACAATGAGAATGCAAATAAAAAGTATAATTGCAGCATAAACTATTTTTACAATTTCCCTGTTAGTTACTACAAAATCATAAAAACTCATAAATCTTAAATTTTTTGTGTTTATTTAAAGATTTATGTTGGAGAGTATAGTAATGTTTTTCTTATTAAATCTAAAGAATATAGGATTTATATATAAATTTAATCATGATTTACATTTCTGACCCTTTATAAAGGCCTTTAATCTTAAAATGTCATGAAAAAAGCAAAAGGAGGAAGAATTTAACTGGCTTTTTAGATAAACTCCCTACACCATCTATAAGACCTCTTTTGATAACTTAACATTCAAACCTCTTTGATACACAAAAAGCCAAAGATTCATCCTCCCTCTTTTTCTTATAAAAAAGCTTAAAAACCCTTTTTTTCTATTGTTTTTGTAAGTTGGGTAGTTAACTTTTGGAGTTCGGCCATTAGATTGGCAAATGTTGAATATATCAATATTGAATTCTAAGGAAGGTCCGCCCATCGTTTAACGTCACTTTCCGAAAGGATTGATGCCGCGAGGCATGGCTATGTAACAGAAACGACACAGCCTTATTAGAGTTATGAAACATGCGTTGAACTTTGAAAATAAGGATTTGATGAAACGGACATCCTGACAGATGCAACCTTTTAAAGGGCTTAGTTGAATGTTAACAAGTTTGGTCTGATTACAGCAAACTACAAAAGGTGGCCTATTCCCAACTTACATTTATATTCTATTTAGGTATTTTGAAAAACTCATTCTTATCGCATCTGATAAAGCTAATGTATTAGTGAAAATGTAATTAAATGTTGGATTGCTTAAAAGTCTTTTAATTAAAGTAAAATTGCGATGCGTTTTCCCGATTCTGCTCCAAATCATTGTTTCATATTCTTTCAGCTGCCCTAAATCATAAGGTATTTCAGATTTGACAAGAACTTCTCCTGCAACAATCCCTGATTCAATTGCCGGGCCTATTCCATCACCAGTCAAATCATAAACACAATCAATATTTTCACCTATTAACAAAACCCTGTCAGAGCAAATGTCTTTTTTCCTTAAACCTATCCTTAAAGGAGCTCCTCTTGGTTTTTTTGTAAATTCAAGATTAGGACAAAATGCACTTACTTTTTCCTTGAGAAATCTTTTAAACAGATATTGTAAAGAATCAGGAGAATTATAAATTCCAAATCCAACATTTAAAATATTTTCTGGGCAAGGAAAAATCCAACCATAACCAGACATATCTTCATTAAAGTATACAACACCATGATCCAAAATAGAGCCATTCTTCATGTAGCCCCTAAGGGCTGCTCCAACTTTGTTTTCATCAAAAGTAAATCCCAATTTTTGGGCCAAATTAGTCCTTGAACCTGTTGACAAAACAACTATATCTCCATAATAATTATTTCCAAAAACATCGGTCACAAAAACTTTATCATCTAAAATTCTGACATCTTTTATTTCTGAATTATGTTTCACTTCTCCTCCGAAATATTCAACTTTATTTCTCAATAATTGATCAAGTGTTTTTCTTTGTAAAGTTATCACTGACATTTCTAATTCTATGGGTTTGAATTTAGGAAAATAAACTACAATTTTAGAAGTTTCTAAACCCTCTCCTTTTATAGAATCAGAAACCTCCAAACTGCTCAATAATCTTTGAGAGTTAGGTAACAAAACATCTCCGCAAACCTTATCCCTATTTATTTCTCCTTTTTCAAAAACAATTGTTTCGAGACCAGCTCTTGCTGTTGTTATTGCACAGGCAGATCCTGCAGGACCTCCACCAACGACCAAAACTCTAGGACACATAAAAGTTTTTATAATAAAGTCTATATAAAGATTGTTATCCTGACTTACGCTTTTTTGTTGTTAAGACCAAGCAGCCTCATGGCCCTGTCCAAATCTTCACTTTTTTCATAAGATAATCTAAAAACATATTCTGTTCTAAATGGGTCATTTGGCTCTCTATAATCAACATGGCCCAACTCAAAAAGGTATCCCTTGCCAACTGTACCGAAACTATCTATTAGAATACCCTCTTTATCAAGAACAGATAAAGCCCTAGCTATTTTATCTTCTGTAACAACTTCATGAATGGATTTTCCTTCTCTTGAATGTCTTGAAAAGAATTTCTGATGTACTGGTTTTCCCATGTTAAAAAAATATTAGAATTCCTTTTTAATAATTTATATATTTATCAGCAAGTTTTAAAAGCCCAACACCTTATGTATTTTTAGGCCTTTGAGTAATTCCCGCAGAGACAGGGGACCGTAGCTCAGCGGGAGAGCACATGGTTATTCATGCCATTTGGTTTGGGTAATGTGAAACTGAAGCTCATGCTGTCCGGGGTTCGACTCCCCGCGGTCCCATTTTAATTTCAGATAGATTGAAAAGATTTATAAAAACAAAAAAACTATCTTTATTATGGCAGAAAAAAAAGAGGATATGCATGAGGTTAGGGGTGAATCAAGCTATGTTTTAGGGATAGTAAGTATAGTGCTTGCTTTTTTTATACCACTCGCAGGCCTTATATTTGGAATTGTTGGACTAAGCTTGAGCAAACAAGAGAGAACCTCTCTTGGTAAAAAAGCTCAAAAACTCAGCAAAATAGGAATAGTGATAAGCATTATAGTGATAATATTGTTAATGCTTATTTCCATTTTGGCAGAGAAGTATACAAATCTCAGCAATTTCCCTTTAAGGTAAAATGAAAATGAGAAGAACCTATGGTTCTCCTTAATTCGCGACCTTGTTTGGTTGCGGATTAGTGAGATTTTGTCCAAACAAAATCGCTCTCACAACCTCTCCCTTAAAAAATGAAAAAGAAAGCAGCTATGGAAATGAGTGTAGGAACTTTAGTAACTATAGTTTTATTAATGGCTGTTCTAGGTCTTGGGATTGTTCTTGTACAAAAAATTTTTAGGGGGAGTGTAGATGCTGTTGATAGTATTAATGACCAGGTTCTCAATGAAATAAATGAGGTATTTTCTGATCCAAATAATAGGATAGCTGTATCTCCAAATGATAAAACGATAACATTAAAAAAAGGAGATGATCCTAAAGGATTTGCGTTTTCTGTAATAAATAGAGATATTGTAGATGCGACATTTAGCTACAACATAGAGGCCCAGGATGTATCAAAATGCGGGACAGGTTTCACAAAACAAGAAGCAAACAGCTATCTTCTGGGTGCAACAGGTAGTTTTCCCCTCGGCAGAGGAAGTTCTCTAGACCAACCAAGACTTGTTAGATTCACGATTCCTGAAACAGCGCCTCCTTGCACAATAATCTATGAATTAACAGTAAACAAAGGAAGTTCTCCTTATTCTGGAAGCCAGATATTTGTCACGATAAAATAACTTTAGAATATGTGATAAACTATTTAACCTGACATTTAACTAACTTTAACAAGAATATTGATATTAATAATAAATCTAAAATAGCTCATTAAAATTAAGTTATAGCAAAGAGTTATTTAATTTATATTATAAACTGGAAAATCAGACTTAACAGAATAAGATAATTTTTAAATTAGTTCTTCTTTGATCTTTTATGGAAATAAGCATCTTAAAGTTATATAATACTCTGACCAGAAAAAAAGAAGAATTTAAACCTATTGATAAAAATAATGTAAGAATTTATTCGTGCGGGCCGACTGTTTACTCTCATCAACATATTGGAAATTTAAGGACTTACATTTTCTCTGACTTGTTAAAAAGGGCTTTGAAATTTAATGGCTACAAAGTTAAACATGTAATCAATGTTACTGATGTCGGACATTTGACTAGTGATGCTGACACAGGAGAAGACAAAATAGAAAAGGCTGCAAAAAAAGAAGGAAAAACAGCAAAAGAAATTTCTAATTATTATTTAAAAATTTTTAAAGATGATTTTAAAAAATTAAATATACTCGAACCTGATTTTTGGCCTAGGGCTTCTGAACACATTAAAGAACAAATAGAATTGATAAAAGTTTTAGAAAAAAAAGGTTTTACTTATAAAACAAATGACGGAATTTATTTTGATACTTCAAAATTTAAAGAGTACGGAAAATTGGCTAGGTTAAAAATTGAAGGATTAAAAGCTGGAAAAAGAATTTCTTTAGGAGAAAAAAAACATAACACTGATTTTGCCTTGTGGAAATTTTCTGAAAGACCTGGAGAAAGACAACAAGAGTGGAATTCTCCTTTTGGGTTGGGTTTTCCAGGCTGGCATCTTGAATGTTCTGCAATGTCAATGAAATATTTAGGAGAACATTTTGATATTCATACAGGAGGATTGGATCATGTCCAAATTCATCATACGAATGAGATAGCACAAAGTGAATGTATTACGGGAAAAAAATTTGTAAATTATTGGATGCATGGAGCCTGGCTTTTATTCAAAGGTGAAAAAGTATCGAAAAGCAAAGGGGGTTTGTACACAATCTCTGATTTAGAAAAATTAAATTTCAGTCCTTTAGATTTTAGGTATTTAGTCTTAACAACGCATTACAAAAAACCTTTAAGTTTTAATCTAGAAAAATTAGAATTTGCTAAAAATTCTTATGATAGGCTAAAAAACATTATATTTGAAATAAAAAATGATAAAAAAATAAATGAAAATTATATTGAAAAATTTAAGGAAAAAATTAATGATGATTTAGATGCCCCTGGTGCTTTACAAGTTTTATGGAACTTAGTAAGAGACAAAAAGGCTGAAGGTAAAATAAATACAATAAAAAAAATGGACGAAGTTTTTGGTTTGGATTTGCTTAAGAAAAGCAGAACCCATAGTGTTAAGATAAAAGATAAATTTGAAATTATTTATAAAGATGTTAATCTAGATAACAAAATAACTAAATTAATTAAACAGCGAGAGAAATATAGGAAAGAAAAAAATTTCGAAAAAGCAGATAAAATTAGGAATGAAATTAAAAAGCTCGGATATTCAATAGAGGATACAGAAAAGGGGGTTGTTGTTAAAAAATTATAATTTTATTTTCTCGATTCTTTTTTATATTCATATCTTATTGTTATGACTTGAGTCCATCATCCAGACAATTTATGTTTTTCTATTAAATACCTGGCTGTTAATGTATGTCCATTCCTTTTTACATCAAATTTATCTAAAACTTTATCCCAATATTTTGTTGGTTTTCCAGTTCCTCTAACAACTTTTTCCTCATTTAAATCAGTGTATCCTTTTTTCATAAAAAGGGATATAATAACAAATATAAATAGATTTACATTTTATTAAATATGAAGGAAAAATATATTATTGACGAAAAAAAAGAAATAAAAGAAGCAAGAAAGATTAGTGTAAAAGAAGGGAGTATTTATGGTGTTAGTGAAGGGATTGGAATGAGATATGTCACTCCTTTCGCACTTTCTTTAGGGGCCAATAACGCACACATTGGTTTTATAACTTCTCTCCCTTCTCTAATCGGAAATTTTTCCCAATTGTTCACACCTAAGTTAATGGAAAAAACAACGAGGAAAAAAATAGTTTTTTACGGAGCTCTTCTTCAGGCTCTAGCGTGGCTCTTTATAATTGGTGTAGGAGTTATGTATTTTGTTTTTGGAATAAATTCAACTATTGCACCCATGATATTGATATTAATATACACGCTGCTGGTTTTGTTTGGTGCTTTTCTAGGACCTGCATGGAATTCTTGGATGAAAGACATTGTTGGAGAGAAAACAGGCAGATATTTCGGGAATAGAAGTAGAATTGTTGGAACTGTTGCTCTCGTTTCTATGTTAATAGGCGGGTTTATACTCGATTATTTCAAGAGCACAAAAATTTTCATTGGTTTTGCAATTGTTTTCGGACTCGCGTTTTTAGCAAGAGGCATCTCTGCATTCATGTTTCTAAAACAATACGAACCTAAGTTAGAATTGAAAAAAACATATTACTTTAGCTTCTGGGATTTTGTTAAGAATATAACGAAAAATAATTTTGGTAGATTCGTATTATTCATTTCCATAATTCATTTTGTCGCTGCAATTGCCTCACCATTTTTCTCTGTATATATGTTAAAAGATCTTCAATTCAGCTACACTAAATGGGTTATTATTATAGTCGCTTCTTCTGTTTCTACATTATTTTTTATGCCTGTTTGGGGGAAATTTGCTGATAAATACGGGAACATAGAAGTTATTAAAATAGGGATTTTTTTGATTCCATTTGTTCCATTGTTGTGGATATTGCCCTCATTTGGAATAGAAAACATTTTTTATTATCTTATAATTGTTGAAATTTTTTCTGGATTTGCTTGGGCTGGATTTAATCTCTCTATTATGAATTTTATATATGATGATGTAACGAGAGAAAAAATGGCTTTGTGTGTCGCATATTTCAATGTTCTAAATGGAATTGGGATTTTCTTAGGTGCTTCACTTGGAGGTTTTATATCATCACTTAACTTTAGTATTTTTAGTCTTGCTCCTATAGTAACTCTTTTCTTTATAAGCTGTGTCTTAAGATTTGGTGTAGCATTTATTATGTTCCATAAGATAAAAGAGGTAAGGAAAGTTAAAAAATTCAATATAAAAAATAAAATAGAAAAGTTCACAGCGTTACATGTAGGAAAAACATTAAAGCAATTAGAGATAACTTTAAGGCCTAGACATATACATATATAATCTTTAAATATCAGGTTGTTTTTTATTTGTATGGCAAAATTCAGAGAATTTACAACAAGCAACAATGTAATGGTTTTAGCTGGAAAAGATGCCGAAAGCAATGAAGAACTTGTAAAAGAATTCATTGGAAAAAATAATTTAATTTTTCATACAGCTAAACCAGGAAGCCCTTTTTGTGTAATTTTAGAGAATAAAAATAAAATAAAAAATGAAGATTTAAAAGAAATTGCAATTTTTTGTGCTAGAAAAAGTCAGAATTGGAGAGACAATAAAAATGATGTCTTAATTCATGTTTTTAAAGGAAAAGATGTTTACAAAAGAAAAGACATGAAGACAGGAACATTTGGAGTTAAAAAATTTAAATTAATAAAGGTTAAAAAAGAGGAAATTGAAAAATTAAAAATATAAAATGGAAGTTACAAGTCAAATTCAGCTTGGAAAAAACGGCATAACTAAAAATTTTATTGAAACACTAAAAAACCATTTCAAGAATCATAAAAATGTAAAGATTTCTGTCTTGAAATCAGCAGGGCATGAAAAAAGTAAAATTAAGATTTATGCTGAAGAAATACTTGGAGAGTTAGGAAAGAATTACACGATAAAAATTGTTGGATTTACAATAATAATAAAGAAGTGGAGAAAAAATGTAAGATAATTTCAAAATTTATCTCTAAAAAATCTTCCTCCAGTTTTCATGAATGTAAATCCGCCTAAAAAACCAATAACTAAATCTGAAAATACATTCAAAGGAGTTTCGTTGTTAGTAGGAAAAAAACCATTGAAAGTAAAACCAAAATAAAACAATCTTTCAATTAATTCCCATAAAATTAACAAACTAAAAAATAAAAGATATTTGTGATTGGTTTTTATCTTAATAAAATTAACAAGAAACATTAATATAAATCCAAATATAATGAAATGACTAATGCTCCAGATGTCTAATATCACCATAAATTAATCTGTATGTTTTAGTTTAAAAAGTTTATTTAGGAAGGTTTATAAACCCAAATCCTTCTTAACATTTAGACCAAACCGCAAAGGTTCTAACACTGTTAAAGTGTGGTTGTTTATTTAATTTAAAATGGATGAATTTAATCCTGTATATGAATTAGATGCACATGAATACAACAAAAAATTAGCAGAGGCTTTGAAAAAAATTCCTGAATTTAAAGAGCCTGAATGGGCTAAATTTGTAAAATCATCTCCGAGTAAAGCAAGGCCAATAGATGAGCCGGATTTCTGGCATAAAAGAGCGGCAAGTATTTTAAGACAAATTTACAGAAAAAAAGTTGTTGGGGTAAATAGATTAAGAACAAAATATGGAAGCAAGAAAAACAGAGGAATGAGGCCTGAAGAATTTAGGAGAGCTGGAGGAAAAATAATCAGGACAATTTTGCAGCAGTCTGATAAAGCTGGTTTTACTGAAATAGCCAGTGTTGTTAAAGGCATTAGAGAAAGAAGGCCTGGAAGACAATTAACTGCTTATGGAAAAAAATTTTTGGAGGGAATAAAATAATGGGGCTTACAGTTAATTTAGATTCTGCAGATGATAAAATATATCTAATAAGACGCGGCACAAGAGATCCTAAAGAAGTTATTACAATTCAACTATACGGTGCAATAGGAATACCTCCTCAGGTTCACTTAGAAAATGTAAATGGTTATGTGGTAACAAGTGAAATTTGGGTTAAAAAAATGGGAGGAATTGAAGTTGCCCTTGATAAATTAAACAGAGAAAAACAACATGCCGATAAAAAACCAACTTAAAAAGATAAAACTCGCAAAGGCAGGAAGAAGAACTAAATGGGCTCCTGTCTGGGTTGTCTTGAAAAAATTTAGCAAAGGAAAGAGAATTCATCCTTCAGCAATAACAAGGCATAGAAGATCATGGAGAAGGACGAAATTACATATTAAACCAAGAACACAGAGAAAATCTCACTTTGGATAAAATGCACATTGATAAAGTAATACAATCACATGATATTGAATGCTTAGGAATAAATGAAGATAGAGAAGAGGCTTTAGATGAATCTGAACCAGCAATAGTTATGATATATGAAAGTAGCAAAACTAAAGTATTATGTAGATGCTTTGATAATGGAAAATGTAACTATGACTTAAGAGACACTGCTCATCACGAACTAAAAGATTGTTTATATTATTCAAAATAACATGGCGAAAAAAACAGAAACAAAAACTGAAAAAATTGAAAGAATTTATGTAATTCCTATTAGAGAGAAAACTCGTGTTGTTCCTAGATACAGGAAAACAGAGAAAGCTGTAAAAACAATCAAAGAATTTTTAGTAAGACACATGAAAATTTATGATAGAGATTTAAAAAAGATTAAAATTGACAAATACCTAAATGAAATATTATGGATGAGGGGAATAAGAAATCCTCCACATAAAATAAAAGTTAAGGTTACGAAGGAAGGGGATATTGTTAGAGTTGAGGCTATTGAATTCCCTACTAATTTGAAATTCAAGAAATTGAGAGAAGAAAGGCTTGAGAAATCTGCGTCAGAAATTGAGAAGAAAAAGAAAGAAGAAAAAAAGTTGGAGGAAAAGGTTGAAGAAGAAAAACCAGAGGAAATTAAAAAAGAAGAAACTGAAAAAAAAGAAGAGGAAAAAGAAAAAATTCAGGCAACGATTGAAGCTGGAAAAGAACTTGAAAAAGCGGCTGCGAAACAAATGAAGCATGAAACCAAGATAAAATCAAAAGAACCAAAAAGGCAATTTAGACAGGCTTTGCAGAAATAAAATAAAAGAAAGGTGTTAAACTTTTTCTTATAAACACTTTTAAAAACTTGTTTTAATTCTAATTTTTATGACTAACTACAATTTCAAACAAGTAGAGGAAAAATGGAAAAAATATTGGGAAAGAGAAAAAATTTATTCGTTTAAACCAGGAAAAAAGAAAGTTTATAGCATTGATACTCCTCCCCCAACACTTTCAGGAGAGATGCATATTGGACATGCTTTCTCTTACTCACAGCAAGATTTTATTGCGAGATTTCAAAGAATGACTGGTTTTGGAAAAAGCCAGGTATTTTATCCATTTGGAACAGATGACAATGGCTTGCCTACTGAAAGATTAATTGAAAGACTAAAAGGTGTTAAGAGTAAAGAAATGTCAAGGAGCAATTTCATTGAGTTATGTCTTAAAACCCTTAAAGAAATAACTCCTGAATTTATCCAAGCCTGGAAAGACTTAGGAATTTCATGTGATTATGATGCTTATTATTCAACTATTGACAATAATTCAAGAAAAATATCTCAAAAAGCTTTTTTGGATTTGTACAAGAAAAAATTAATTTACAAAGAGGAATTTCCTACAATTTGGTGCCCTGAATGCCAAACAAGTATAGCACAGGCAGAACTAGAAGACAAAGAAATTCCATCCAGTTTTTTAACCCTGAAATTTGGAGTCAATAATAAAGAAGTGTTAATCGCCACGACAAGGCCAGAGCTTCTTGGAGCGTGTGTTGCTATTTTTGTTAATCCAAATGATAAAAGATATAAAAGTTTAATTGGAAAAAAATCAAGAGTTCCTTTATTTGATCATGAAGTTCAAATTATTTCTGACAGCTCTGCCAGCATGGAAAAAGGCACAGGAGCAATGATGGTTTGTTCTTACGGAGATAAGTATGATGTTGATGCAGTTAAAAGACATAAATTAACTCCAAGAATCATTTTTAACAAAAATGGAACCTTGAATTTTGGAGAGTTTAATGGGATGAAAATAAAAGAAGCAAGGAAAAAAATTATTCATGAATTAAAAGAAAAAAATCTTATTAAAGAAGAAAAAAACATAAAACACACTGTTAATGTCCATGATAAATGTGGGACAGAGATTGAATTTCTTCCAACAAGCCAATGGTTCATAAAAATTCTCGATAAGAAAAAGAGGTGGTTTGAGCTTGGGAAGAAAATTAACTGGCATCCAGAATATATGTATAAAAGATATGAAAATTGGGTTAATGGTTTAGAATGGGATTGGAATATTTCAAGGGAAAGGCATTTTGGAATTCCTATTCCTGTTTGGGAATGTGAAAACTGCAATGAAATAATCTTGGCAAGTGAAAAAGAGCTTCCCATTGACCCAATACAAGTTAAAAAAATCTGTCATAAATGTAAAAAAGAAGCAAAACCAGAAAACAAGGTTTTAGATACCTGGGCAACATCGAGTTTAACTCCTCAAATCATTTCTAATTTAGCTAAAGGAATAAGTTTGCCTTTGTCTTTAAGGCCTCAGGCTCATGATATAATAAGAACTTGGGCATTTTATACAATTGTTAGGAGTTATCTTCATGGAAATAAATTGCCCTGGAAAGATATTATTATTTCTGGATTTGTGAAATTGGAAGGGGAAAAAATGTCAAAATCAAAAGGAAATGTTATTTCTCCTAAAAATGTAATCAATGAGTTTGGAGCTGATACATTAAGATTCGCAGCAGCTAACTCAAAACTCGGAGAGGATTTAAATTATCAAGAAAAAGATTTAATTGCCGGAAAAAGATTTATAATTAAATTGTTAAATGCTTCAAGGTTTGTCTTCATGAATTTAAAAGATTACAATGGAAAAAAACCTAAAGAATTAAAAAAAGATGATGTTATGTTTTTAGGAAAATTAAATAAGATTATTAAGATAGTTACAGATAGTTTTGACGATTATGAATACTCGAGGGCAAAACAGGAAGTTGATGATTTTTTTTGGAAAGATTTTTGTAGCTATTATTTAGAATCTGTAAAAAAGGTTATTTATGAAAATAAAGATGGAAAAACATCCGCCCAATATACTCTTTATCAAAGTCTATTAACAATATTAAAACTCATTTCCCCTATTATGCCTTTTATAACAGAGGAAATTTATCAAGAACATTTTAGAAAGACAGAGAAAGATAAATCAATCCATATTAGTAAATGGTCGAAAGCAGGAGAAGAAAGATATACAAAAAACTTAGAAAAAATTGAAGAGAATTTATATAAAGTCCACCAATTCAAATCAAGTAATCGCTTACCATTAAACACTCCAGTAACTATTACATTGCCTTACGAAGATTATAAAATAATTAAACCATACGAAGAACGTTTTTTAGCAACTTCAGGTGCAATTACAATAGAGGCGGGTAAAGAATTTAAAATAGATAAAAATAAATTTCCTAAAGAAGGAACATAAAATTTAAAATGCCAATATCAAAAGACGAACTTCAAGAGCTTGTTGAAGAGCTCGAACAGTTTAGAGGAAGAGCAACAGAACTTATAACTGTTTACATACCAGCAGGTCAAAACATTTACACTGTTGCTGATCAATTAGAAACAGAAAAATCAACAGCTAAAAACATAAAATCAACGTCAACAAGAAAAAATGTTGGAAATGCTTTAGATAAGATAACTCGTTATTTGAAAGAATACAAAAAAACCCCTGAAAATGGGTTAGCTATTTTTTGCGGAAATATTTCTAAGATTGAAGGCCAGGATGATTTAAGGCTTTGGGATATAGAGCCTTTTCAGCCTTTAAAAACAAGAATGTATAGATGTGATAAAGAATTTATTCTAGAACCTCTAAAAGAAATGCTGGAAGTCACAGAGGTCTTCGGTCTTCTTGTCATGGACAGGAAAGAGGCAACAATTGGAATGCTTGAAGGAAAAAGAATAGAACTCCTGCAAAAAATGACGTCAGGAGTTCCAAGCAAAGTAAGGGCTGGGGGGCAATCGAGTCAAAGATTTCACAGAATAACAGAGGGTTTGACAAAAGAATTTTACAAAAGGATTGCTAATGAGATGAAGAGCTTGTTTTTCGAAAATAAAAAACTGAAAGGAATACTTGTCGGCGGGCCTATCCCTACAAAAGACGAGTTTTTAGATGAGGAATATCTTATGACTCAGCTTAGAGATAAAGTAATAGGGAGGATTGATCTTGGAGATACAAGTGAATCGGGCTTGCATGAACTTGTAGAAAGGTCAAAAGATATTTTAGTAGGCCAGGAAATCATTCACGAAAAGAAAGTGCTTGAAAAATTCTTTCAGAAACTTGGAAGCAATCCTGACTTGGCGACATTAAAAGAAGCACCTACAAGAAAAGCATTGCAATATGGAGCTGTTGATACATTAATTTTATCGAAAGATTTGCCAAAATCAACAATCAAAGAATTAACAAAAATCGCAGAACAAATGGGTTCGAAAATTGAAATTGTCTCAATAGAAACTCCTGAAGGCTTACAATTTATGAATCTTTCAGGGATTGGTTCTATTTTGAGGTTTAAGATAAATTAGTTAAAATAGATTTAGAAAGTTATTTAAACGAATCTTACATTTTTTCAAGATGGTTTCAGAGACGATAGATTTTGTAATATTTTTAATTTTTTGGGTATCATTGATACTATTTTCTTCTTGGTTTTTGTTTAGGACAATAGTTTTTCTTAAAATTCTTCCCTCTACTTCAAAAGTAAAGCAAAAATTTTTCTTTTTTACAGAATTATTTTATAATTTAGTTATTTTAGCCCTTGTCTTTGTTCTCATTTATTTTATATCACTAATGTTAACTAATATGATTTCGATAGTATCTATACCTATTTTAGTAATTGGTGGGTTTTTTATTTTATATGTGTTAATAAAGAGTTTTTCTTTTCCTGTTAAGGATTCTTTATATTTCATTAATAACATAGATGATGTACTTAAAAGAAAATTTAAAGGAGTAATTATGAGTTCTATTGGATATTTGTGGACACATCTTATAGCTATTTCAGAAATCTCTAACAATAGATATTACCAAAAAATTGAGGGTGTTTTCAGAATCTTTGTTAACATCGGTATTGCAGGATTTATCACAGTTATATTGGGATTTGTTCTTGTAAACTTGGAATTCATTGGAGAATTCCCCATATTTTTTGTGATGATTGTCATATTCGGAATTATTTCTATAGCATTGATTAATAGATTAAATAAGAAAAGAGACACTTATTGAGAATCAACAATCCTTAAAAACTCCTGGGTTTTCTATTTCTTTATGGATATAGGAAGCAAAACAATAAAAGAGATTGATGAGGCAAGAGAAAAAGAAGACTTAAAAAAGTTAGAGGCTGTTTTCTTTGTTTCAGGCAGGTTTTTGAATATGCAAGAGCTTATTTCTCTTTCAGATTTAAATCCAATAATAATAAGAGATTTAATAGAAAGGCTAAAAGATAAGCATAATAGAGATGAATCTTCTTTGATGATTGTAGAAAAGAATGAAATGTGGAAGATGGATGTCAAGCCAGAATATTCAAATATAGTCAATAAATTAGCAACAGGCAGCTCTGAATTCAGCAAGGCAGAACAAGAAACTCTTGCAATAATTGCCTACAAACAACCAATACAACAATCAGTTATAATTAACATCAGGGGACATAAAGCATATGATCATGTTAAAAAATTTGTTGACTTAGGATTAATTAAAAAGAAAAAACAAGGTCATACTCACGAGCTTTCTTTGGCTGATGATTTTTATGATTATTTTGGTGTTTCTGAATCAAGGAAAGAAATAGAGGTGAACAAAGATATCTTTAAAAAAAGTGAATTAAAACCACCTCTTGAAAATGATTAAAGATATATTCATTTATTTATCGGCATTTATTGGTTTTTTTGCAGTTACTTACTATTTTTTGTCTTTAAGAGCTTATAGGAAATATGACAAACTTAGGGATTTTAAAGAAAATGAACTCCCTTATGTTTCAATAATGATTCCTGCATATAATGAAGAGAAAACAATAAAGAGAACAATTCAGTCTGCGTTAAATTTAGAATATCCTAAAAATAAAATAGAAGTGGTTGTTATCGACGATGGAAGTAAGGATAATACATATAAAATAGCAAAATCGATTAAGAATAAAAATCTTAGGGTTTTTACAAAAGAAAATGGCGGAAAAGCTACTGCTCTAAATTTTGCCTTAAAAAAAGCCAGAGGAGAGATAGTTGTTTCAATGGACGCAGACACTTATGCAGAGCCAGATTCTTTAAGAAAAATGGTTAATTATTTCACAAATCCAAGAGTCATGTGCGTTACTCCATCAATGGCAATTTACAAACCAAAAGGATTTTGGCAGAGGATTCAGCAGGCAGAGTATCTTGTTGGAATTTTTTTGAGAAAGTCTTTTTCAACAATGAATGCCATGCATGTTACCCCTGGAGCTTTTTCTGCATACAGAAAAAAATTCTTTGAAAAGCATGGTGGCTATGAAGTTGAAAATATTACTGAAGATATGGAGGTTGCATTAAGAATCCAATATTATGGTTACTCGCTTAAATGTGCTGACGAAGCCGTTGTTTTTACAGAATCACCAAAAGTGTTTAAAGATTTGTTTATGCAAAGAAGAAGATGGTATTACGGATGGATTCAAAATCTGCTAAAATATAGGAAACTTTTCTCCAAAGAATATGGGCACATGGGTATGATAGTCCTTCCTGTGGCAGTTTTATCTATAATGCTTTCAATAATTCTTACACTATTCATTGTGTCTTCAACTCTTTCAAACGTGAAAGATGAGTTTTTACATTTAAAAAATACGAACTTTTCATTTTCAGGGGTTTTTGATGTTACTTGGTTCACAATAGAGAGGTTCTTATTTTTCTTTTTCAGCAAGCCAACATCAATAATACTTATTGCTTTTTTATTCGTAGTTATAGGTTACATGGTTTTTGCTAAAAGAAGAGTCAAGAAACATGCAAATGTTCTTTTTGGTATGTCTCTTTTTGTCGTATCATATTCAATTCTTCTTACTTTTTGGTGGCTTACAGCAGCTTTTTATTATTTTTTTGTTGGCAAACTTGGCTGGGGAAGACAATAATCTATAAAAACAATGACAAAATGAATTTAAAATGAAAAAATTAGACAAAAAAGACCTATATGACAAAACTGAAAGAGAAGGAAAAGAAATTAATGTTCCAAGGGTTATTATTGCATTTATTATTTCATTATCTGTCTTGGTTTTTGTTTTCTTAGCTGGATATATGGTTTCTTTTTTAAATTATCAGAAGGTGTCAAGTATTCAAGACACTCTAAAAACAGACCTTTTAAACACTCAATTAAGCGGAGAATTTCTTCTTAATTGTAATGAAGATGCCTTCAATGTTTTTTCAGAAGAGTTAGATAGGACTGGTAGCCTTCTTTCTATTTTAGAAACAAGATTTGGAAAAAATGATGAAAATGTTATAGAGCAGAAAAAAACTTATACGCTCATTGAGATCCAACATTTTATAATAGTTAAGGAGTACTCAGAAAAATGTAATAAGGACATGGACACTATTTTATTTTTTTACTCAAATTCAGATGAGTATGAAAACAGGGCAGAAGAAATAGGGAAAATTTTAGGAAGTGTTAAAGAAGACAATCAAAACCTGATGATCTATTCTTTTGACTATGATCTTGATTTAGGAATAATAGAGCTTTTAAAAAAATCCTATGAAATATCTGGTCCAAATACAGCTGTTCTAAACGAGAAAATCCATATTGAAAATATTGAAAATTCTAGAGATATTTTAAGATTTTTATAATAGCTTTTCACAACAGAAATATTAAAAAAGAGAACAATTCTAGATTTCAAATGGTAGAATGTTATAAATGTGGACTGGACTTCCCAATTTCTAGTTTATATGATATTATATCCAAAGAAGGAATAAATAAAGTATGTGAAAACTGTCTTATGGAAGAGGATTCTCCTGTGATAAGAGCTCCTACGACTTTTCAGCTTAAGGCAGCAGAGCAGCCATCAACAGCCTATGAAAGACTTTCAAGAATGGCTGGTTTAAATCCAATGGAGCACGTCAGTAAGTTCAGGCCTGCAGATGCTAGGAAAATGGAAGCTGCCAAGACACAAGGACAGGAAGTTAGTCTTAAGGATTTAATTGATAAAAACTATAAATCAAGACTTGTTCATCCAGCTTCAGTAGAGAGAAGAGAGGATTTAATTGATAATTTCCATTGGGTTATTATGATGGGAAGGAGATCTAAAAAACTTTCAACAGAGCAGGTTGCTAAGGGAATTGAAGAATCTAAAACAGCTATTGAAATGATGGAAAGAGGAACTCCTCCTGGTGATTATGATAGATTAGCCAGAAAACTTGAGGCGTTTTTAGGAATTAAAATTTTAAAAAGTTCTGATTCTGCAAAAAAAGGAAATATAGAAATAAAAAAAACTTTGTCTTTTGATAAAGATACTGTGAAAAATTTGACAATAGCTAATTTAAAAGAAATGTCAAAAAACAAGGATGAAATTGAAGAAGAGATAGAAATAGAGGAAGAAGATTTAGATGAAAAAGAGTAAATTATAAGTAAGACCTTTAAACTTGATAGTTTGCTTAACCCAAATTAATCTAATAATAGATAATAAAGAATAACGCAATTATAATAGATTTATTCATTAATGCTAATTTATAACAGAGATTCATGAAAGTTGTGAATCTCATTAATTAATATATAAGCTAAGTAATTATATTTTCATTAAACTGTAAAACTGACTTAAAAAATCACAACCTTTTTAAACTATCTCAAAGAATTCTTTATATGGAAATTAATATTTTGAAATCTGAAGGCGATGAAATAGAGGTTGAACTTGAAAATTCGACTTTAGCAGAGATACTTAGAGTTTACCTTAATAAAGATTCCTATGTAACTTTTGCTGCTTGGAGAAGAGATCATCCTACTGAAAAACCAGTATTAAAAGTCAAGACCAAAGGAAAAACTCCAAAAAAGGCAATCAATGATGCTGTCGCTTCTGTAACAAAAGATCTAGATAAAGTTCTTGTAGATTTCAAAAAATTGAAGTAAATTTTATAATCTAATTCTTTGCTGTTAATAATTCCTAACTTCCCAAATAACTGTATTTCTTCCAGGAATGTTGCCTACTTGCACACTATATGCACTAAACTCAACCACGCTGTTTGGATAAAGTTCAAATAATGCCTCTAAATCTGAAAGGCTTGAAGGCCACAAATTAGCTTCTAATAAATGTTTAGCTCTTAATCCTGTTGAAGTCAAATCTTCTCCCTGCAAAGCAAGGTTCATTGGCTTTTTCATTGTTGAATATCTCAAATACAAACCTTGATGACTTTTCATCACCTCTCCCTGCATATTTAAATGTTCATCAGGCATACTTTGGTTGAAGCTTATTTTATGTTTAGGAACGCCAAGAATTTCCAACTTACCTATTTCATCATCTAATCCATTTAAAGGAACATTATAAACAACTCTTTTTCTATCACCTCCTTCTCTAAACCTCATGCAAACATGGCTTTTCCATCCACTTTTCATTACTGCTTCATAAGAATCCCATGTCAAGGCTTTATTTCCAAATAATCCATTATAATACAAAGCATAACATTCTTCTTTATCTAGAATTCTTCTTGGGTTTCTTGATACAACTCTCTTAATTATTTCTTGTTCTTTTTGAGTTAACATATATTCAATCTTTTATTTTCCTTTATAACAATTTATATAAATAAATAGAGACTTTTTTTCTTATGGTAGAATTAAAAACAGAGAAAGTTTCTGCAGGAAGCTTTGACTTGAATAAGTGGCTTTATGGAGGATATGAAGCTGGAATAATAACAATGATTGCAGGCCCTCCTGGAAGCGGAAAAACTAATTTTGTATTATTGGCTGCGTGCTCTCAAGCAAAGAAAGGTAACAAAATTATCTTTATTGATAGTGAAGGAGGATTTTCTGTCGAGAGAGTAAAGCAAATTGTTGGAGAAGATTATAAAGACATTTTAAAAAATTTCTTGATTTTAGAGCCAAAGTCTTTTGAAGAGCAGAAAAAGATTTTTAAAAATTTGTTATCTACAGTAAAAAAAGAAAATATTAATCTTATTATTATCGATAGCATGGCAATGCTTTATAGACTTGAGCTTGGAGACGCTGTAAATGTTGGAGAGAAAGAAAAGATAATGGGGGTTAATAGAGAAGTTGCTGCCCAGATGAGGAATCTGGCTGAAATTTCCCGCACTCAGCAAATTCCAATACTAATTACAAATCAAGTTTACAAAGAATTTCAATCAGAGAAAGACTTAGAAAAAAACAAAAAAAATGAAATTAGATTAGTCGGAGGAGATCTTTTTAAATATTGGAGTAAATGTATAATTGAATTAAAATTAGATGGGAACAAAAGAAAAGCTGTATTATTAAAGCATAGGAGCCTGCCTAACAAAGATTTAGTTTTTGAGATAAAAGATAAAGGTATTTTCAAAAAAAGATGGATATAAAAAGGTTTAAAAAACAGATAACAGATTTTTCATAATGAAAAGTTTAACTCAAGTTGTAGATACTAGATTAAATTTAGATAAAAAAAAACTATTTTCTTTAGCCGAGCTTGGAGATAATTATAAATATCTTGTTTTTGATACTTCTGTTTTTAATTCTTATGTTTACAATCACAACCCCCATGTTGTGGATATTAAAGATAGGATGAGGCGTTATGATGTAGAAATGCAATCTGCCAAGATGTTTAAGGATTTTATCGATTCTGGAGGTAATATTTTTACTATAAAAGAAGTTTGTGAAGAGTGCTTATGGAAAAAAGGGGATTACAAAAAGAAAATTAAACAAGGTGGAAGACTTCTCACAATACAACAAAAAATGGGTTTTCGTAGAAGAATTGGAGAAAATAGAAGAAAATTTGAAAAAGAAATTAAAGATGTTATGAGATTGGGCAAAAATCTCAGGAAAGCAGTTTCTCAATTAATTGAAACTTTGACTTTATCGGATCATATTATCAGATTAGACGATAAAGAAAGAGAATTATTTAATTATTTAAACAATAGATATTCTGGTTTTAGACAAGAGTATGGTTTGAGTAATACGGACTTTCTGCTCTTGCTTTATACAGGAATTATATCTTTTACTAAGGGTAAATCAGCACTTCTTTCAAATGATACAGGTATGAGGCGAGTTTGGGAAAACCTTGTAATTAGAGAGAGATTTTCACCAGAAATTTTTTCTTTTTTTACCAGGATAGGAATTGATAGCTATGATAAAGCTTATCCTCTTTCAAGTAACAAGCAATAAATATAAACTTCTCTGTCTTCTATTTATAATGCAAGATAATATTAAATTTGAAGTAATAAAAAAAATAACTGATGTTAGGTTTAAATATAGAGAGCTAGGAAATATTTCAAAGCTAAACAGCAATTCTCCTCCAAGTGTTTTTGTTGGCAGTAAATTAAAATACCCATTAGTCAATGTTGGAATTTTATCCCCTTTAGAAAGAGATGAAGATGCCTGGATTTATGATGATGAAAAATACTGGGCTAATAATGATTTTGGAATTAATGATGTAATAAAGTTAAGAGACAGTCTTCTTAACTCAAGATTTCAGACAAAAGTTCAAGATTCTAGATTAAATAAAAAATTTGTTCAAATAGCCCAAGAAATTGCAGTTGCTTCAAAACCAGTTGATGTTGAAATTGAACTTAAGAGAGACTTAAAAATTGGGAGAGAAAAAGATAGAGTATTAACACCTGTTGGAATGAGGGCTCCTTTAAAAAAAGCAAGGGTAACAAGCAACGTAAAAGTCGATAGAAGAGTTGATAAAGTAATAAATGATGAAATAAAAGCTTCCCAGGGAATTGAATATCTATATAAAAACAATTTTAATGAATATGTTTTAAGCAAAATTTTGAGTGTCGGAGTTTTAGGTTTAAAAAAAGACAAAAAATTAGTTCCAACAAGATGGTCTATAACAGCTACTGATGACACACTAGGAAAACAATTGTTAAAAAATATAAGGGATTATAAATGGATAGAAAATTATGAATTATTTTATGGAAGTTTTATG
>CAZCCD010000008.1:0-14812 GCA_964497435.1 Candidatus Woesearchaeota archaeon | reverse complement strand
TTTATGGGAAATTGTTACATTATTTTATTTTTCCCAGCTGTTTTTTCTTATGAGCTTTTTGAACTGTATTTTCCAGGAAGTTCATGGAATCCAGGAAGTGAGTTAAAAGCTTCAACAGATTACGAGAGTTTTCAAGGAAGAAAAAACTATGCATCAAATACAGCAGGAGGTTATTATGCTGCAAGACTTCCAATATTGGAATATCTTAATAATGTAAAAAGACAGGCAGGTGTTTTAGCTATTAGACTTGAAACACCAAGCTATTGGGCAGCTTTAGGGGTGTGGGTTTGTCGAGAATCCTGCAGAAAGACACTTAATAAGGATTCTCTAAAATTCGATTCAAGAGAAGAATTATTGGAAAGTGCAAAGAAGGTTTCTTTTATTAAATATGGTTTTAATCCCGATAATGTTCTTAAGAAAAGCAAATTAATAAATAACTTGGTTACTCAAAGAACACTCAGTGAATTCTTTTGACTAGTTTTTCTTGCTTTTGTGCTAAATTACACGTTGGAAATTCTTTAGATAATACCAAAATATCTTTGTAAAATTTATTATAGCTTTTTGATGATATGCTAAATCTGTACACATCAAATTTCCCATAAGCATATTTTTTTCTTATGGGGTGGCATAAATATCCACATTTAATAGCAACTTCTCTTACATCTTCCATTAATTTATAATTTTTTCCATAAATTGTTATGACTTCTCCAACATGACCTTCATCCACAATAAATGATATTAATCCAGCTAGTAAAAACTCTCTCTTTAAACCTTTAATATTATTTGGAACATAAGCCTCAAATGTATTTGTATTTGGCAATTTAAAATAATAGTTATAAAATTCTGTAATAATCTTTGGGACATTTAATCTTCCATTCTCAAATTCCTTTTTTGGATAGCCAAAATCTCCAAATACGTTATTTAATTTTTTTAGAAAATTATTGAGACCCTCTTTGTTCATTTGTCTATACGACGAAACAACCTTTTTTCTTCCAATATGCCCATCACCCATGAAATGAAAGATTACTGACACCATTTCAGGGGTTAAAAATAAAGGTAATTTTGGATTTAATATTGGGTGAGATTTTCCAGTTCCAGTGTAATATTCTATATTCTCTTCTATTTCAATCATCATTTTATTTTTATTACTATTACTTTCTGATAAATTTTTAGAGATTTCTATTAATAACCATAAAGGGATATTAACGTTTTTTATTTTTCCTCTATCCTTTTTATAGCCTTTTATCCATGAACTAATATGTCCTGTATTATATCTTCTTTTTATTTTGTATTTAAAACTATTTTTATTTATATGGTTAAGAATTTCTTTAGTTGAGCTCATCTTTAATTTAAGTTTGGTAAATAGATCTTTTCTAAATTCTTCGTTTAATCTTATAAAAGTTAGATTTTTTGGAAATTCCCAAATATGAATATTCTTGTATTTTTTCATTATTCAATTAGTGTTGTTCTATTTATATAATTTATGTATTGGGTCGTTTGGGAATAGGTAGGAATAATAAAATTTGGATTTGACAATAAAGATATTTTAAAGAAAAGCAGGTTGTTAGAGCAAATCAAAAGTCAAAGAAATTTGAAGGAGTGGTTTTAAATATATTCTATTTCACAACAATCTTTAAATAAGATTTGATTTTGTATTCTATACGATGGGAAAAGGTTTTAGATATGGATTAGGTGTTGTGGCTCTAGTAGGTTTAACTGCCGGAGGATTATATTTTAAACATCAAGAAAATAAAAGAATTGCAAGAGAGCAATTTGTTGCTGATTCTTTGAGAGTTGTAGAGGAGAAGAGAGCTGATTCTCTTGCAAGAATTGATTCAATACGAAGTTATTATGATTCATTAAGAACCTTTAATTTAGGCGACACAACTGTCTATTCTTCAGATGATCATAATTATGTTGTTGTTAGAACTGGAAAAGGAAATTATATTACTAAAAGGACAGATCAAGTAGCAAGAGCAGCTGGTGTAGAATATGATGAAAACAGATTAGCTAGAATGACTCACTTGTCAAAAGTCCTTACTTTCCCAAATGCAACTCATCCAATGGACCTTATATCTGAAAATCAGATGTTGAAAATTCTTTTGCCTGAAGAAAGAGTTAAGGTTTTGAATGCTGCTAAAGAAGCATATGAGAATGCTGTTGGGCATGCTATGGAACTTGATGACCCCAGTCATCGTATTAGCTCTGGCCTTGCATTTTTATTAGTAGATTAATTAAAACCACCATATTTATAAATAATCATTTCTATATATATTTTAGAAAATATAATCAAAATGGAGGTCAAAAATGAGTTGTAAGTGGATACATGTTGTCTTGCTTTTGGCTATAGTTATCTTTGCCTTTGTTGACAGTTCAGTATCTCAATGGATAATAGTTATAGCAGCTTTAGCCCTGCTTATCCATGCATTGATGTGCAAACATTGCAATGCTTGTTGGAGTCAACATGGCATAAAAGAAATGCCTATGCCATCAAAAAGGAAGAGATAACTTTATTTATTTTTATTGTACTCTTCTAGCCTTTTTTTATTAATAGCGCATTCAGTATTAAAACAAAATTCCCAGGGATTTTTGCCTTTTCTTAATCTTATTAGTTTTGGAAAGCCACATTCTTCGCAATTTCTTTCTGCCTTTCTAATCAAACCATCTGGAGGCAATGAATAAGTTTTTTTGCAGTTAGGATATGCATCGCATGCAACGAACTGTCTCCTTGTTTTCTTGGAGTATATAATTCTTAATGTTCCTTTCTTACATTCAGGACATATATTTAACTTATTTTCTTCTCTTTCTTTTTCTATTAATTGTTCATTTGCATTTACTAATTCGTTGCCTATTTCCTTGCCTTTCAGCTCAAAATCTTTTGAAATTTTAATTATGGTTTCTTTTGCCTTTTCTATTATTTTGTTTTCTCTTTCTTTTAAATTTCCCTTAGCTTTTATTATTGCTTCCATAGAGTCTTCAAAACTCCTTGTTAATTTTTCGTCTATTATTATAGGAGAGTACTTCTCTAGGGTGTTTATTAAAGACATTCCTAATTGGGTTGCTTCAATACTTTTTTCTTTTATGTATCCTCTATCATAAAGAGTCTCAAGGATAAAGGCTCTTGTTGCCTTAGTTCCGAGATTCTTTTTTTCCAACTCAGAAATTATAGATGCTTGAGAATATCTTTTTGGTGGTTGTGTTTCTTTTTCTTCAATCCTTGAATTAATCACCTTAACAGGCCCATTTAAATCAGGAATTTCTTCTTCTTTTAACTTACTTGGATATATCTCCATCCAGGCTTTTTTAGTTATCTGAGAACCTGTTACAGAAAACAACAATCCATTAACATCCACGCTAACTTTTTTCTTATCAATTATTGCATCATCACAAAATAAAGATAAAAATCTTCTAACTATAAGATTGTATATTTTTTCATCTTCTCCAACTAAAATCTGGGTGTTCCCTGTTGGATAAATAGAAGGATGGGCAGGATCTGTCTTTTTTCCCTCTGTAGGCTTGTCTTTAGTTATAAATTTCTCAACTTTATGTTTCTTAGCTAGTTTTTCAAGTATTAGTTTGTAGTCTATAGATGGAGGAAGTTTTTGGCTTGATGTTCTTGGATAAGAAATTAGACCTGAAAGGTAAAGAGATTGTGCTATTTGTAATGTTCTTGCAGGATTAATTCCATAAAACTTATACGCTTCTATCTGGAGGGTAGTAAGATTAAAGGGAGGATTAGGAGGAAAAATTTCTTTTGTTTTTGTTGTTGAAGCTATTCCATTTTTACCATTCAAATCTTTAAATTTATCAAGCTCTTTTTTTTCAAAAATATCTTTAATATGTTTTAATTCAAGAACATGGCTATTTTTTACTGTGATAAAAATTTGCCAATAAGGTATAGGCTTAAAATCTTGTATTTCTTTTTCTTTCTTAACTATTAGGTTTAAGGTTGGCCCCTGGACTCTGCCTATTGACATGACTTTAAACCGTCCAGCTTTTTTCACAGCAGACATTAATGCTCTTGAAAGATTTATTCCGTAATACCAATCAAGATAATGCCTAGTTTCTCCTGCAATTGCCTGCCCCCAATCCAAAACAGGCATTTTTGATTCATAAGATTTATTTAATTCTTTTTCTGTAAGGGTTGAGAATTTCATTCTTTTAGCATCATCCTGCCCACAAATATATCTTATCACGTTTAGTCCTATAACTTCTCCTTCTATATCATAATCTGTTGCAACAGTTATATCTCCTGCATTCTTTACCAGTGTTAAAATTGTATCATAATACTTTTTTGTAAAGTCTTGTTTTCTAACCATAAAGTTAGGCTTCCATGCTATATCAAAAACAGGAAATCCAGATCCTTTAGACTGCTGACTCAGGGTAAAAAGATGCCCTACAGCACAAGCAACAACTATTTTAGAACCATTACGCTCTACTTCATAATAAGGAACACCATTATGGTTTCTTTTTATTGAAATTCCTAAGGCTTCAGAAATCTTTAAAGCTGCCTGTGGTTTTTCAGTTATAATTAATTCATATCCATTTTGTTTTAATTCTATTTTTTCAGGATTGTATTTTTTCAAAATTTTTTTATTTGTTTTTCCAAATTCGACCTTTGTTTTTCCAGGGAATTTTTTCCTTGGTCCTTTCGCCTTTCTTATTCTTGTTTTCTTCATTTCTTCAATAGGATTTTCTACAGGGCCTTTATACTTTTTTTCAATTACTTCTTTAAAATTACTTACATCTGGCTTTTCTTTTTTTTCTATTGTAACTTTTAAATCACTTTCATCTACTGGAAAATAACTTTCGGCAGATATTTCTTGAACTGTCTTTTTTGATTTTTTCGGCATATTTTTTTATATTTTCGTTATTTAAAAATCTTTTATTTTACAGTAATCCATTCAACTTAATATTTAGTTAGTTTTAACAAAAATATCTATATTAATAATAGGTTAGTAAATTTAAATATATCATATAAATTCATTCATTAAAGTTAATCTGTAATTAATATACAAATCTAAAATAGGGTATTTAAGCTGAACTATGAGATAAATTTATTAATCTATCTAATTTATATTTTTAATGGAAAAAAGAGAAACAACTCCAGTAACTTTCTCAAAAGACAGAACTCTTTTGTCTAATGAGAGAACATTACTTTCTTCTATAAGAACAGCCTTTGCTGCATTCTTAACAGGTTTTGTAATATTAAGATTTTTTGACTCTGTTTTTACCGAAGTTTTAGGAGCTTTTTTCATTGCGCTTGGAGTAATATTTATTGTTTCAGGAACAATTACTTTCTACAAAAGAAGAGGGATGATTTTGAGGGGGGAATTTTGACCTTCAAAAACTTTAAATACAAAAATTTACTATCCCTTTAATGAAAGAGAGTCTAAAATGGGGATTTATGGGTTTTTTTATTGCGTTTGTAGGTATTTGGATAATCTTATTTATTACAGGTCATGATGATACAGGATGGAAATGTTCTAGTATTTATGGGGCATCATACTGCAGTTTTTTTAATTTTGTTTTTGATCCTTTACACATAGCATTTACACTTTTTTTCAGCTGGATTGGTTTTTTTGGAGGGATTATTGATGCAAGGTTAATAAGTAAGATAATATCTAAAAAAAACTGGGATAAAAGTTTGCCTTTAAAAATAACATCGATAATAACACTCTCTTTGATAGCGGTTTTTGGTTTTATAGGGATTTTAGCATTTGAAAACTGGGTAACAATACTATTATATACAATTACTTTTACTGTTTTTGTTTTTTTTATAAGCTGGGTTGTTGGAAAAATAAAATATAAGAATTAAAGTATAAGTTTATCATAAACCTCAAAGGTAACTTCCTCTGCTTCATGATTATAGGTCCATTTTCCAGATTTATTCTCATATACCAACCTAACTCCGGGTTCGTCGATTATAAGCCTAGTATCTCTTGGAATTCCTAGCCTATCTTTAATATCAAAATCATTAGCAATAATATCACTAAATCTTTTTCTGTTAACTTTTTTCTTTTTGATTTTCCCTTTACCATTTTTTATTCTATTTAATTTTTATCTTGGTTATTTAAATATTTCTATAATCTAACTCATTATTTATAATTGCAACAACTTGCGAGGCAAAATAAATTTTAGGTCCAACACTTACTAACCTAGAGACCTGTTTTAATCTTTTTAATTCTTTTTTGGGTAGGCCATCATGGTCTCCAAGAATAAATACAGGACTTTTTTGAATTTTAATGTTTCTTATATCTTCTCCTTTTTTGTCTAGAACAAAAACTTCACAACCATTTTTAATTAAACTTTCAACAACATTCATTAAGCTTTTCTTTTCAATAAGACATCCTGGAAAAACTTCTGTTTTTTGCCCTTGTCTATATTTATAGAGTATTTTCTTAATTAAATTTCCAACATCTTTCTTTGAAATAATTGTTTCGTCTTTAACTTGTATTTCAATGTGTTTTGGTGGATCAGGCATTCCGTAAAATACAAAATGAAAAACAACATCTTTCCTAAAATCATGGCTTAAAAACAAGCCTTGAATTAAACTATGAATAGCTATGTCCATTCTTCCAGCTTTCATTAAATTTAACTCAGAGCCCGATAGAGCTTTTCCAGATGTGCTTGCTGATTTTGAGAAGTAAATAAAGTGTTTCATGAAAGAATTATAATCAATGTGTTTTTATACTTAATTAAATATTACTGTTTTTGGTTTTAAACTAACTTGTGTTGAGTTTGAAATAGTATTATTTTCAATAATCACATTAGGATTAAAACATTCAACATATCTTTCAGTTGTGTAATTTCCAGGAATGTAATGATTGCCAATTATAATAAATAAAGATTGATTGTTTCCAGCCTGACAGTTAACCACATCAACATAAGATATTCTTTGTGTGTTTATATTTTTGAATAAGTTACTGATTACATTTATAATTCCTGATGCTGTATTTTCAATATAAACTCCATACATACCAATAAAACCCAGCTCGTTACTATCAATAATTGCATCTTCAGTATTATAAACAGAAATTCCAATAGTTGAAACCTTATTTAGGTTGTTGCCGTCAATTAAAACACCTTTCCCATAATTAGAAAGAATCCCTCGAGAGTTAGCATTGATAAGAATGTTATTTTTTATGGTTATGTTATTGAACAAATATCCCAGTCTGCCCTCGATATGAATCCCGGCTTGCTCGTAACAATTAGTCGGTGAGAAAACATCTAAAGTTGTATTTTCAATTTCGTTGTTTTCTATTAAAATATTCCTGCTATCAAACAAATTATAAGAATTTTCAGATACACTATAGATTCCTGCGCATCTTGTATTCTTAACTATGTTATTCGTTGCATAAAGGTTATCCCCCATCAAGGAAATTCCCCTTGTCTTAGAGTTTGAAATATGATTATTGTCCACAATTATATTATGTGTTTTTTCTCCTTGGGCTATATAACTAACAACAGCAATACTATCATCACCAGTGTTTGTTAATATATTGCTCTTTACAGTTACATTATTACTTTTGTTTGTTATGTGTATTCCATCTGCCCAAGAATTAGATATCTCATTTCCAACTACTTCTCCTTGAGAAGAGCCATAAATCATTACTCCTGCTCCAGCAGAATTGTAAATAATCATCTCTTCTATTTTAAAATTCTGGGAGTTATAAACAGTTATTCCGTGGGCGTTAAGAGAGGAATCTCGTGCATTTGCATTTGAAATGATTTTAATCTTTCGTACTTCAGGAGCTACTCCTTCTAAGAAAATTGCAGCATCTAACGGATTTACCGCGCTAAGAACACTATTTTCTCCTTCACCGAACATTTCAACCCCCTTCAAGCTTAAATGACTAGAGTAAATATAAACTCCTTCCGGAACATAAATCTTAACTGAATTTTCTTTAGCATAATTTATTGCGTCTTTAATTACTAGAGTATCGTCTGCAACTCCATCTCCAACAGCACCGAAATATTTTATATTTGCCTCTTGAATGCAAATTGGTTTAGGTCCGCTTTTGAAAACATAATTTATTAGGTAAACAATGTCATTAGAAGCAATTTTTCCATCAGCATTGACATCTCCTTTCCATACAGGGTTTGGAGATGGCCCAGCTTTAAAAATATAGTTAGTTAAGTATACTATGTCTACAGAATTAATTTTGCCGTCGTTATTAAAATCTCCACAAATATATGTAGTTGCCCCTTCGTTTATGGCAAACCCTGTAAACCCATTTAAAAAAATTAACCCTATTGAGATCATTACAAATATTAAAAGAATTAATATTAATACTCCTCTTATCATAGAAGATATAATAAATTAAGATATATAAAGATAATTATAAATTAATCTAAAGACTGCATAGTAAACTCACTCTTTGCGAATATATCATTTTGGTTTATAACTCTAAACATTCCAATAAACTGTTTTCCACAAAACACACTAACAATCTTATCACTATCCAATTTAACTTGTTTAATTAAATTTTTATTATAAATTGGCTGACCATGAAGAATCCTGTCAACAGATTCTTTTTTAATTTCAACAGCAGGATAAACTTCTCTAACTATCTCGGCAGGAATTATCATTTCTTTAAGTTTTTCAATATAATTTTCCTCCTCCACCCCCAACATCCATCCCATATGAGAGTTAACATCTAAATCTAACAATTTTTTTTCATTAAGTTCATTAGTTATCTTTTCAAGTTCATAAAGTGTATAAATTTTATCTTCATTAAAAATTCCAGCACGAGTTCTTCTTAATTCTAGCATATGAGCCCCAATTCCAAGAGCTTTTCCTAAATCATCACAAATCTTTCTTATGTATGTTCCGCCTTGAACAACTGTCTTGAATAAAAAATCTTTTCCATCCTGTTCTAATATCTTAAAACTCTTAATCTCCCTTTCTCTTTCCTGCCTTTTAACTCTTGATTTTACAGGAGGTTTTTGAGTAATGACTCCTGTAAATTTTTCTTTAATTGTTTCTTCAACTTTTTTTCTATCAACATCTTCATGAAATCTTACAATGCCAACATATTCTTTATCATGTCCAAGAAAGAATCCTGTTAACTTACATGCTCTATTTAATGCAATAGGCAAAACTCCTGTGACTTTTGGATCTAATGTTCCAAAATGACTTGTTTTCCTTAAATTAAGAATTTTTTTAACATGTTCAGAAACAGTGAAAGATGTTGGACCTGAAGGTTTGTCAATTACAATTATGCCGAATTCAAAGAGTTTATGAATTGATTTTTTTAATTTTAAATTATTTATATCCATACAATTTAGTTACATATATTCTTTTAAAGAACTTTTCTTTTTTTATTTTAATGGCAAAAGAGACATTGGATATTGTTGTTGGCGGTTACATTGTTAATAATGGTAGATTGCTTTTGATTCATCATAAAAAATTAAATAAGTGGCTTCCAGTTGGGGGGCATATAGATGCAAATGAAACTCCTGATGATGCTTTAAGAAGAGAAATAAGGGAAGAAACCGGATTGGAAATAGATTTTGTTCATTATCCATTGCCGAGAAGAGGCAACAAAAATGATCATGCCCTGCCTTTCTATGTTAACAAACACCATATAACTGATATCCATTTTCATTATTGTTTATTTTATTTATGCAAACCAAAAACCACAAATATAGACATCGCAAAAAAAGAAATTTTAAGTTATGGATGGTTTAGCCAAAACGAGTTGAAATCTCTTAATCCTCCTTTAGACGAGGGAAATATTATTACTTGTCTGGAAGCGCTTAAGTTAGCAGAATCATTGTCTGAAACCAAGCCCTTTAGGACTTAATGCGAACAAATTCAACGAAGTTCGCATAAAGACTGTTAATTGCAATTTGAGAGCCCTCGCAAGAAGAGGGTGCCCGCTTTAACGCGTTAAAAAATAACCTGCATGACTTATTGCTCCACCAAAATCATGCCTTCCTCTAAGCGATATTTCACTCCATAATTCTGGGTTTATACCTTTTGGGATATAATTTAATCTTGGGTTTCTATCTATGCATCCAGGATTACCTTTTGCAAATTCAACATTCATAAGTCTATCCAAATCGTATGATACTGAATCTACAACTTTACTTATTCTTTCGTTTTCAGGAGATTTTTTTAATCTCGTTCTTGCAGAATAAAAATCTTGTTTTAATTGGGGGTATTGTGAGAATTCTGACCAAATTCTTTCGCAAACTTCTGGAGGAATAATTTTAGGAATAGACTGCATTCCTTGCATAGAAAACAAAACTCCCTTCCTCATTTTTTTGACATCCTGAAGAATTTGTTTCGAAAATCCCTCCTGAGCAAGTTTATGATACAAATAGCTTAATATGATTTTGTAACTTGGTGAATAATCATAATGTAATGCTCTCTCGACTGGATCTTTCTGTTCATCAGGCAAATTTAATCCTCTTAATGAATCAAACCTGTGCTTGACTCTAATATTATAATTAATGACATACATCAAAGGAAAATCATTTTCAGCGTCAATTTCAAAAGGTTCCTCTAACAAGACATCTAAATCTTCAATTCTACTATTCCGATTAAGTTTATCTCTTAAGTTCATATTACAGGGATTAATTTGTGTATTTATAAAGCCTTCTGTTATTTACTACTAAAAAATGACTATTAGGCAAAAACAAGCGGGCACCCCCTAAAACTATTGTCTGCTTCGCAGATTATTGATTATAAGCTCGGGCTCTCAAACTCTAAAATTTTGCCTTCGGCATCGTTGCACTAAAAATCAACCACTCCAAGTATTCGTGGGCAACTAACAGCGATTAGGCGTAATTGCTACAGGCGACTTAGACAAAACACTTATATAAAATACCTTGATAACAAGTTATTGCTATGAAAAACATACATCACCATTTTTCAAAAATTGCTCATATGTACAGAGATTTGAGAACAACTAATTTAGAACCGATTCTCTTTATCAAAAATAAATTACAGAAATATTCCAAGATAGTCGGAGCAGATGTTGGTTGTGGTGCAGGAAGATATGATTTAAAACTGTTTCAATATTTTGGTAAAAAATTATTTCTCTACTGTATTGATACAAATAAAGGGATGTTGCAACACATAACAATTTTTTTAGTAAAACATAGTATTAGAAATTTCAAGGCACTACAATCATTTGAAAGAAAAATCCCTCTTAAAGATAATTCCTTAGATTGTATATTTACCTTTAATGCAATCCACCATTTTAAAATCTCACAATTCTTAAAAGAAGCTTCACGTCTTTTGAAAAATAGCGGATATTTATTCATATACACCAGGTTAAGAAGCCAAAATCGTAGAAATATATGGGGAAAATATTTCCCTCTTTTTAATAACAAAGAAACAAGACTTTATCAATTAAATGAATTGAGAAATTTAATAAGAAAAACCCCTAGATTAAAAATTGAAACTATAAAATATTTCAAATATGCTAGACTTTCTTCATTAGATTGGCTTATAAATCAGGTACAAAATCACCATTATTCGACATTCTATCTATATAGCAAAAAAGAGTTTGAGCAATCGTTAGAGAGATTTAAACGGAATATTCAACGAAAGTTTAAAGATTTGGACAAAATTAATTGGTTTGATGAAAATATTTTATTAATTGTAAGAAAACAAATAAATTAAGAAGTCGCCTGTAGCAACTCTTCTCACTTCGTTCAGGACGTCTAACAGCAATTATTTTCCATTTTCTTCGCTTTTCTCACCCCTCTTTTTTCACACTGAACATAAAAACATAAACATTTATATAGTACAATAAATGTACAATCTTGTACCTAAAATGAACAATACTTTATTTGGAAAGGGGAAAGAGAAGATACTTGAATGTTTTTATAGAAACAAGCAGAAAGAATTATACTTCAGCGAAATTTTAAGAGAAACAAAACTGACTCAGAATACAACTCTTAAACATTTAAAAAACCTCCAAAACAGCAATCTTATTCTATCTGATAAAAAAATAGGCAATACTTTTTACAGAATAAATCCAAAAAATCCTTTAATTTATTCCATATTCTCTTATTTCGATTATAAAAAGTTAAATGAACTCCCTAAAATAAGGATAAGAGCCATAACAGAATTCTTGGAAAAGATTGAAAATAAACCTCTTATCGCTTTAGTGTTTGGCTCAACTGCAAAAGGCACATTTGAAAAAACCAGTGATATAGATCTTCTTTTGGTATATAACAAAAAACAATCTAAAGATGAAAAACTAAAAAAAGAAATAGAAGCAATAACAGGAATAAACATACAAATATTTATCATAGACTTCAACTATTTTAAAGAGCAGATATTAAGAAAAGAAGATAAGGTTATTGCTCATGCACTAAAGACAGGGTTTATAGTATATGGACACTATCTATTTTACAAAGAGGCATTAAATGGTTAAAGAAATCTGGAAAATCTGGCTTGAAAACGAAGAAAGAAGAGAAACTGACTTTCAGAGATATCTTAAATCAAAGAAACTAAAGAAAGAAACTGAAGTTAAAGAGCTTGTTCAGGGGCATATGGATAAAGCAGACCATAATCTTAAATTTGTGAAATCTACTCTTGAATTAAAAGAATTTAATGATTGGGCTATCGTAAGCTCGTACTATTCTATTTATCATGCTTCTCTTGCATTATGCTCTTTGAAGGGATACTCTACAAAAGATCACTTTGCTACTCTTTTAATTCTTATAAGGGAGTTTTATCAAAAGGAACTCAACAAAGAAGAAATAGAGATTGTTGGAAATACAACACTAAAAAAAGAAGAAGTTCTTTACTATATTGAAGCGAAAAAACAAAGAACAAAAGCAAGTTATTCAACTCAGAAGATTTTTGATGAAAATGAGGCCGAATCTATAAGACAAAAAGCAATAAATTTTGTGAATAAGGCAAAAGAAATAGTAGATTCTTATAACCTTTGATTTCTCCCCAAACCCACACCTTTGTTAGCTCAGAAAACGTTGCTCAAACATTATTTGAATACTCGCAATCCTTCCAAGTATTCAGGAGAAACTAACACTAATTAAACTCAATTCGGGGCTCGCCTCCACAGAGGTTAAAACCAAAAATTCTAATGTTGTTATCTTCGTTAAAATCATAAAAGAAAACCTAATGAAATGCTTCGCACTTCACCTAACAAAATTTTAACGAAATTGTTGAAAAATAAAAAATGTAGAACGAAAGATTTATTCTTTCTTTTCTGCTATCTTTTCTAGTTTACTTATTATTTGGTTTAATTGTTTTGTTTGCGCTTCTCCAATTGCACGCTCAGTGTATGGTCTGTGTATTGAAGAACCTGCATATGCAAGCGCAAACCCTCCAAGAATAGTTTCCATATCATTATTAACCATTCCATAAATAGTTGCACCTATACCAAATAGCCGTAAGCCATCTCCTGCACAAGCATAAACTTTGTCAAATCTATCCATTTTAATTCTCCTTACGAAAAGAATAAATCAATACTTTATAAATTTTTGGTCTTGTTTACCACTTAAAAGTTAATAACTTATTTTTCAACAACTACGATAACAACGAATTTTCGGCGAGCCCCGAACTTCTCCCTTCGGTCGACCACGTTGCACTAAAAATCATCCACTCTCTCATATTCGTGAGAGATTTATCAAAAACCCAAAGATTTATAAATATATGAAAACTATACTTTTCATAAAATAGATTTAATGATAAGTAAAAATGGCGGAAATTATAAGTTACATGAAAGAATTTAACCCTTGGTGGGAAGGAAAGTTTAAGTTAGAATATAAAGAAAGAGAAATATACTCAAAGATAAAAAAATTTCTGGAGATGCCCCAAATAATAGCATTAACTGGATTAAGAAGAGCGGGAAAGACGACCATAATGTTAAAAATTGTAGAGGAACGGCTTTCTTCAGGATTTAACCCGCAAAATATATTTTTCTTTTCATTTGATGATTTTAAGGGCGGTTCTTTGAGAGAATTAGTTGATGAATATGAAAGAGTTCATAACAAAAAACTATCTGATGAGAAATTTTTATTTTTATTTGATGAGATACAGAAAATAGATAATTGGCAAGAGCAGATTAAAATAATATATGATCTTTACAAGAATAATATTAAAATAATTGTTTCTGGTTCAGAATCTCTTTTTATAAGAAAAAAATTTAAAGAAAGCCTGGCCGGAAGGATTTTTGAATTTAAGATTGAGACTCTCACTTTTAAAGAATTCATTAAATTTAAGGGGGTTAGCTATAAACCCATTGAATTATATAAAAAAGAGTATTATAGACTATTTGAAGAGTTTATAATCTCCGAGGGTTTTCCAGAGTTATGCGGAATTAAAGATAAAGAAAAAATAAAGATGTATATCAAAGAGGGAATAAGAGATAAGGTTCTCTATAAAGATATCCCTTCTCTGTTTAAAATTGAAGATATATCAATACTTAATTCTATATTGGAAAATATCACTGAAAATCCTGGACAGTTGATAGAACTCTCAAGTTTCTCAAGCGAATATAAAATATCCCGGCCCACTCTAGCAAATTATTTGAGATATCTAGAAGATTCTTTTTTAATAAAAAAACTTTATAATTTCTCCAAGAATAAAAGAAAAATTGAGAGAAAATTGAAAAAATATTATCCTACATTGATTTCAATAAATCTTCTATTTAGTGAAGATTCGTTATCAAAATCTAAAGTTTTTAAAAATGTATTAATCAATCAGCTCAAAGCAGATTTCTTTTGGAGAGATCCTTATAAGAATGAAGTTGATATGATTTTGGATGAAGGAAAAATCATTCCTGTAGAAGTTAAATATGGAGAAATAAAAGATATTAAAGGC
>CAZCCD010000007.1:39907-51193 GCA_964497435.1 Candidatus Woesearchaeota archaeon | reverse complement strand
GTCCTGCCATGGATCTTCTCTTTCAAATCTTTCATTATCATTTAAGTAATTCATTTTAAGATATTTCAACCATAGTTGGTAAGCCATCAAAATTTACTTTTCTTTTAAGATAAATATCAGGAGCATCGCAAACATAGAAGAAAACACTCTCACCATCTTGTCTGGTTTCAAGAAATATCGCTTTATCTTTAACGTGACATCTTGAGAAAAATCCATTATATGCATCCCTAATGTTTATCATTGCCCAAAGCCTTTCTTTTTCATCTGGATCAAAAAGCATTGTCTCAACTAAACTCTGTGTTAATCCTATATACATTTCACTATCTAAATTTTTTGGTAATCCTTTAATGAGTCCTTTATAAGACATAAATTTCATTAAACTTTTTTTTAATCTAGTACGCTCTAAATTATCTCCATAACTTTCAAATACTTCTTTAATATGACCCATTATTACCATGAATTTAAGCATAAAAAAGAGTATTTAAACCTTACTATTTAGTCTCTATGAAGGAGTTACATAAGATAATTTACGTATCTACTCTAGAATATTCCCAACCTTTAAATAATTTCAATATTATCTAAATTCATGAAATTCAGCTTTATCCCCATCGACTACGATTATTTTGACTTTGAGGGAAGAAACTACATAAAAGTAATTGGAAGAGATGACAAAGGACATAGAGTTTGTTTGATAGATACCTGTCCAATTTATTTATGGGCAATATTAAAGGACAATTTAAGTGAGAAAAAGATTAAGGAGTTAATTGAAAAAATTTCTAAGATTAAAATTAAAACAAGGGACAGAGAAACAAAAGTCGAAAAAATAGAAATTCATGATAAAAATTTTCTCGGCAAACAAGTTAGGGCATTGAAAATTTTTGCAACAAACTATAAAGATTTACATGACATAGCAGACAATCTCGCCCTCGATGGAATCGAAAAAAGACGCGGTTATGATTTAAGTTTTATAACGCATTATATTATTGAAAAAAAATTAAAACCATTGCAATGGTACGAAATTTCCGGAGAAATGTTGAATGAATCAAGCGAATTTGGAGGCATAGATAAAAATCTTGATGTTCAGTTTTGTGTAAAAATTGAAAATATTAAAGAAATTCCAGATAAAGATTTCAAGCCAAAAATTTTAACATATGATATTGAAGCTGATGAGTTTAAAATAGGCCAGGGGGAAATTTTAATGATTTCTTTAGTTTCAGAAGGATTTAAGAAAGTCATAACGTGGAAGCAGGAAAAAATAAGCAAAAAATTTCCTTATGTAGAATTTGTTAAAAATGAATCTGAATTACTCGAAAAATTTATAGAGTATGTTAAAAAAATATCTCCTGATTTTCTTGTTGGGTATTTTTCAGATGGCTTTGATCTTCCATATTTAAAAGCAAGGGCTGATAAGCTAAAAGTTAAACTTTCTTTAGGGTTAGATGAAAGTCAACCAAGATTCTATAAGGGAGCGATAACTACTGGAAAAATTCATGGAATTGTTCATGTTGATTTATTAAAGTTTATACAAACAGCCTACTCACAATACATGCAATCAGAAACACTTTCATTAAACGAGGTTGCAAAAGAGTTTTTAGGAGAGAAAAAGAAAGACTTTAAATTTCAACATTCTTCAAAGTTGCAGGACCATCATTGGGAGCAGTACTTTGAATATAGTCTTCATGATTCTGTTTTAGTATATGGATTGTTTGAAAAATTCTGGCCAGACATTCAAGAGTTTACAAGAGTTATGCAAGAGCCTGTTTTTGACGTGACAAGAAATGGAATGTCAAACAATGTTGAAGATTTTATTATTCATAATTTAGATAGATTTAATGAAATCCCAGAAAAAAAACCAGGATATGATGAAATAGGAAAAAGAAGAGAAGAAAGGCCTTATGAAGGAGCATTTGTCTTAGAACCAAAGCCAGGATTGTATGAAGACCTGGCTGTTTTTGATTTTACATCTAGTTATGGAAGCACGATAGTTACATATAATCTTTCAAAATCAACTTATCTAGAAAATTCTAAAGAAGAGAAAAATCCTCACTCTATAGAAGCGTTAGATAAGAAAGTATATTTTTCAAAAAAACCAGGATTTTTTCCAGAAATGCTTAAAGAAATAATAAAAAAAAGAAAGCAGTTTAAAGAAGAGCTGAAAAATAAAGAAGATCCTGTTATAAAGGCAAGGAGCAATGCTTTCAAACTCTTAGCTAATGCCTCTTATGGCTATCAGGGTTTTTTTGGAGGGAGATATCATTGCAGAGAAGCAGCTGCAGCTACAGCTGCCTTTGCAAGAAAAGAGATCAAAGAAGCAATAAACAAGATTGACAAAGAAGGATTTAAGACAATATATTCAGATACAGACAGTATAGCATTTTTATTAAACAAAAAAAGCAAGCAGCAAACCCTGGATTTCTTAAAAAAATTAAATTCACAATTACCAGGAATAATGGAGCTCGAACTCGAGGGTTTTTTCAAAAGAGGAATATGGGTTACAACAAGAGCTGGAACAACAGGTGCAAAAAAGAAATACGCATTAATAGATGAAAATAACAGACTGAAAATTAGAGGATTTGAAACAGTAAGGAGAGATTGGTGTGCTTTAGCTAGAGAAGTTCAAAATAATATCTTAAAATTTGTTCTTGAGGATGGAAATGAAAAAAGGGCTTTAGATTATTTAAAAAAAATAGTCAAAAAAATAAAAAACAGAGAGGTCGAAATTGAAAATTTAATTATAAAGACACAGCTGAAAAAACCTTTATCAGAATACAAAGCAACAACTCCTCATGTCATAGCTGCTCAAAGAATGATATCCAAAAAACTTCCTGTAAGCTCTGGAACATTAATTGAATTTTATATTTCAGAATCAAAAGAAAAAAAAGCTCTAGTAAGAGAAAGAGTAAAACTTCCTGATGAAAAAGGAAATTATGATATAAGTTATTATCTAGAACACCAAATTTTGCCTGCTGTTGAAAACATAATGCAAGTCTTTAATATTAATGTAAATGAGCTGATTGAAGGAAAAAGACAAGATAAGTTAGAGAAGTGGTTTTAATTTATCTTGCTGCGATAACCTAGAAGGTAATCGGAACAAATGACGTTGGGGGAGTTTTAACTCTTCTTCGCATACCTCAAAAATCTCACAAATAAAATTAAGAATACTACATCAAATATCGCAAACCAAAGGAAAACAACGTGTGCCAAACCCTTAAGGTAAAAGTATATTGCTAATAAAGAGTATACTATCTTGTAAATTATTCCTAATTTAACTAAATCAGTATTTTTATGTAGATTTCTATAAACAAAATAGTAACCAATTCCCATAGCCATGACAAACGCAGCAGACATCTGTAAATACATTGGCTCGCTAGGAAGAACTATGTCAAAATATGAAAAGACATTCTTATAAAAGAAAAAGAACATAACTCCCAGTATTAAATCATAAATAGAGGCAATTAAAAAAACCGACTTATAAAAACCGTCCTTCTCACCCATATAATACCTAAACATCTATATTTTATAAAGGTAGCTCTCTTAAAAAAACCATGAACTCTAAAAAACCCCTAAATCTAAAACCAGAATTTGTTGAAAGAATGAAGGAGCTTCTCTCTCCTGCTGATTTTGGAAGATACAAAAAAATTTTACAAGAGCCAATATTAAGATCAATACGTGTTAATACATTAAAAATTTCTCCTGAAGAATTAAAATCAAGGCTTGAAAGTAAAGGCTGGAAAATAAAACAGCCCTGGCCAAAACATAAAGAAGTCATGATTGTTGAGGGAAAATTTGTTTCCGACAAATTTTCTGAGGAAGAAAATAATATAGACAATAAAAATATTGGTGTAAATAATAAAATAATTAGTGATGACGAGTCCATTTCAAAAAAATATAAAATCAAAAGTAAATTAATGGATAAAAATAATAAATCGCTCTTAAAAGGAGTTAGTGAGTTAACAATTAAAGATAAATTAATAAGTGAACGAAGCGAACCTAATAAAGAGGGAGTGGGTGAGAATAAAGTATTAGTTGACCTTTCTCCAGGCGAACTCGGAAAGTCTTTAGAGCATCAACTTGGTTATTATTACATTCAAGAATTAGCGAGCATGCTTCCAGCTTTAGTCTTAGAGCCAAAACCAGGAGAATTTGTTTTAGACTTAGCAGCATCTCCAGGAAGCAAGACAACACAAATTTCAGCTTTAATGCAAAACAAAGGGACAATAATTGCAAATGAAATAAGCTACTCAAGACTGAAAATTTTAGCAGGGAATTTAGAAAGATGTGGCTGTTCAAACACAATTATAACAAAAAAAGAAGGTGTTGCTTTATGTAAGAGATTAAAAAACAAAAATGTAATGTTTGACCGCATTTTAATAGACGCTCCTTGCTCTGGAGAAGGAACTCTAAGAAGCACGCCAAAAACAGCATTGATGTGGAATCCTCAAACAATAATCTCACTTTCCAAGTTGCAAAAAAGACTTGTTGAATCTGCTTTGGAAGTTTTAAAGCCTAACGTAGTTTTGGTTTATTCAACATGTACCCATGCTCCTGAAGAAAATGAAGGAGTCATTAGTTATATTCTAGACAAATTTAAAGACAAAATAAAAATTGAATCTCTCTCGCTACCAATTAAATGCAATCAAGGAATCACAAGCTGGGAAAAAGACAAGTATGATAGAGAGGTAACTAAATCATGCAGAATTTATCCTCATGTTGCAAACACCGAGGGATTCTTCATTGCAAAACTTAAGAAAATAAGATGAAGATAATAAAATTAATCACAAATGAAGGGTCCAGAGTTGAGGGATTTTTCATTGCTAAATTGAGGAAGATAAGATGAATAGCCAAACTATTTTTTCATAATTTTCTTAGAAACAATAATCATCACAAGAATATTCTTATACCTTAAACCAATCAAGGCCCAAACAATAAAAAATTTCAGGTTTCATCATTATATGTACGGAATAATATTAATTATACTAGGTCTGCTCTTTAAAATTTTGACAATCTACTCTATGGGATTTGGACTTTTTGTAGATGAGTTAACATTTATATTGATGAAAGGAAAAACTCATAAAGATAATTATTTTAGCAAATCTTTAATAGGCACGTTCATATTTATTATTATGACCTTTATTTTTAGAGAATATTTAACTATTTCATTTTAAAACATAAAATGACCCTCCATATTTTATCTGAAAAAGAAACCCAAGAAATCCTAAAAATGCTAAATGAACAGTTTGGAATAGAAAACATTCCAGGAACTCTAGTCATGACAGGAAAAGAAAAGATATTCTTGTTCCAAGGCTCTTTAAATGAAAAAGAGATAAAAGAACTCGAAGGAGCTGTTCCTGTTGAAAGAGTTGGAATTTACTTTGCCAAAATTCAAGGAAATGAAATAAGATTAAGCATGGATGTAGCTCATATTTTAAAAAGCCAGATTAAAAAAAATATTTTTGAGTTAGAAAATGAAAAACAACTTGAAAGCTGGATGCATGGAAATGAAATTTTGTTTGATGAAACTGAAAAAGAAAAAGTTAGTGATAAAGGAAAAAGTAAATTAATGAATAATGATATTAATAACACATCAATAAGTGAGCGAAGCGAACCTAAATTTGGGGTGGGTGGTCGGGGTGTTGGTGGTGGGAAGAAACCTCATGGCTTCATCATCATGAAATACAAAAATGATTTCTTAGGAACAGGAAAAGCCTCAGAAAATAAAATAACTAATTTTGTTCCGAAGACAAGAAGATTAAGACAAAAAGACAATTAAAAATGATGTTTGTGTTTTCCAAGCCTCTTATTAAAATAATAAGTAAGCCAGATTAATATAACTAAGCCTATTAAAGAAAGTAAAAACCTAACCCAATTTTGAGTATAAGGCCAATAAGCTCCGCTTCCATAAATTAAAGTTCCAACCCCGCCTCCCATTAAACCTGCCCCGACAGCTTCAAGTCCGAAGACAAAAGCGCCTAAGGCAATAATAACTATCCCTAACGGCAATGCGACAAAGAAAACTTTTTTCCCTCTTTCTTTTAATAAATCATTAAAATCTTGATTACAATAGTAGTACATATCACAATAACCATTAATTACATTTCCTCTTTCGTCAACTGATTTTGGACCTACATAATTATTCCATCTTCCTCCATTAGCTTCACAACTGGCTTGATCATTATAGATATCTCCAGATATATCCCTGCAAAAGTCATCGTAATTTGGCTTTGGAAACAAAGTATTAATTCCATAAAAAGCCACAAATATAGTTAAGACAATAATTGCAATTCCCAGAATCACATCTTTTATTTTCATGAATTTTTGAAGAATAAAAAGTTTATAAACCCTCTGAAATTTTGTTCCTTATGGAAACCTACGAAAAATTACTAGAACAAGCGTATAAAAATATAAAGAAAGTTGAAATTTCTAGTGAGAGATTTGAAATTCCAAAGGCAAGAGGACATATTGAAGGAAAGAAAACAATAATAACCAACTTTTTTCAAATAGTATCATATTTTAGGAGAGATGAGAACCATTTCTTAAAATTCCTTCTGAAAGAGCTGGCAACTTCTGGAGAGATTGAAGGTGAGAGACTTGTTTTAAACAATAAAATTCCTTCTCTAAAGATTAACCAAAAAATAGAAGACTATGCAAATGAATTTGTAATTTGCAAAGAATGTGGAAAACCAGACACAGAATTAATCAAAGAAGATAGAATCTCTTTTGTTCGTTGTTTTGCTTGCGGAGCGAAACATTCCGTGAGGAGCAAAATATAAAAATACATTTTTAAAAAATCCAAATCTTTATAAAACAAAAAAACCACTATCATTAGTACAACAGAGAAAATGGTCAAAGGAAGATGCATGAAATGCAAAGCACAGGTTAATGTAAAAAATGCCATGATTGTACAAACTGCTCGTGGGGGGTATATGGCTAAGGGAATATGTCCAACACATAGTATAACTGTCTGTGCAATGATGTCAAAAGAAAATGCTGAAGCAGCTATTAGGGCTGGAGAGGCTAAAAAAGATTTTTAATTAAATTGGAGGTAAAAATGGCAAAGCAAGAATTGGAGTTTTTTGATGTGAAATCCAAAAAGAAATTTAAGACAAGCGAATATAAGATTGTGGATAAAAAAGGAAGAAAATTCGCTGTTACAAAGTCAAAATCTGGGCCACATGAATGCTGGCGTGTTGTTTCTGCGGATTTTGCAGCAAAAAATAAATAGATTTTTAACTCATTCTTTTTTTAATTTGTTATGTTTATAAACGTAATAAAATCTTACAGAGATGTTGTAGCTGTTTGTGATGCTGAATTACTGGGAAAATATTTTGAAGAAGGAAATTTTCAATTAGATGTTAAAGAATCTTTTTACAAAGGAAATAAAGTTAGCGAGGAAGAAGCTATTCGAATTATGCAGGACATGTTAGAAGAAGATGCTACTTTTAATATTGTTGGAGAGGAATCTGTTAGAGCAGCTATCAAGGCAGGAATTATTGATAAAGAAAGTGTAGGTAAGATTCAAGGAATTCCGTTTGCGTTGGTGTTGCTTTAGTTCTTTCGTGAAGCATTGATGTAACTAAATTTTATAATTAACTTTATATATAATTCTTTTATTATATTATCATGATGAAAAGAGGATTGATATTAATTTTTGTTTTAGGATTTTTATTTGTAAATTTACAGGATGTTTCAGCTTCTATCTCCTGCGGAAGTCAAACCTATCCAGACGGAACAGGTTATTGTTGTGATACAAATAATGGAGCAAATGGTGTCTGGTTTAGGGGGGATTATTATGATAGTTGTCCAGCGGGAACTTTTAGATATGTGAATAATCAAAATCCATCTTGCAGTAATTTAGGACAAGGAACATACAGTCAGCCTTGGTGTAATATGTCTAAGGCCAATACAGCACCTTCTGGAAATATTGTGATTGTTCTTGGGGGGGTGTATAATGAGGTTCCATCAAAAAATTGTGCTTATGAGGGTGGAGGAGCTACTTTGCATCCAGACAATTCAGGAACTCCTGGAAATCCTACAATTTTCAGAGGTCATCCTGATTATCCAAGGCCAATCATCATGGGACGTCATACTGGACCTACTTTTGCTAGACTTATGGGTTATGATAATGACTATTGGCATAAAACAGTATGCCTTCCGTCATACACTACAATTGAGTATATGGACGTTGTAAATGGTTCGTGTATGGGGATTCTCGCAAATGCCGCTAAAAGTATAACAATACAAGACAATCTTATCCATGAACATCTGGGTACTGGTGGTGCTAATTGTGCTCATATAGGATTCTTTTATGACGGAGAAACACAAGACATCATAATAAGAGGTAACGAAATCTATGGGCCAGTCTATGAGATGGATGCTCCAGAAGTTTGTACTGCTGAAAATTGTGGGGGAATCACGATCTATAGGTCCCATAATATCACTATAGAAAATAATTATTTCCATGATCTTGGCCCTACAGCAATCTTCTTCAAGCAAATGGTGAGTAGAAGTGTGATAAGGAATAATGTCTTTACTAGAAATGGGAGAGATATCAACATTGATTGTCCTCTACTGTACTCTGACTGGGGAGATTACGGACCTCCACCAAGATACACAGGAGACATTGATGTCTACGGAAACATAGTATATAATTCAACTGGAAATTTTCCTCCGCCTTTTGGGTGGGGATATTACGGGCCCGATGTTCACCTAATGGATAGAGATAGGTGTACCTCTCCAATAAGGAATGTAAGAATTTTCAATAACATTCTTTTTGATAATCCAACTGAAACAGGAATCGGATTATATCAAGAATTTGATTATGAAAATCACAATACATCAATTTTTAACAATATTGTATATGACTACGGGCTCTCTGCAAATCGAGAAAACTTGTACATGGATATACCTTCTTTAATAATTGATATGAAATCTGGGAATAATATCTATTATGACAGCTTTGAGACAACTATGGTTGATTATGGTAGGGCATTGTACGATTTATTCACTTTCCAAACAAGTATAAGACCAGACTTAGAAATAAACTCAATCCAATCTAATCCATTATTTTTATCCACAACTTTTGGAGATCCTAACTTTTTAAGACCATCTCCAACTTCTCCAGCAATAGACAACGGAACAATTGTCCCAGGATATCATTGCAATGTTTCGGCATCGACAGATCCAACACAAACAGGTTGTAAATTATGGTACGGCTCTGCTCCTGACATAGGAGCCTATGAATACAATCCAGGAATTCCAATTGTGACTTGTGTTCAAGCAGACGTCAACGACGATTTAATTGTTAATATTATTGATTTAGCATTAGTGATTTATAATCAAGGACAGCCATTAACAGGAAGAGCTCATTTAAATGTAAATAGTCAAGATTCTGTTATAAATTATCAAGACGTTAGTGAAGTTAGGAATAGATTGGGGCAGAGGTGTTAATAGGGAATGATTGATAACAAACTTTTTATATAAAATGATTCTTAAATTAAAATGCCAGTCTACACACCTTATATAAAAATCATAATCATAATTTTAATAATAATATTCTTGTTTTCTTTATTGACATTTATACTTTATATCAGGCCTCCAAGAATCCACACAAATGTAACTCCGGATAATTTTAATTTAAAATATGAAAACATCTCGTTTAAAACTAAAGATGGATTGATTTTAAGAGGATGGTTTATACCAACAAATTACAGCAAAGGTTTAAATTCAGCCATTATAGTTGGCCACGGGTTTCCTGCTGATAAAAACAATGTCCTTCCAGCTACAAAATTCTTAAACAAACATTATAATCTTTTGTATTATGACTTTAGATATTTTGGAGAGAGTGATGGCAAAATAACAACCATCGCATATAAGGAACAAGAAGACATGTTACAAGCCATAAATTTTCTAAAAAAGAGAAATATTACCTCAATTGGAATCTTAGGTTTTTCAATGAGTGCTGCTACATCACTTTTAATAGATTCTAAAGATGTCAAAGCAATAGTGGCAGATTCGAGTTTTTCTAATTTACATGACATAATGAAAAAAGTCTTCTTTATATTTCCAAGCATAACAAAATACCCATTTATCTGGCTTACCTCATTTTATGCGAGAATTTTCTTAGGAATGAAACTCTCTGAAATCTCTCCTGAAGAAAATGTTAAAACCCTTAATGTTCCAATATTATTTATCCACGGAACCAAGGATTCACAAATTCCAGTCGGACACTCAAAAATATTACATAAAAATGCCCTAAACAGCGAACTCTGGTTAATCGAAGGAGTAGATCATGGAATGTCATTTTCAAAAAATCCAGATGAATATGAAAAAAGAGTAACAGAATTCTTTGATAATCATCTTCTAGTGTAAAATAACTCAATATTTATAAACAAACTTTTTCTTCAATTAAAATAAAAATGAAGCGAGGATTTAGAAATAATAAAGAAGGCGAGGAAGAACAGAAAGTAACAAGGGTAAGACTTCCTAGAGGAGAGGAAGTTCTTGGAATTATAGAGCAGAGACATGGCGGCAATAAAATGCAGGTAAATTGCCTGGACGGAAAAACAAGAAATTGTAGAGTCCCTGGAAGGCTTAAAAGAGCGTTGTGGCTTCGTCCCGGGGATGTTGTTCTTATTGAGTTATGGGAATTTGATAAAAATAAAGGAGATGTTATATTCAAATATAAACCAAATCATGTTGAGTGGCTTAGAAATCATGGATATTTGAAGAAAGAAGAAAGTGGGTTTTAAATCTTATCAGCAAGTCTCTTTTCTAATTGATCCTTAACTTCAGGATTTAAGTGTAAGGCGTTAACTAACCCATAGTAGAAGTCTCTAGATGTTTCCCTAATACTTCTATCTGGATGATTATACCCAATTATTTCAAAAGTGTGCATTAAATGACAAAAATAGTGTACAGTACAAAACTCTAATTCAGTTCTCAATGGTTCAAATTCTGGAAGTCCAATATCTTTCATATAATCTGTTGAAGAATCAGCATTATTCTGAGTTATTACTCTTAACCATCTTGTCACTTTCTTAACATTTTCAGGCCGATGAGTGTCTGGTCCTCTTAAAGAAGAAAGAATGACACTTTGCTGTTTCCAGGGCAATTCACCCATCCAATCTTGTAAAACCTTTCCTCTACTCATACAAATATTCAAAATAACATCTATAAAAACATTGTTGTATTAAAAAACTTATAATCCTTAACATAATCCAAAAAAACAAATCTTCAGTTAACTTTTTATAATCAATTTTCTTTATAGAAATACCACGGGTGTCGTTT
>CAZCCD010000007.1:0-39807 GCA_964497435.1 Candidatus Woesearchaeota archaeon | reverse complement strand
TTCAGTTAACTTTTTATAATCAATTTTCTTTATAGAAATACCACGGGTGTCGTTTATAATGAAAAAACTGGAATTTACAATTCCGTAAATTTCACTTAATAAATTAAAATGAAAAAAGAGGTAATTGTATTAGCAATAATTGTTCTGGTTTCAACATTCATCTCAGCCCAGTCCATTGAGAATTCTATACAAAAAATGACTCATTATGCAGAAGAATATGAAATTGGAAACATAAATTATGCGCAATTAATTGTTTATTTAACGTCAACAAGAGGAGAGCTTGAAGAAATCATGGGTGCTACGACACAAGGACACGATGCTGTGTTTAAGGCAGAGCAATTAGAAAAAGCATTAGGCAAGCCATCAGAATACACAAAATGGGTCTGGGTTGAAAATGAAGAACACGATCAAAAACTCGACAATGAAATACCTGCCTGGAGAAAAATTATTTTTGACGGCAAGAAAATTCAGATTTGGCTTGGTGCATGGCCAAATATTCACAGAAAAAACAATCAAGATGAAATAATTTATCGTTTGCATCTAGATGTCCAATTTAAAAGTATTGAAGAAAGCATTAACATAAAAGAGGAAATTGAGAGAATAAAAAAAATTGCAGAAGAATATTCATTAAACCCAAATAAAGAAAATCTGGAAAATTTGGCTAAAGAAAGTGTAAATGTAGAACAGTTTTTTAATTCGAATTTTAATCAGAATCCAGAAAAATGTGAAGAATTGATGAATGATATTTTTGGAAATGAAAATAAAAGAGACTCGCAAAAATTACTTGTGCAGGAAATTGATTTTTTCGAAGGAGAAAATTTTGATGCAATCTTAAGAATAGAGATGTGTGATGATTGTCAATGGCATTGGATAAGTCCTATTTTAAACTTTAGAGGGCGTGGCGGTTTTGAATATCCTGAAGAAAAGAGAGATTTTGAGATAAACTATAAAGAAAGATTCAAGGGAAAAAATTCAGAAGATTTCAAAAGAGAGGCTGAAAGATTAATAGAAGAGATTAGGAAAATGATAGAACAAGGTAATTTCAAGTCAGCCATGGATAAGTCACAAGAGCTTAGGATATTAAATGATGCATGGAATGAAAAAGCAAATAATGTCTGGGAAGAAGTAGAAGATGAATTCAGGATAAACTTTGAATCCATGACAGAGGCTGAAAGGCAAGAGTGCAGCAAAAATTATTGTTGGATTAAGAAAGAGCAGGAAAGAAGAGAGGCTGAGAGAAAATTAAGAGAAACTAATTATCAAGAAAGAAAACAATTTTACTCAAATCTATTTTCAAACTATGAAAAAAAAGAATTTTATTATGAGCAAGAAGAATGGGAAAAAAGGCTTGTCGAAGAATTCAAAGAATTTGGAGAAGAAATATGCAGCAATAATGTAGATGATAATGAAAATGGACAAATTGATTGTTCAGATTCTCAATGCGGTGGAAAAATTTGTGGATATGACATTATTACAATAACAGATAATAATGAAACACGAGAAGAAAAAAGAGAACTGTATTGTATTGCAGGGAGTTGCCAGGCAAGAGAGGAAATAGTCCATGAGAAAATCGCTATTTGCGGGAACCATATATGTGAAGAAAATGAAGCTGGGAGTTGCAACGAAGACTGCTCGACTTGTTTCGAATATGAAGCAATAGAATGTAATGGAAAAGTAATTTTTAGCGGTAAAGATAATGTTGGTTGTCCATTAGAACCAATTTGCATAAGAGAAGAGATTTCTTGTGAAATTGATGAAGATTGTGTTGATCCTTTATGTGGGGACGCTACTTGCGTAGAAGGAAAATGTCAGGTTACAGAATTGAGAGAATGTCAAGAACCTAAATGTGTTGAAGGACAAGAAAAAATTCAGCATTGCCAGCCAGGAGAAGAGATTGTTTCTGAAAAATGTATTGAAGGTTTGTGGGTAAAAACAAATGTCGAATGTCAAGTTTTAGAGGGTGAATTAGAAGAAACAATATTTGAAGTTGTCGGAGATGAATGTGTTGTAAAGAGTGATTGCGGGAATGAAGATGATGTTTGCAGTAATGGGAAATGTGTAACAATTCCAAAAATTGTAAGCGAGGATGAAATAGAAAAAATTGAAGAGGCAAGAGAAATTGAGGCATATTTAGAGAAGGGGCCTGATTTTAGTCCAGAAGTAGAACAGGGAAATGAAGGAGTGACAGAAACTCAAAACGAAGAAATAGAAGAAAATTCTGAACAAGGAACTCTAACAGGAAATGTTATTTTCTCATTATTTAGAACTTTGGCAAATAAAATAAGAATCACTGGCTTTGGTACAGAAGAAGGAACAAATAATAGTGGAACTAGCGGAGAAACCAATGAAAATGCGGATAATATACAAGAAGGTTCAGAAATTAACAATGAAAACAATCAAATTGAAGAAAATAAAGAAGAATTTGAAGATAATTTTGAAGATGAGCGAGAAGACAGAGATAGAGAGGAAAAGGAAAGGAGAGAAAGAGAATGCAATGAAAGATGTGACAGAGAGTGTTATGATAGAGAAACCAGGCCTTGTGTTGAAGATTGCATCTGGGAACAATGTGGAAATGAATTAGAATGTAATGTTGATGAGATTAGAGTAAGCTGTGAAAATAAATGTAATGCTGAAAATAATCTTGAAAGTTGTAAAAATGAATGTTTTGATAAATGTATAGAAGGAAAAGAAACCTGGATTGAGCCAGAAAGAAAAGAACACAAACAAGAAAAATTTGTATTTACAGTTGGGGGTTCGTGCAGAGAGGCGCAGGGCAGAACAGAGGGTTTTATTTGGTTTGGGGGATGGGGGGAAGAATTTAATGATTTCCATCTAATAAAAAATAAATATTATTCTCATGGTGGCTTAGACTGGTGTGAAAGAGATTTTAAAAATTTGATGACTCAAAGAAGAGAATTGGAAAAATCATTTAACGAGGAATTTGCAAGATGGTTTTTTGAAAAATATGTAGCGAACTCTGCAAATGATTGGGAAAAACACATATCTGGGATTTTTGAGTTGTATTGGAGAGATGTTGATTTATCAAGACAATTGGCTGAAAGATCTCAATGCCTAAGAAAAAGTTCTCTTCCTGATCATCAATTGATTAATTTCAAATACGAAACAGATTATGGAAAAATAGAGTTTTGGGAGGAAATCAAGACAGCAAAAATTAATGAATTTCGAACTGAAGAGCCAAAACAAATTATTTCTCCTTATATGAAAACATGGCTTTTCCCTTCTAGAGAATTCTTCAAGCATGAAATGAAAAAATCAATGGAAATGCATAGACTACCTGGACCGCCAGAAGAAGAAAGAAAAAACACTCTTTCAGAAGAAGAGAGAAGAGAATTTAGGTTTGATGATGAGTTTATGGAAAATATAAGAGAATTTAATGAAAAATACGGTGAGAATTTGATTATTCAGTTTAAAGATTTTGAAAGTAATGAAATTGTGTTTAATATTTATATAAGAATAAATGAGAATGATATTATGTATTTTGAGCCAATGTTGCCTTCAGAGAATCCTGCCGAAAATGTAAAGGTGGAGTTAGACGTTAATAAACTTCTCGATATTATTGAATATGGAGAAAGCGGCAGAGTAGAACTTGAAAGTCCTCCATGGGACAGAAAGCCAAGAACAACATTTACTAAAAATGTCGTAGATGGTGTTAGAATGTTTTTTATGTTTAATAGTTTAATAAATTCAGCAGTTGTTACTCCAAAATCTGCAGAAGATGATGTCAGATTTTTCGTGGAAAATTTCTTTAAGAAAGTCATGGGGGGAGATGGTAATAGAAAAGAAGACATTGATCAAAAAGCTGATGAAGAAAAATTGCCAGAAAATATGGAAAATAAAGAGTTTATTACAGGCCAGGCAATTAGAGTATCAAAAAACTTATAACGCTCAATTAATTCTTATTGATATGAAGATTAAGATAATATTGGAAGGGCAAAATGAAGAGGGTTATGCTGTTTATGTTCCAGCCTTACAAGGATGTATTTCTCAAGGAGAAACCATAGAGGAAGCTCTCAAAAACATAAGTGAAGCTGTTAAATTATATTTAAAACCATAAACTCTTTAAAATATGATAAAATTAATCTGTGACAAACTCCCAAGAATCCTAAAAAATAAAAAAAGGCTTGAAAATGAACTAAATATCAAAATAACTAATAAAGGAAAAGAAGTTGAAATAGAAGGTGAGCCTGAAGATGAATATATCACTGAGAAAGTTATATGGGCTTTAGAGCTTGGTTTTCCTTTTTCTGATGCCTTAGACATTAAAAGAAATGATTTCATTTTTGAGATTATAAATATAAAAGACCATACTCATAGAAAAGACCTTGAAAGAATCAGGGCAAGAATCATAGGAACTAAAGGAAAAACATTCAAAACTCTATCTAATTTAACAAACTGTTGTTTTGAATTGAAGGGAAATTCAATAGGAATAATTGGTAGCCCAGAAGAAATAAAAAATGCACACGATGCAATTATTCACATGATAAAAGGAGCAAAGCATGCTAATGTTTATGCCTATCTTGAGAAACACAGAGTAAAGCCTGTTTTTGATTTGGGATTGAAAGAGAAAAGTAAGAAGAAATAATTTATTTACTACAGATATATAACCCACAAATGATTTTAAGCCTTAAATCTAATTATCGTAATAACGAGTTTTTAATTGAATAGAAGATTAATGAATCTGCGAGTGAAACGAACTATTTTTAGGGAGATAATTTAGTTTTTATTAGAATGAGAAACTTTAAAAGTTAACTTAATTTCTCCTTTTTATGCCCGGGTAGCTCAGTCGGTTAGAGCGCATGGCTGTTACGACGCGAACTTGTTCGCAGAAGTTGACGGAAAAATCGTTGTATTTTTCCAGTCTTAGAGACCATGATGTCACAGGTTCGAGTCCTGTCTCGGGCGTTTTTCAAAAAGATAATAATTGAAATGGAAGAAAACAAAGAGAGGACAAAAAGAACCTTCATAATAATATTAATAATTATATGTGTAGGATTAATAATATTTATTTTAACAAAATTAACTTACAAAAAAGAAATTATAAAAGAGAATACTTGTAATATTAAAGGCTGTTTGTGTTTAGGAATTATAGCTAAGACAGAGATAGGAGAAAGTGTAATTTATGATTGTGCTGGATTGGAGTTGTGTGTGGATAAAGGAAGGTGTTAACTCTTCTCAAACTTCAAAGCACAAGAATTAATGCAGTATCTCTTTTTTGTTGGAGCTGGGCCATCGTTAAACAAATGACCTAAATGCCCTCCACACTTTGCACACACAACTTCAACTCTTTTCATAAATAATGAATTGTCTTCTTTGAGTTTTACATTTCCTTTTTTTGCAACGTCATAAAAACTAGGCCAGCCTGTTCCAGAGTCGAATTTTGTGTCAGATTTAAATAATGGATTTCCACACCCCCCACAAACATACATGCCCCTGCCTTTGTTGTGCAAGAGTTCTCCTGTGAAAGGAAGCTCTGTTCCTTTTTGTCTTAAAATTCTATATTGTTTTGGCGTTAAAATTTTTTTCCATTCTGAGTCTGATTTAGGCATGGAAGTCATTTTATACTCCTACCTAAAAAATTCTCTAAACTTTTTATTTCTTTCCTAATTTTTAATTTATTATCTTTCGTTCTAGGACGAGCTGTTTTGTAAATATCCTCTATTTGTTTTAAAGATAGTGCATTTGTTTTTACTCCATAAAAATCAATTTTTTTGATGTTTTTAAAAAAAGAACTATTCTTTGAAGAATGTTTCTTATCTAACTTATCTATCTCAACCTTTAATTTTTTATTTTTTACAATAATTCCATAAGGATAAAATCCAAATTTTATATTATGCTTTTTTAATTCTCCTGCTATTTTAGAAATATTCTTTTCTTGAATTAAAATATCGATATCATTAACCCTCATAGCTTTATCTTTTGTATGATAAAAATGTACAAAACTCCCATAAATTACTGAAGGAATTTTATTCTTATTACACATTTTCAGTATTCTTTTAGCAAATGGGATTAATTCTTTGAAATGTTCTTTGTTCTTTGGATAAATTTTAAGGGGTTTCATTTTAGATATTCCTTAATTAAAACTACTTGTTTTCGGAGCTGTTTTTCCTGAAGAAATTGAAAAACTAATTAAATAATCATCTGAGTTTTTATTTCCGGCACTGTCTTTACATTTGACATAATAGTTGTAAGTTTTTCCGCTGCTTAAACCAGTCATTAGTTTAGAATGGCTTGTAGCATCAATTGCAGAGAAAGAGTTTGTCATATAATCATATAAAACATTTGAAACTGTTGAATATTTACAAGTTGATATTTCATCTGTTGTTAATGAAATTGTTGTGCTTGTTGTTGAACTAGATAAAGTCCCAGTTGGTTTTCCGTTTGACCTTACTGGAGGAGTTATATCAATAGTTATTCCTACATCAGCTAATTGTTGCTCAATACTTTGAAGTTCTGTTTGAGTGTAAGTTGTTTGTGTTGTAATACTAGTCCCTCCAGAAGAACAAACAGGAGCAGGACCGGATTTAAATACATAATTTACTAGATAAATTATATCGGCGCTCGTTATAACACTGTCGTTATTTGCATCTCCGGATTCTATGGGTTTGGGGGCTGGACCGCTTTTAAAAACATAATTGACTAAGTAAATAATATCTGAAGAAGTTATTGCTCCATTAGCATTTACATCGCCACAAATGTATGGTAAACTCTCTACAAAAAAGAATGAGTTGGCTTGTCTTATAAAACCAGTTTCATTAGTTGTTATATTCGCAACTACATCAACTCCATATATACCAACAAGGTTCGTTTCATCATAAGAATTACCGTAAATCCCATCACTTGCATTAAAATCATTATGTAGGCCATCATCAAAAAGATCTAAAGAAACAACACCATAATCTGGCTTTATAATGAATGCTTTTATTTCATTAGCCTGCAATCTAGCATCTCCTTGCTGAACAAAAGAATTTATCTTGACTGTCTGCCTTTGGTTGTAACTTTCGTTGTCAGTTCCAACAGCAATAAACATATCTGTTTCATAGAAAACCTGAAATGAATAATTTTCAGATCCAGAAACAAATTCAGGATATACATTTAATTTCCAAAGTCCTGATTCAGGATTATTTATTTCATACAATTCAAATATATTTTCTTTTGTATGATTATCATAAATTCCTGAGCTAGAATTTATTGTGATATTTGATGGAGTTATTAAAGATAGGCTCAAGTTATTGCTTCCATTCATCCAAACCAAAATGAAATAAGCTTTTTTAGTGGCATTATCAAGAGTAATAGAATGTTCTCTTGGGGTAGTTGTTATTGTTCCATCAATAAGTTCTGTCCATTGAGCGCTTAGATTATCGTTTTGCTGCATATTATCAAATCGTCTTTCTATTTGTGTTAATTGAGTTGAACTTCGTAAAACTTGTATCGCCTTATTAATTATATCAACATTTTCCCCTTCTCCAATGTGGAATTGTGAGTTAAATAGAGGAATCATAGTCCACTGAGAGACTTCATCTAATTTTGCACTGTCCCAAGCAACAATACCGTCGCCTTCTATAGTAAAATCAGGCACTTTAAAATCAATGCCTAATATTTTTTTATGACTATGAATTAATGTCGGTATTGGAAACCAACCCTCGAGTGAATAATACTGAACATCAGCAAATGGATTTAAATAATCGGTTCCTTCTCGATGATACGCAGCACCATTATTCAAGTTCAGGCTAAAAAGGAATGAGCTATGAGGTTTCATTTGCTGTCCGGCAGGTCCTGTTGCCCACTCTATTAAACTCTTGCCTGTTATTGCCTTAATAAGTTTGGTAATTATTCCAACTTTAGGCAAGACTGTATCTGCTGTAATAATGTCGGAACCATGGTTCGGGGTCCCAATCATTATAAGTTTTCTTATATCATCATTGTAATTCCCTTTGTTGATATACCAACGGGCTATTAACCCGCCCATACTATGAGTTACAATATCAACCTTTTGCACATTAGCACGTTGCTTAACTTCATTAATAGAATGAGACAAAATATGCGCATAACTTGCAATATCGCCATTAGATTCATTAGAGATTCCTTCAAATTGCGTAAACTCAATAGTTTCGTTTTTATGTACAAGTTTTGGAATAGGACCATTATAGTCCAGTATGTAAACATCAAAGCCCTGATTTTCAAACATACTGGAATCAAAAGATTTATAGCTACCAAAAATACCATGAATGAGTAGAATAGGATCGGGCACATTCACAACTAAGTTTCTTATCTCTGAATTCCCTATATTTGCATTTGTTGAATTATCTGTACATGAAACCTGCCATGTATAATTGCCATTTCCAAGGTCTTGATAGAAATTCATTGGAATTTCTTCTTCAATAATAAAAACTCTTATCATTACAGAACCATTAATCATTAAACTGCATGAAGCTATCTCTGAAGTTGTATCGTTAACGGTGTAAGTGAATTTTGTTATATTTCTTGTAGTTTGTATAAAATTATTTTCTGGTGAAATCAAAGTAATAATTGGTGTATCTACATCACCTATAGTTGTATTAATCCTTAAAACTCTTGTTTCTGAAATACCTATATTAGATAAGTTAGAATCATCTACACATCTCACTTGCCATGTATAATTACTATAAGATAAAATTTGAGTAAAATATTGCGTTGAACCTTCAGTTATTGTTGTATTAGTTTGATTAAGAATGCCATTTATGTAAATTGAACAGGAAGCTATACCGGAAGTCACATCACTTACATTATATTCAAATGTCACATTATTATAATTGAGTGTAGTGCCGTTTAAAGGAGAGATGAGTGAAACAATAGGATAATCCAAATCCGCAAATCCTGGTGTTACTAGGGGTGCAAAATCCCCGCCAAAAGTTATATTTCCATTACTATTGTAAGGTAAATTAGTATCTCCTATTCCATCACCATTTATATCAACTCCAGAATAATCAGACCAGAAATTACCTGCTATAAATGGACCTCCGATTATATTTGGCCCCGGAGTTTTTGTAATATTCCAAAAATTATTTCCAAAATCAACAGCATTTCGACTATTATTATTAAATATATTATTGAATATACTAGTTCCATTAGAATTTGATAGATAAATACCGGATAAAGCAGTATTGTTAATTACATTCATATAAATTGTGTTATTTGGAGAAGAAGAAAAAGATAAACCACGATAATTATTATTAAATATGTTATTGGTAATGGTGTTGAAAGACGAAAGAGCAACGTATAATGCAATATATTTATCGTTATAAAAAATATTATTTATCACTTGATTATTAGAAGTGCTTTGAAGTTCTATTGCGCCATAATTATTCTCAAATATATTCTCTTTTATTATATTATATTTTGCATTAGACCCCGATATCCACATCCCGTCGGCATTATAAGTTATTGTGTTATTTATTATTGTATTATTTATTGATATGTCTTCAATGTGAATCCCCCTACTATTATTTTCTATAGAGCTTGATTTTATTATGTTATATCCTGATATTCCATTTATTACGAGTCCATAGACGGCTTTGTATATGATATTTGAATCTAATGTGTTATTTGAAGAAGAAGATATTACAAAATTTCCAGAACCTTTATTATCTTCTGCAATATTGGAAATTAAGGTATTGTTTCCCTCTCTATCTATATAAAAACCACCACTATCAGTGTCATAGCCGTTACGAATGGCTTTGTTTGATATTAGTGTATTATTTCTCGATTGATACAAACGGAATCCTGCACCAGAATTATCTTTTGCTGAATTATTTATAATTATATTATTAGGTGATATTACTCTAAAACCATCATACATATTATTTTCAGCTGTATTGTTTAGAAGAATAGAATTGCCAAAAAGTTCAAATCCATATACATTAAAGTCAGCTCTATTATTTCTCAAGTCAGAATTATACACACTAAATCCCGTACCAGATCTCGTGGCATAATTATCTTCATAAAAATTACCTTTAGATAATTCTAAAAATGCTACACCAAAGTGATTAACGCTATTATTTATTAATTTATTAAAACTTGTCGGTTGTGATGTCGATTGTGATATTGATATTCCTATAGATGTGGTGTAATCATCGTCTTTAGTTTTTTTTATTGTGTTGGAACTAACTGTATTATTGGACGATGTGCCTAGAACTATACCGCCAGTAACATTAATTATAATATTATTATGAACTACGGAATTATTTAACGAATAAAAGAAAATTCCTCCAAGATGATTAGTTATGAAGCAGTTTTTTATAGATATATTATTTAGATTACTGTATATCCTTGTATCTGCAACTATTCCTGTTCCCGTATCATTTCCGTTTATTCCAAATCCGTTGCAATCTAAAAATATATTAGGTGCTCCAATTATCAATCCATCTCCGGGACAAACAGTTCCACCACTAGCATTCTTCAAATCCCCTGTCAAAGTCACGCTTGTAGTTATAGTATCTCCACATAAAGGATTAGAATTACTTGCATTAACAAAATTACTTAAACTAAATAAAAATATAATGATTAATAATAACTTTATTCTAAACCCCATTAGCTAAAGTAAAGATGTTAAAATATATAAATATTATTATGCTAATAATACCTATTTTTTAATCCATTAAATAAGCTCAATTTCCTCACAGCTCTCTCAAGATCCATGGCATTTTGCAAGTAGGAACCGGAAATAAACAAATTAGCTCCTGCATTTTTGTTTCTAGGCATACATTAAACCACTTTCTATACCAACACTATATTAAGATCCATTAAAGACAGCATAATTCCCTATACAATTACATAGAACTCATCAATAAAAACATTTCTATTAATCAAAAGCTCTTTCTCTTTTATCAATGTCAGATATAAAAATACTCTTCTTGTCATAAAAAACGCTATACTGTATTCTACACTTTCCAACACGAACCCTGAATATTTTATCCTTCTTTCCAACTACTCTCTTAACATCTGAAGGAAACGGTTCAATCTTTAGCTTCTCTATTTTTTCTATTATTCTTTCAGCAAGCTCTTTATTGGCTTTTTTGATAAATCTTCTAGCTTCTGAACCAAACTCTACAGAAAACATTTTACAACATCAATTCTTTCTTTAAATCTTCAAGAGAAGTAGTTTTTCCTTCTTTATACTCCTGCATGGCTCTTTCGTATCTTTCTTCTTCTTCAGTTGTCATAATAGTATCTGGGTCAAACATATGCATCTTTATGAATTGTATCTCCTTTCTCAGAGCCAAAAGCTCTTTATACAATTTATCAACATTAACTACTTCTGCCATATAATTTCAAAAATCTTAATATATTTAAAGCTTTAGTTTATCACAAAGATTTTTCATTCTTTAGAGTAAAATATATAAATGTGATCCCTCTTCAATAAACATGGAAAAAGCAGAAATGATAACTATACCAAAAACCGAATATGAAAAACTAAAAAGAAGAGCAAATATAGATGTGGAATTATTAAAACAATTAATGGAAAGCTTCAAAGACATTAAAGAGGGTAGAGTTAGAAGAGTTAAGTAAAATCTTCTTTTCTAATCAGTTTCTCTAATTCAACTCTAAAAAATTCAAATAATAGTCTTATTGTGTTTATTACTTTTTGTTGATCTTTCTTTTCACTTACTCCAACCATAAAAACACTATTTAAATCATCATAAATTAAATAATAAACTCTGTATTTTCCTATTCTTTTCTCTCTGAACCATTTTACATTTAGAGGGTCGCCAACATAAGGATTTTCTTTAAGATGCTCCTCAATTTTATCAACTTCTTCCTTAAAAATTGAATCAAACTTTCTTAATTCTTTATCAAATCTGGCAGAGTGATACACTTTATAACTACCCGTAAACTCACATAGAAATAAACAATAAAAACATTTCTATATTTTTCATTTTCCAAATATATTAATTATTCTGCAAGCAATAGGATGTTTTTTAAAATATTCTTGATGATATTCTTCAGCCCTAAAGAACTTTCCAGCTTTAGTGATTTCAGTAACTATTTTCTTTTTTGTCATGCTTTGGAACTTCTTCAAAGATTCTTCAGCAACCTTCTTTTGTTTTTCATTATAATAAAAAATAACACTTCTGTATTGGCTTCCAATGTCTGGACCTTGTCTATGGAATTGTGTCGGATCATGGCTTTTGAAAAAAGTTTCAACTAAATCTTTATAACTTACTTCTTTAGGATTAAACTCTAAATGGACAACCTCTGCATAACCAAACCCGCCACTACAAACATCTTCATAACTAGGATTTGGACATTTTTTTTCATTCCCTCCCATATAACCTACTTCTGTTTTAACACCATTTATCTTTGAAAAAACCTCTTCAACATGCCAGAAACATCCTGCTCCAAAAGTTGCTTCCATTTTACTTTACAAACTCCACGTTAGGAAGTCTTTCAAATTCTTTATCTCCAGTAAGAAATTTAATTTTTCGATTATAAGCTAAAGCATATCCTAGACAATCAACATAGCTAAATTTTTTCTTTGAATTTTTTAGTTTAAATTTTGATGCTTCCTTTATGTCTTCTAAAGTTACTCTTAATAATATTTCCTTTAATTTATCGACCATAGAATCAGCTTTCTTGGAATCAAAATCTTTACTTAGTATATAGTGAAGTTCAAGAAGATTCATAAAACCAGTAGAATTAGGAGTGTCTTGAAATTTTTTGTAATTTTCATTTTCTTTTATTATTTCTATTAAAGCATAAGTGTCTAAGAAATAAGAATTTATCTCCATTTTCTTTTTTCAGTTTTTTCTTCCTCTTCTCTTAATTCGTCTTTAAATTTTTGAGCATCTATTTTCCAATTTTTTATAGAGCCAAAAATCTCTTTTATAGGATTTTCCTTTTTAACATCAACAGTAATAGCTGTGTCTAAGGTGATTCCTTCTTTCTTAACCACTTCTTTTGGGATGATGAATCCAAGGGAATTTCCCCAAAGTTTAGGTTTAGTAGTTATTTTCATATAACGTATAATGTATAACTATTTATAAAACTTTCTGTTTGCATTATCTAAAATCTCTTTTATCTATTACTATATAATTTTCTCCCAGTTTTCTCGCTGCATCATAAGCTGCTTCTCTAAGTGCGTTAATTGTTAAATCGCATCCATTTTCAAGATGTGCTAATCCGTCAAATAGAATATGTGATAAATCATATCCTAACCTATATAAAGTAGGATGGTCTATACTATCACCAAACTTATCAACAACAGCCTTTAAATCAAAATCCAAACCCATTTCAGGACTTCTTCCTGCCATTTAAATACAATAAATTTTATATTTATAAACTATTATGTTCACAAATGAATATAATGAAACCTAAAAAACCCAAAGTTCTCCTCGCAATGTCAGGGGGTGTTGACTCTAGCGTAGCAGCTCTTCTTTTGAAAAAGCAAGGATATGAAGTAATAGGTTGTTTTATGAAAAATTGGAGCGACACAAAAAATGATCTTGGAGAGTGTTTATGGAGAGGAGAAAGAAGACATGCAATAAAAATTGCCTCATTGCTTGGAATTCCACTTATAACTCTTGATTTTGAAAAACAATATAGAAAATTAGTTGTCAATGAAATGTTCAAAAAATACAAAAAAGGAATAACTCCAAATCCAGATATAGACTGCAATGAAAAAGTAAAGTTTCCTTTGTTATTGAAAGCTGCAAAAAAGTTAAAATGCGATTATTTAGCAACAGGACATTATGCAAGAATAAAAAGAACCTACGGAATTGAAACCTCCAGCGGGTTTCGATGCATCCAGCAACCGAAAAGTTCTTATGACATCTCCCTTAAGTTAGCGCCTAAGGCTGATAAAAATTTAGTTGGAAAAAATGTTAATGATAAAAATATAGGGTTAAATTTTAAGGGTTATAAAGATAAGTCAAAAAATTATGATAAAAAATTAAATGTAAATGGAGATTTTAACAGTGATTTTACATTAACACTTAATAATAAATATGCGAGCGAAGCGAGTCTAATTATAGGGTGGGTGGACGGGGGCTTGGAGGAGGGAAAGAAACATAGATATCATCTCCTTCGAGCCAATGACGAATTAAAAGACCAATCTTATTTTCTATATAGATTAAAAAATTCTCAATTAAAACACATTTTATTTCCGATTGGAGGCTTAACTAAGAAAGAAGTTAGGAAGATAGCTGAAAAAAACAAATTCCCTAATTATAATAAGAAAAGCACTGTGGGAATTTGTTTTATAGGAAAAGTAAACTTAAAAAAATTCTTACAAAAGAAAATAAAATCAAAACCAGGAAAAATTCTTGATCCTGAAGGAAATGTAATTGGAATTCATGACGGGATTTATTATTATACAATAGGACAAAGACTCGGCCCTAGATTCGGTTTGGAAATTTCAAAACCAGAAAAATATCAGAAAAAATATTATGTTGCGAGAAAAGATTTAAAGAAAAATATAATTATGGCTGCGCCAGAAGGACACGAATTAAATTACAGAAAAGAAATTGCAATAAGAAACCCCAATTGGATAAATGAAGATTTAATTATTAGTTTAAACAGAAATAATACAAAAAAAAATAGTTCATTTAACAATAAAGATATCAATAGTGAATTAAGGGCGGGCGGTTGGGGGATTGGTAGGAGGGACAAACCCACAAAAGTCCTCTCAAGAATAAGACAGGTTGGAGAGCTCTTGCCAAGTAAATTATTTTATGACAAAAAAACAAAAAAATTTAGAGTAATTTTAAACAAAGCAATTATAGGTGTTAGTGATGGGCAGGCAATTGTGTTATATAAAGGAAAAGAGGTTCTTGGAGGCGGAGTAATAAGCTTTTTATAATCATCCTACCTTCTTATTCTATGAATTTTGATAAACTAATAAGAACAAGACATAGTGTCAGGAAGTTCAAAGACAGAATGCCTGATTGGAGAGATATTATTGAAGCAATTGATGCTGCAAGGTTCGCTCCGATGGCAGGGAACAATCATACTGTAAACTTTATACTTGTAAATGACTCTGAAATAATACAGCAATTATCTCAATGGACACAACAACAATTTATAGCCGAAGCATATCATGTTGTAGTCGTTGTTTCCAACCCAAGAAGAACAATAAATGCTTTTGGAATGGATAAAGGAGGAGTTTACCTTAGATTACAAGCAGGAGCAGCTATACAAAATTTCATGTTAAAGTTAACTGAGAAAGGATTATCAACATGCTGGGTTGCCCATTATTCTGAAGAAAATATAAAACACTTACTTAATGTTCCAGAAAATTTTCAGGTAGATGGAGTATTCCCTATTGGTTATGAATTCAAAAAAATAAAGATTAAAAAGCCAAAAATAAACTTAGATAATATTTTATTCTTTAACAGATATGGAAATAGGCAAATGAAAAATATAAAAACAGTGGATTCTTAGTTTTCCAATGGAAGAGGTGAAAAATATTATTGATACTAGCAGTCTAGATATAAAGGAGAGTTTACCGAGTATAAAACCAATTATACTATCCCAAGACCAAGTTCCTAAAAAGAAAAATATTTTCTTAACATTAATTCTAACAATAATAACACTTGGGATTTATTCATCTCATTGGTACCTAAAAAGATCTATAGAATTTAATAATTTAGGAACACAAAAAAAGATGTCCAAAAAAACCCCATTGACATTATTAGTCTTAAATATTATTATGATATCTTTAATAGTAATTTTCCCTTTAACAATAACTGAAGACATAGGAACATTTTACCAGTATTTGACTAACTTCCAGAAATTTATTTTATATGGTTTAGGAGGAATTATCTTGTTAATATTCCTTTCCTCATTAATTGTTTCATTTAAGTCGAGAGCTGTAATAAATCAGGCATTAGAAAATAAAGGAACAAAAGCAAGAGTTTCGATTTTTTTCACTTTGATATTTGGAATGTATTATCTCCAATACGAAATTAATAGAATAATCGCTGACAAAGAAGAATCTCCAAAAGTAGCTCCTTTAATAGTAATATCTGTAATAGTTTTACTTATTATAATATCTTATGTAATTTTTGCTTTTGGATTAATATAAAAAAGAAAAATGCCTCGGAAAACCCGAGGCGTAGTAAAAAATATAAATATAACTTTAACCGTAAACTTCTATTCCTAAATCAGACATATGTCGTGAAGGCATAGCTTTCTCTTCATATCCTCTTCCAAGAACATAAGGAGATTTGACACCCGTCATAATTGTAATGACTCTTACTTTACCAACAAAATCCTTGCTAATCCTTGCACCAATAATAACCTGTGCTTCTGGACTCAAATTCTCAGAAACAACTCTTCCAATTAAGTCAAACTCTTCTAGTTTTAAATCTGGTCCGCAAGTTACATGTATTAAAGCGCCAGTAGCACCCTGATAATCCACGTCAAGTAGAGGATGTGTAAGGGCCTGTTTGACTGCTTCGTTAACACGATCTTGTGTATCTGCTTCGCCAATACCAATTACAGCGACTCCGCCATCCTTCATTATTGCTGAGACATCTGCATAATCTAGGTTGATTAAGCTTGGCAATGTTATTGTTTCAACAATACCCTTAACCATTGTAGAAACAAGTTCATTTGCAACAGCAAATGCCTGTTCTATTGGAAGTTGCCCTGCAATATCTACAAGCCTATTGTTGTCGAGAACAATACATGTGTTTGTAACTTCTCTAAGTTCTTGTAAACCGAATTCAGCCTTATCCATTCTAGCTCTTTCAGACTCAAAAGGCATTGTTACAACACCAATAACAACAGCTCCTGTTTCCTTAGCAAGTTGTGCCATTACAGGTGCAGCACCAGTTCCTGTTCCACCACCCATGCCAGCAAGAACAAAAACCATGTCAGCGCCAGAAACAGCCTTCTTAATATCAACTATTGCCTCTTTTGCAGCTTCTCTGCCTCTTTGTGGCATTCCTCCGCATCCAAGGCCTCTAGTCAACTCTTTACCAATAAGGATTTTTTCATCAGCCTTAGCAACACTAAGATGTAGAGCATCTGTGTTTGTGCCGTAAACTGTTGCTCCGTTGATTCCTTTATTGTAGAGCCAGGTAACCATGTTGCATCCACAACCACCAACACCAATAACTTTTATGTTTGCCTTACCAGCCTTCAACTCATCAAAGTTAATGCTGTGTGTATCTGCTTTTTCTATTGCTTCTTTTGCAAAATCTAATACCATTCTTTTTTACCTCCTTACACCTTTTTGTTTTACAACCAAAGGTTGTTTTTCTTGGAAGTTATAACGAAACATTTAAATAGTTCGTATACTTCCACCTATTACTAAAGAATTAAAAGAGGATTCACCTCTTATTCAAAGTATTAATTGACCGCCATCAATTAATATTATAAGAAAATTAAAAACTTCTTCTATTTAAATATTTCTATACAAAAAAATAGATAAAATTTTGTTATTTTCTATTCTCTCGCTCAAAATTGTTGCTTCGCGAATTGGTATTAATGTTAATGTGAATAAAAAATTAAATAAAATTTCCAAGAATTAATCTTAGGTTGTCTTTACAAGCTTAAGTAGTTATCAAAAAAATTTACATTATCAAATTTATTAAATAACTAGCGAGTTTACGAGCTAGCAATTTCACTCTTTTACCAAAATTTCTACTCTTATTCCTGCTTCTTCACACAATTCTTTAAATTCTTGAGCATCGTCTTTACTTCCTATGATCGATCCCCAATGCATTGGAATAGCTAAACTTGGTTTTATTATTTTGGCTGCTTCAGCAGCTTCTTCTGCACTCATCGTGAATCTTCCACCGACAGGTAATAAAGCAACAAAATCTAAACCATGTTGTTTAAATCCTGTAAGCTTACTCATTTCAGGAATAATGTCTGTGTCTCCAGCATGATAAATAATAACATTGCCCATTTTGATGACATATCCAACCCATCCCTCGTCTTTAGGATGAAAATGTTTATCAATGTTGTAGGCTGGAACACTGGCAATTTTTAAATCTCCAAGATCAAACTCCTTGCCAGGTTCAACAACTTCTATCTTTACTGGAAATTTACATCTAGTCACCTTGCTTTGAGAATCAGCCGTAACAAAAATCTTAGTTCCTTCCTTAACAATTTTGTTTAAATCATCTAAAGAACAATGATCATAATGGCTATGAGTTATTAATAAAATATCGGCTTTTTCCATCTCTTCTTTAATCATGTAAGGATCAATGTAAATTGTCTTGGAATTTTTAATAAAAAATCCAGCATGCCCAAGCCATTTTAGTTCTATATTGTGGAGTTTCATAAAATACAAAAAAACCACTTGTTTTTAAGGGTTTCTAAATAGAAAAAGATAGAAAAATATATTAATGGATTTTTTATCAAGGAAATATGGAAAGGCCATATGTGGAGGTTTCGGTTCCTGGAATTTATTTTTCTTCCAGAGACGATCCGAGAAACATACTCACGAACAAAGATTTAGAGGGAATGATTCAAATAGAAACTAGTGATGAATGGATAGTTCCTAGAACCGGAATAAAAGAAAGAAGGGTTTCTCATGATAAAGGAGTCCATGAAATTGGCTTAGAATCTGCAAAGTATAATGTAGAAATTAATGGGATTGAACCAAACAAAATAAAAAAAATAATTTTTTCTACCAATTTTCATCACGAGTCACAGGAATTTGCTGCTCACGCAGGAGATATAGCAGCCGGGCTTGGGATAACAAATCCTTTGTCTTTTAATGATCATGCAGCTGGTTGTACGGGCCATATTTACACTTTTGAAGATGCAAAAGCTTTTATTGATAGTGGAAAATTTAGCACAGTAATGACAATAGGTTCTGAAAGACTGACTTCATTCACTGACTTCAGGGATAGGAATACTTGTGTGCTGTTTGGTGATGCTGCTTCAACTTATACATTTACAAGAAAAGAAAGGAAGTCTGGAGATGAGGGGTTAATAAATGTTATAACTTTAGGAAGGCCTGACACCAAAAAATATCTTGGATTGGAAAAAAGGGTTGGTTTGAGAATAAGACCATCTAACCAAGATGGAAAAAAATTCGAGTTCGAGGAGGTTTATGGAAATTATATTTTTATGAACGGAAGAGAAGTGTTTAGGTTCGCAACTAAGGTAATGAGAGAAGCTGTTCATAAAGTTTTACATGATTCTGGCTACACCCTTGAGGATGTTGATGTTATAATTCCTCACGGGGCAAATATAAGGATTGTTGATGCGGCAGCAGAAGGACTTAGAAATGAAGATAAAGGTTACAAGGGAGAAATCTTCACCAATCTAGATAGATTTGGAAATGTTTCTACTGCCTCAATAGGTGTTGCGGAAGCAGAGGCAATAGCTAGAGGAATAGTAAAACCAGGTTCTCTGGTTATTTATGTTGCATTTGGAGCAGGCTTTACTTATGGGGCAGCATTAGTAAGAAGAGGGCAAGAAATTGAAGTTGCTAAACCGAGATTAATAGAACTTTTTACTCGCGAATTCCCAGAGATTTACAGACAAGCTGTTTAAATATCAATGGAGTCTAACAAATTTTATTCCTTCTTTACAAGAAGGTCAAAAAGAATCTTTCCATGGTCAACAGGCCCTCCATTTTTTACATAGACCTTAGCAATTATTGCATCAAAAGGCGCGGTTATTTCTTCACTCCAGTGACCCAAACTCTCAATGTAGCCTAATACATCTCCTTTATGCACAAATGCTCCTTTTCTCCCAGTTTTTTTTCTAAAATAAATTCTCCATGATTTATCTTTGCTGAAATAAAAAAATCCCACCTCTGGAGATTTAAGTTCATATAATTCAGAGTATTCTTCATCAGGAACAGGCATTTGCTCCTGAACAGGATTAAATACCTTGTTTTCAAGGGTTTTTACATCTCTTCTTCGTTTTGTTATTTTAACACTGCTACCCCAATTAATTATTTCCAACTCGCTTATATCAGCCTTCTCAAAGATTTTTACAAGCCTTTCAATATAACCAATATCCATGAAAAGCAAAAGAAGTTTTGATATATAAGGAATATTGTGATGAAGTTAGATATTAGAGTCTGATGAATTTTGTTATGGTTGTCGATACTATAAAAAATAACCTATAATTTTAAAGTGATTGTAAATTTTTAAATAATTAAAAACAATGAAAAATTAATGAATAAAAAGATAACCAAAAAAGATAAAGAAAAAGCTGAGAGATGGAGAAAGAGATACGGAGGATGTATCTTTGATTTCAAAAATAAAGATATCATTCTCCCTGATGGCAGTTTATTTAGCATTGAAAAAAAGAAGTATAAAGCCCATAAAATAATTGGCTATAAAAAATTGCCTAATGGAAATACGCAGATATTATTTAGTAAAAAGAAGTTAATTCCTTCAGAAAAATATGAAGCAGTAATGTGGATGTCAGACATAGATGAAATCATTAGTTATTTTAAGAGTATGAAGAGAATGTTGAATAAGATAGGAATTAAAACTGATTTAAGCATTAAAAAGAGTTATTAAAGACTAAAACATTATAACATAATCGCTCTTTCAGTTTTCTGGAAGTGTTTGTCACCTGTTAAAACTTTAGCATCGTTTATTATTGCTGTATGTAAAATAATGACGTCTGCCATACTAATATCTCTAACCTCTTTCTTTGTTTTATTATAAAATTTACCAAAGGATAAAACAAATTTTTCGTTTATTCCAACAATTTTAGATTTAATCTTTATAAAGTCTATGAGTTCTTTTAAATTCCAACCTTCCTTATCAGCTTTATAGCTTATTTCTAAAAGAACAATTAAAGGAGTTAAAACTCTATCCTCCTTCAAATACTTTCCAACTATCTTTCCTTTTTCACTACCATTAAAATATTCTATCCAAGCATATGTATCGAAAACAATTGCCATCTTAAAATTCTCTTTCAGAATCTTTCCATAATTCCTCTCTCTCTTTTCTAGTAAAAGGCTTTGCTTTTCCTTTCAAACTTCCAAACATACTTTCAGGAATGCCCTTCTTTTTCATAATTAACAACATTATTAGCTTATCAAATGAACTAATTTTTTCTTCATCTTTTAGTTCTTTAATTAATTCAAATGTTTTTTCCTTCAAAGCTATTGTTTTCATTTTATGTTCTGGTTTTGTCTAATCTTTTCCAAAAAGATTATTTTCATGTTATAATTTATAAGTTATAATTTATATATAAACCTTTCGTTTTAAAAATTAAATATATTTAAGGGCTCATTCTCCCCATCGTCCTTGGGAAGGCAATAGCGTCTTTTATTGTATCTAAACCACATATCCAAGAGATTAATCTTTCAACTCCCAAACCATAACCGCCATGAGGAACACTTCCATATCTTCTTGTGTCAAAGTAAAATTCATATTTACCTGGATCTTCTCCTTGTGCCTTTAAATTAGATTTTAATTTCTCAATTGATTCTTCTCTCTGGCTTCCGCCAATTACTTCTCCATATCCTTCAGGAGCAATCATATCATAACCAAGAACAACACTCTTGTCTTTAGGGTCTTCTTTCATGTAAAAAGCCTTGACAACTTTAGGATAATGAGTAACTATAATTGGAGTATCATAAAGCTCGCTTAATTTGTCTTCTTCTATTGTTCTCAAATCCTTACCCCATTCTATCTTGACTTTTTTCTTATCTTTTAAAATCTTTAAAGCTTCTTTATAAGTCATTCTTGGAAATTTTTTCTTTAAACTCGGCTCAAGTTTTTTAACATCCCTTTCCAATATCTCAAGTTCTTTCTTGTTCTTTTCCAGGACTTTTTTTACAACATGTTTTACAGCTTCTTCACCATCATCCTGCAAATCTTCAAATTTACACCAAGCCATTTCCATTTCAGCGTGCCAGTATTCTGTTAAGTGTCTTGATGTTTTAGATTTTTCAGCCCTGAAACTCGGCTGTATAGTGAATATTTTTTCTAAAGAAAAAATAGCTGGCTCTGCATGCAACTGCCATGTCTGAGCGAGATAAATAGACTTTCCAAAATAATCAACCTCGAATAAAGTAGAGCCTCCTTCTGCCTGCATTCCCATTAAAGTAGGAGAGTGATATTCATAAAATCCTTTTGAGTGCCAGTGCTCTCTTAAAGCCTGCAACACAGTATCTCTAATTTTTAAAATAGCTGTCATCTTCCTGCTTCTTAACCATAAATGTCTCCTGTCTCCTAACAACTCTTCATTAAGACTCTTGTTTATTGGAAAACTATCGCTTAAACCGACAATATTTACTTTATCTGCAGAAATTTCATAACCAGTCGGAGCTCTTTTATCTTCTTTTATTGTTCCTTCAATTTCCAAACTAGCTTCAACCTGTAACTTATCTATATCTTCCCACTGCTTCTCAAATTTCTCTCTAGAAATAACAACTTGGATTATGTCACTCGAATCCCTTAAAACAATGAATTTCATTTTATTTGAACCTCTTTCCCTATAAATCCAGCCATGCACAGCTACTTTTCCAGAGCCTTTAGACATGGCTTCTGATATGCTTATGTATTTTGTTGGCATGATTTTATCAAGTAATAACATTTTTTAAAGGTATTTGCTTTCAAATGGGAAGAAGTTGAAGTCATCCCTTTTGTTTTCTCCTTATTCTAAAAAACTCCTTAAAAAACCACAAAATTTATAAATAACGAAAGTTATATATATTAGTAACTTTGGTTAATCGTTACAGCTGAAAATGGTTAAAATACCCATAATACTGAGATTAAGGAAAGAATCGTGGAAGAACATAGCCAGAGCTCAAGACATAATTGTTGAGGAAACTTTCAAGGTTTTTGATAATGCTGTTTTCCATGGCGGAACAGCTATCTGGAGATGCTACAATGGAAACAGGTTTTCAGAAGATGTAGATGTTTACATTCCTAAAGATATTAAAATAATTAATTTATTCTTTGAAACTTTAGAAAAGAGGGGTTTTAAAATAGAAAAGAAAAAAATAGGAGAGAATAGTCTATATTCTAGTTTAAGATTTAACAACGTTTCTGTTAAATTCGAGGCTTTATTTAAAACAACTAATGGTGAATTAAAAGATTATGAAACAGTTGAAGGCAGTATTATAACTGTTTCTTGTTTAAAATTAGAAGATATTATTAAAGAGAAACTCAATACATATAAGAAAAGGCTAAAGGTTAGAGATTTATACGATATCTTCTTTCTGTTAAGATATTATGAAAATAAAGAGAAAATAAGAAATGAATTAAATAATTTCCTTAAGAATATCAAAAAGCCGATTGACGAAAAAGACCTAAAAATCCTTATTTTTGATGGTTTAGTCCCAAGTTTTGAGCAGATGTTAGATTATATTAGGAGAAAATAAAGAATGGGAAAACAAAAATATCAGCTGGAAATTGAAGATTTATTCAAAAAAAGTCCTGTTGTCAGCTTTAAGTCCATTGAAAGATTAGTGAAGTATAAGAAGAAAGTAAAGCAATACACAAAACAATTAATCAGCAACTTAATAAAAAAGAATAAAATAAAAAAACTCACAAAAGGTTATTATACTTCTCATGATGAAATATCATTTATTGTTTTTTGTTTTAAACCAGCATATCTTGGCCTGCAAGACGCTTTAAGCACCCATAATTTATGGGAGCAAGAAACAATACCTATAGTGATTACCACAAAAAGAGTAAGACAAGGGATCAGGCAAGTTATGGGAGTAAATGTTTTCATTAAAAGAATATTGCCAAAATATTTCTTCGGCTTTGAATATATAAAGCAGGGAGATTTTTATTTTCCGTATTCTGATATTGAAAAAACCTTTATTGACATGATATATTTTAGGCAGCCATTAGACGAAGAAGTTATTAAAGAATTCAAGAAAAAGATAAATAAAAAAAAGCTTGATTCTTATTTAAATAAATATCCAAATATAATAAGGGAAAGGGTGAGGAAGGTGTTTGGATGAAAATTATTCTTTATGTAGACAAAAAATAGTAACATTTATATATGTGGTCACCTGTTATAATTATATGTACATAGAAAAAAGGAAAGATGGAAAAAGAATAAAATACTACTTATCCCATTCTTTCAGAGAAGGTGGAAAAGTTCATAAAATCAGAAAATTCCTTGGAAAGAATATTAATGACATAGAACTTAAAGAGAGAGTGAAGAAAGCTGAAAAGATAATTCTTGAAGAAATAGAGCAGTACAGAATAATAAAAGACCCCCTTAAAACTCCCCTATCTGATAAAGAGATTAACTGGATAAAAAACCTTGAAAAAAATCAAGATTTAAGAATAATTCACTTATCTGAAAAGCAGTGGAGAATATTTTCTGAGATTTTTGCATATAGTACAAATGCCATAGAGGGAAGTGAGATAACAAAAAAAGAAGCAGCAGATATTCTGGAGAAAGATAAATGGCCCAACAAACCAAAACAAGATATAGCAGAAACTTATGGTGTTGATGAAGCTGTAAAATTCATTAGACAAACTAAAGATCATCTTTCATTAGATTTAATAAAGAAACTCCACAAAATTGTATTTAAGAACTCAAAGGATTTTGCTGGAGAACTCAGAAAAAAAGGAGAAGAAGTTGTTGTTAGAGATGGTTACGGAAATATTATTCATACAGGAGCTCCTCAATCCAGAGTGGTGTCTTTACTTAAAGAACTGGTTAAATGGTATAATAAGAATAAGAAAAAATATCCTGGGTTGGTTTTAGCTGCAGCTGTCCACAATCAATTTGAGAACATACATCCTTTTGTTGATGGGAATGGAAGAGTTGGAAGGTTACTCTTAAATAACATTTTAATAAAAAATAAGCTTCCTCCTGTAAATATTGATTTAAGAAACCAAAAAGAGTATTATGAAACATTGCAAGAATATGAAAGAAAAGGAAACCTTAAACCAACAATTGATTTACTTATAAAAGAGTATAAGATTCTTAAAAGGAGGTTTGGGTGACCACACTACATCAAAATTGTAGTCACCCAAATAAGAAAGAGGCTGAGATGAAAAAGTTAAGAGTAATTTAGGTAAGTATTCAAACATAAACTGTGCATTAACAATGAACAAAAGTGTGCATTAGTAATGAAAACTTCATTAATGGTTCAATACCTAAGAAAAGTAGAATTAAAGTGGATAAGTTGTTCACTTTAGATAAAAAAATCATCAAAAAGAGAGTTGCAAGAATTAACAGAGAAACTTTTAAAAAAGTAAGAAAAGAATTCAGAAGATTAGTTTAAGGCGTTAATCTCCTTCTATCCCCCGCATTTGAACTTGTTCGAGTGCGACAAAAAATCTCTTTGAGATTTTTTATGGTGTTAAGCGTCTTCTATCTCTTGGGAACAATATTCCTTCTCCTGACGTGAATCTATTCACGGAGTAAGCCTACGCCTGTCTCGTGGAAAAAGAGTGGCTTCTCTTATATTATCCAATTTAAGCATTGTCTGAGTCATCCTTTCTAGGCCAACGCTCCAACCACTATGGATAGGACTCCCGTATCTAAAAGCATCAACATACCATTTAAAACTCTCTGGCTTTAACCCTTTAGATTTTAATTGTTGTATTAATATTTCAGGAACATGGACTCTCTGTCCTCCTGAGGCAATCTCAATTCCATTATACAATGCATCAAACCCTCCAGAAACTCCTTTCTTCTTGTCTTTAGGCCAGATATAAAAAGGCTTTAATGAAATGGGCCATTCATATGTAAAAACAATATGATCAGGAAACAAAGAGCATAATTTTTTTTCAGCCTCTGGTTCAAAATCTTCTCCAACTTTCATTTTAACCCTATTTTTATTCAATAGAGCAACAGCTTCATTATAAGTTAAGTATTTGGCCTGGGGAACTTTTAATTCCAGTCCAAGAGTATCTAATTCTTTTTTATTATTTTCCATTACTTTCTTAACCATATACTGAACAACTTCTTCAACATATTTCATGATTTCAACGTCATTATGAAAAGCACACTCAATATCCATCTGCCTTATCTCGTTAATGTGTTTTGTTGTGTCATGTTTTTCAGCTCTCCAAATCGTGTTTGTGGAAAAAACCTTCTCTAAAGAAATCGCCATAAGTTGTTTATACAACTGAGGACTTTGAGCAAGATATGCTTTCTCATTAAAATATTTTACCTCAAATAAATCAGTTCCTCCTTCTGTTGAAGTTGCTATGATTCCAGGAGGTTGTATTTCAATAAATCCATTTTTATAAAAATACTCTCTGAACGCATTAATTATTGTTGATTGTATCTTGAATATAGCCCTTACTCTGGGCTTTCTAACATCCAAACTCCTGTTGTCAAGTCTGGCAGGCAATTCAGCTTTCACAGCTTTTTCATTTACCTGAATAGGAAGTTTCTCAGCTTTGTTTAAAATTTCAAGTCCGGTTATCTCAACCTCAATATCTTTTCTTGCATTTTGTTCTTTTACACCTGCCTTATTTACTTTTCCTTTAATTTCAACGACAGATTCCATTGTTAAGTTAGAAACCTGTTTTACAATTTTCTCATTTTTAGCTATACACTGAACATATCCTGTCATGTCTCTAAGAACAACGAAAGCCATTTTAGAGAGAACTCTATAATCATAAACCCATCCTTTAAGCAAGACATTTTCTCCAACTTTTAAATCCTTAATGTAATTCCTTTCACCCATGCTAGAAATAAAAAAACAGAATTTATTAAGTTATTGATTGAATAAAAAAATTAAGTCAAGGCAATTTTGCTAGTTCTCTTTTAAAATCCTGCCCTAAAATTTCCATGGCCCCTTCAAACTGTTTATCAGATATAAAATCGTATTCTAATAAAAGTTCTAATTTTCTTGCATATCTTTTGTCATTGGGGTCAATATTTCTGTATCTTCCAAAACCATTGACATAAAGTTCACTGACAAAATATGCTGGATCATGGTGCCATCTTACATAACCATACTTTTTAACAGCATTATGACTAATAGTTGCACAGCGCTTAGCTCCTCTTATGTCAATAAAACCATTTAAAGGACTATCTGATTTAAGACCACTCTCATAAACAACATTTTCATCGACTAATTCAATCCATTTACCATCAAAATCCCATCCAATTAATTTATTCCTTGCTCTTACCGATTCTCTAGCAAGAACTCCAAATGAATAGAGTCGAGGATCTAAATAAATAGCTCTATCATCTTTATGACTAACTGTGCCAGGAACTTTTTCAACAAAAAATTTCCCGTTTGCACAAAAACTATCTATGATTCCTTCTTTAAATACAATTCCGTCAAAACTCCACAACAAAGGATTATAGAGTTTAGGCAAATCAATTTCAATTTCTTCTATTGTTTCTGTAACCTCTCTTAAATGAGAGTACAAGTATTGTCCAGAAAGACTATCTAAGTTTATTTTTACATCATAATCTCTTTTAATTCTTTTATCGGCAGGAGCAACTAAAACATTCATTAAAAAAGATAATTCTCTTTTTCCTTCAGTAGAAAAAGTAGCACTTAATTTTAAGCCCGGATTTGATGAATTAATTTGGCTAAGAACACTAAGTCCTAAAATTGATGCGATAGTTGCTGTTAATTTTTTTCCCACGAAAAAAATTATGAAAATGATTTAATAAATATTTGTTTATTGGAGAATAATGAAAAGAATTAAGAATGGATTTCTTTTTATCACAACACTTTTTTCTTTTTCAATGAATTATAAGCCCAGATATAAGTTCCTGCATTCCAAGCTTGATAAATTCCATGAGTTTCTTTTGTTATTGGATCTATCCACTCAGGAAATAAATTATTTTTCAAGCACCCTTCAGCAAGAATCTCTAGTTCTTTTTTTGCCTCATCAAATTTTCTCAGTTTTATTAAAACCAAAACATACAAACTTCCTATATAAGGCCAGATTCCTCCATTAAGATAATGGTTAGGAGTTGCGCCTGCATCAAGATAATAATCTTCCCAGTATTCGCTGCCTTTTTTTATTGGTGGATAAATACATTTAATTGGATAAGGCCTGTGAATTTTATGTTTTTTAATATAACTTAAGATTTTAAGAGACATTTTCCTGTCAGCCAAACCATAAATAATTGCCATTATGTTTCCAAAAGAATCAAACCACTTTCCTATTTCTTTGTATTTTCTATGATTTTTCCATCGATAAGCCCAGTAAAAATTTCCATTCCACAATTTATCATCATCTTTTACATTTACTTCATATTTTAATTTTTTAAGTCTTTTTTCATCATTAACTAATTCTAGAACTTTATAGTAAAGGGCTTGTGTGCTAATAACTGTTCCGTATTTATTTGGAAAAGCATCCTGCCAGTCAGTTGTTGGAAGCTGTTCTAAAGTTGTATCTTCTCCAACATCTCTATAATGAATCCAATTTATTGCATTTTTTATAGCGTGTTCGTGTTTTTTAAATAAACCAGCATCTCTGTATCTTTCCTTGTAAACATAATGTCCTATCACAAACCATAAACTTGAATCAACTGATTTATAATCTACTTCTGGATTTTTTCTTTCAAATTTCAAGACAGCATTTGGAATCTGCCCTAATTTACTTTGTCCTTTCTTCAATGTTTCAAGACTTCTTTTCCACAAATTTTTAAAATTCTCTTTTTTGTCAGTGCTTGCTCCAATTAGAGTTATGTTTGTGTCCCTGCTCCAGACTCCTTTATATCCATGAATACCTCCAGAAGCGTATAATCCATGCTTTGTATTGCATTTTTTAATAACAAAATTTGCTTTCTCGTATGCTTTATCAATTAAATTTTTCTTAACTTTTTTTTTCACCATTTTTATAATAACTAACATAAGAATAATCAATATAAAAGAGTTGCTATACTTATAATGAAAATCACGATTTAATTAAATTCCAGAAAGTAAGCAGATTATTCATAACTAATTTATTTTATATTAAAAATCTATTTATTTTTCGGCGCGACGCAAGCGTCCTATTTCAACACCCCAAAAACATAGCCGTTGTCGCCGCCGCCCCGGTCGCTGCCGCCAACGCCAAGCCTGCCCCTGCCAAGGCCCCTGCCAGAGTAAAGGCCAGCAACTCTTAAAACTGGTTCTTTAACTTCATCAAAACCCCAAACATTAACTCCCCTCTTATAGAATTTAGGTGAGGCAATTTCTCCTAGTTTTTTAGCAGTCTTCTCAGGGCTATGCTCCAAAACTCTGGCTAAACCACCTTGGTTAAAAGTATCACAATATTGTACTCCTCTTTCAAATGTTTCATAAGGTGCAAATCCAACTCCATTTTCAAGAAGATAAATCCCATTGACTTTTTCAGCTCTGTCAAGAAGCTGTTTTAATGTTTTTTCATCTGTTAATTGAGTATTAGTAAAAACTCCATCTTGAGTCCTGACAATATAACCAGCCTGCAACAATTTTGGATCAAAAATATCTCTTTTGAAATCCACTTCTCCCTTGCTGTCAAAACCATAAGCAGCTGCTGAAATAGATTCAGAAGTTGTAGCTGGCGTGAAAGAGATGTTTGGAAATTGGCTTGAATGAAAATATCTCCTTTGCATAGATTTAATATTGTTTCTATATGTGTTAGGCCCAAAAACAGCCATATCTAAAAATCCTCCTCCATGTGGAATTGGAGGAAGCAAATCTATAGCAGGTAATTGTTTTTCTCTTTGCTCTGCTTTTCTTATTAGACGTGTTGTTTCTAATATTTCTACCATGTTTTTCTTCAGAAATCATGCATTTTTAAACATTATTATAATGGACATTTGATAGATTTTTTATAACTCATTTATCTCAAAGCTTCTTCATCAACAATAACAACGACATTTTTATGTTTTCTTAAAGTGGAAACAGGCCATTTTTTGTTAATAGGGCCTTTAATTAGGTATCTAATTGCTTCTTTTTTATCTTTATCAGAAGCAAGCAGAAGGATTTTTTTAGAAGATAATATTGTTTTTATTCCAAGGGTTAAGGCTTTTTTAGGAACTTGATTTTTATTTTTAAAAAACCTTGAATTTCTTTTAATTGTTTTTTGACTTAGATGAACAACTCTTGTCCTGCTATTAAAACTCGAACCAGGCTCATTAAATCCAATATGGCCATTAATACCAACTCCTAAAATACATAAATCAATTGGATATTTTCTAATTAAATTTTCATAATTCCTGCACTCTTTATCAGGGTTTTTTGTCTCGCCATTTAATAAAGCAATATTTGACTTTTTTATATTAACATGATTGAATAAATTGTGAAACAAATAATAATAAAAACTGTTTTTGTTTTTTCTTTTTATTGGATAGTATTCATCAACATTAAAAGCCTTTATTTTTGAAAAATCAATTTTTTTCTTTTTATAAACCAAAACCAAATTTTTATACAAACCCAAAGGACTCTCTCCTGCCGCAAAACATATATTTACCTTTTGTTTATTTAAAATCTCATTAATTAAAATATCAGCTGCCTTTTTTGACAATTCCTTGTAGTTTTTGACTTTAATTATATTCATGGTATAATCAAGATGTTTTTATTTAAAAAATGTGCTAATTTAATGGAAATTTGATTCGCTCGTAAACTCGCTCATTAATAAATAATAATTTAGACAGAAGAATATATAAATGAGTAATCCCTAGAGATTACTATGAAAACCATAACAATAAAACTGCCAGAGGATGAAGTTAAAGAATTAGAAAAATTTATCCGAAATAAGAATTATCCTTCAAAATCCGAGTTCATAAGAAATTTGATTATGGAAAAATTAGAGAGAACGAAAAAAGAAAAAATAGGATGGTTTGTAATTGCTGAAAAATCCATGAAAAAAATCTGGGGTAACAAAAAAGATGATGAAACTTGGAGTAAATATCTATGATGGAACAAAGAGATATACTGTTAATCCCATTTCCTTTTTCTGATCAATCTGGAAAAAAAGTAAGGCCAGTTATTATAATCAGCAAAGATGAGTTTAACAAGGATTCAGAAGACATTTTAGTTGTTGGAGTTACTTCGAATATTTCAAGAGACAAATATACTTTGCCTTTAGAAAATAAAGATTTAGAAGAAGGCAAATTAATAACAAAATGTTTCATTAAAACAGAAAATATACTCAAGGTAGATAAAGAGCTAATAATAAAAAAGATAGGAAGAATAAAAAAGGAAAAATTTGATTTAATTATAGGCAAGATAATTTCTATAATCAAGTAACTTTCATTTTATTTTAACACCTCTAACCCTGGCAATTTTTCCCCTGCAATATATTTTAACAAAGCTCCTCCTGACAAACTAATATGACCAAATTTGTTTTTTGGTATTTTTGAATCTCTTATTGCATCACTCAAATGCCCCCCTCCAATAAGAGAGAATCCTTTTATTTTTGAAATTTCTTTTAACAATTCAAAAGTTCCTTTACAGAATTCTCTGCTAGAACAATCACCTGCAGGTCCTTTCATGTAAATGTTTTTGGCTTTTTTAATTTCATTTTTATAAATTTCCTGAGTTTCTTTTCCTATGTCAAAAATTTCATACTCATTTGGAAATGCGCTTAAAGGCAGTTCTTTTCTTTTTCCTTTTATTTTAACTGCAAAATCAACAGGAGTTTGAACATTATTCAATTTTGATTTAAGTTTGTTAATTAACTCTTTATTTAATCCTGCTTCTTTTTCTAAATATTTATTCTGAAATCCTAAATCCTTGCCTTTAGCAATTAAACATGCCTGTCCAAATAAACCACAAGCCAAAACTTTATTTCCTTTTAACAATTCAAGATAATCTTCAGGCTTTGCTCCTCCTAAAATATAAAGAGTATTATTTAGACTAATTTTTTTTAACGCACTAACTTCTTTTTCTAAAAGTCTTCCAGCGCAGCTCTTTAATTTTCTTGGAAAACCTACAATAGATGTGTGTTTTCTGTGGCAGACAGAAAACGCATCATTGACATAAAAATCAAACAAAGGAGTTAGTTTCATTAATTTATTGTCTTTTTTATCAGGATTTAATTCATCATCAAGAAACCTTAAATTTTCTAATAAAATAGCTTCTCCAGGTTTCAATGATTTTATTGCCTCAATTGCTTTTTTTCCAGCAACATCATTGATAAATTTCACTTTTGTTAATTTATTCAACAGTTTTGCATGCTGCCTTAAACTCACAAAATCAGATTTCCCTTTCTGGCCTTGATGTGAAATAATAACAACTTTTGCTTTTTTTCTTTTTAGTTCTTTTATAGAAATAGTACTTTGTCTTATTCTCTCAGAACCTAAAACCCTGCCATTAACAACATCTGAATTTAAATCAGCCCTTAATAAAACATTTTTATTTTTAAAATTAAAACTAGATAGTGTTTTCATTTTTCAATCAGCCTCTTTTAATTTAATCTACGAAAGTAAGAAGTATATTTAAGGGTTTTTGTTGGATTATATTGTTTTTTCAAAGAAAAGTATTTGATTCTCCAATAGCATAAATTCTTTTAGAAACATTTCTTCTTAGATGGAGAGTGTTTGCTCATTTAGCATAAGTAAGATGCATGTGGCCCTAGAAAGCATAAAGCTTTACTAAGGCAGGACAAATAGTAAGAAGTAAATTAAAAACTTATTTGTTTTTTCGGCGCGACGCAAGCGTCCTATTTCAACACCCCAAAAGCATAGCCGAAGCTGCCGTCGCTCCAGCCGTAGCCGTTGACAACAAGCCAACCCCTGCCAAAGCCCCTGTAGGAGTCAAGACTAGCAACTCTTAAAATAGGCTCTTCACCTTCATTAACATTAACTCCAAATGTTCTGGGCTTATACTTAAAATGCTTAGAAGCAGAAACTTCTCCTAGTTTTTCAGCTCCTTCTTCACCATAACTTACTCTAACAAAACCATCTTTAGCCAAAGATTCAGATGTATGTTCTCCTAAGACATAAGTATCTTTTGGTGCAAATCTAACTTTTCCATCGCTGCTAAACTTTATTCCATCCCTCTTTCTAACTCCTTTAAGCTCTTTTTCAAGATCATTTACTCTTAATGGCTCACTTAATCCTTTGGCATCTTTATCATAAACAACATAAACTCCTTCTGGTGTCCACAAATTTCTGTCAAAAACCCAGAGCAATTTATTTGTCATATTATCTCTGATTTCATTAAATTCGGGCTCGTTTTGAGCATCAGAACAATATGCAGCATGAAGTAAAGAAGCAGTGTAATCTCCATTTGGAACATTTAAACCTCTCGCCAAAACCCCTCTTCCAACAGTTTGATAGTTGTGAGGTCCTTGACTAGGGTGAACAAAGGAAGCTTCTTTTCCTTTGTGTGGAACTATTATTTTTGTCACTCCTCTTTCAATTCTCGGTTCTGCTTTTCTTATCTGATATGTTGTTTCTAATGATTCTACCATGCTTTTTCCATAGAATTTCGGGTTTTTAAACCTTTGGGTTTATTGACTACTATAAAAAAGTAACAGAAAAGGGGGTTAAAACTGCACGTTTACGTAGAAAAATATATATACCCTAGTATACGTGTAGTATATATGAAAAGAAAAATAGTTCCTTTATCCTTGCCAGGAGGATTGGCAGACGAGTTAGACAAATTAGTTGAAGAAGGCAGTTTTGACAGTAGAAGTGAAGCACTTAAATTTGGAGCAAGGTTAGTGATAATCATGATGAAAAGAGTGCATGAAAGAGCTGAAGACTATGCTTATGAGGAGATAAAAGAAGGCATAAGAAGAGGCAGAAAGGCAGATGTATCTTGATACAGATATTATTCTTGCATTGATAAAAGATGAAGATTGGCTAAAAAAATATGTTAATATTAAAAAAATTAGCTCTCCTAAAACATCTGCTTTAAATGTAATAGAGGCAAGACTTGTTTTACTTAGAGAATATTCAAGAAAAGAGGCAATAAATGCGTTAAAAAAGATAAATGGCCATAAAATAAAAATTGTTGAGATTAATGAAAACATAATTAACAAAAGCCAGGAATTAATTGAAAAATATTCTGAATTAAATATGTTTGACGCTGTTCATGTTGCTTCTGTACTAATAAATAATGAAGAATTATTGAGCACTGATTCTATTTTTGATAAAATAAAAGAAGTAAATAAGATAGACCCAAGAAACATGTCTATAAAAGACCAACAAAAATAGTTTACTTAGACTTGGCTTTACTATCAAACTTATTTATATAATCCATTGCAGCTAAAAAAGCCTGGCATCCTTCTCCAGCAGCAACAACAATCTGCTTTCCAGGAATGTCTGTCACATCTCCTGCAGCAAAAATTCCAGGAATGTTAGTCAAATTCTCTTCATAAGTCTTAGTGCTCCTAAAAATCATTATTTCCTTCCATTTGTTTTTTTTGACATTTGTAAAATCTGTTTTAGACACGAGGCCAATTTCAATAAACATTCCATCAACCTTTAATGTAAATTCTTTTCCAGCTTTCTCATATTTAACTCCTTTCATAAAGCTGTCTCCAAATATCTCTTTTATCTTAACTCCTGTCATGGTTTCTATTTTTTTCTCTTTTCTTACTTTGTCTTGTAAATAAGGCTCTCCCATTAATTTATCCATTATTTCAAAAATGTAGATTTTCTTTGCATATTCAGAAAGAAATAATGCTGCATCTAATCCCGAATTTCCGCCTCCGACAACTAACGCTGTTTTTCCGCTGTAAAGTGGGGCCTCACATGCAGCACAATAATTAACTCCTTTTCCAAGAAATTCCTCTTCTCCAGGAACTCCGAGTTTTCTCGGACTTTTCCCAGCAGTTATGATTACTGTCTTGGCTTCATAATTATTTTTCTTGGTTTTAACAATACAAATTTTTCCTTTTTTTCCAACTTTTATGATTTCTTCTTGTTTTATCTTAATTCCATAGCTCTCCAAATGCTTCTGAAAATTTCTTGTTAATTCTGCTCCTGTAATATGTGTTGTACCAGGATAATTTTCAACACTAGAGCTCCAAGACATCTGGCCTCCAATATCCATGCTGATTATTATAAAATTAATTTTTCTCCTCGCAGCGTAAATCGCAGCTGTCATGCCAGCAGGCCCTGCACCAATTATGATTAAGTCTAACATTTTTCCTCTTTTCTGTAATATCTCTATTATACATAAAATAAGAACTAGTTTAAATTGTTTTTGGAAAAACAATTTAAGTGAAAAATGACAAAAATTAAATAGCTTTAAACCAATTAAAATATATGAAAAAGAAGGTGAGTGAAAATCTGCGTATTTTTTTGCTATTCTTGTTAATAGCTGAACTTTTTTTTGTATATTCTTTTGACGGCATAAAAGACAGCATTAAAACAGGCCAGACTTTTTTCTCGCCTGATGGAGAGTTGTTGAGGAGTATAAATTTAGGTGGAGGAGAAGGTGAAACATTAATTAATATATGTGAAAATGGATTAAAATATGGAGAATGTTCTGAGTGGCTACCAAGATATTGTTACAATGGCACTTTGACACATAAATGCCAAATTTGTGGATGTCCTTCTTATTACACATGTACAGAAAATGGGACATGTGCATCTCCTTTTCTTTTAATCAAAAATAATATGGCCATAAAAATTGATTGGAACAATCTAAAATCTTTATCTGTGGAAGAGCTAAGTTTGGAATTAGATAACAAAGAAGACGGTATAAAAATTAATGATTCTGAACAAAATTATAGTGTATATATAATTGAGTTTAGTGATAAACCAATTATTGAAAAGAAATTTGAATTGGAAAGGAGTTTAGGCTATGCTGCATCTTTAAGCCAGATTTCTTCTTACAAAGATCAAGTGATAATTAATCATGAGGATATAAAAAGTGAAATAAAAAATGCCTTACCACAAATAAAGATAACTGGAGAATTTTTTAATACATTTAATGGTATATCTATTGATATATCTTTTGAAAATTTAAAATATATAAAGAAGTCTGAAAAAATTAAAAATATATACCCAGATTATCCAGTTTATACAACACTTATGGACTCTGCCCCCCTAATTGGTGTTGATAGAGTTTGGAACATGCAGATTAATGGAACTAATTTAACTGGTAAAGGAGTAACTATTGGGATAATTGATACTGGAGTTGATTATACTCATCCTGATCTTGGGGGGTGTTTTGGAGTTGGATGTAAGGTTGAAGGTGGTTGGGACATTGCAAATAACGATTCTGATCCTATTGATGAGATAGGACATGGAACACATGTTGCTTCAATAGCTGCGGGAAAAGGAGTTTTAAATGGTGTTGCTCCAGAAGCAACAATCTACTCATATAAGGTTTTTAACAATTTTGGTGGTACTTGGAGTAATGTTATAGGGGCGATAGAAAGATCTGTTGACCCAAATCAAGATGGAGATTTTTCAGATCATTTAGATGTAATAAGCTTAAGTTTAGGTGGATACGGAGAACCTGGAAACCCTGTATCTAATTCAATTAATAATGCTGTTGATGTCGGTGTTATATCAGTAGTTTCTGCAGGTAATGCTGGGCTGGGAGGTATAGGAGTAATTGGCGTTACAACACCGGCAAATGCAGAAAATGCAATAACTGTCGGAGCAACTTATAAAAAAGATTATCAAAATTTTTACAATAATGATCCTTCTTGTGATGATGGATATTCAAAATATTCTTCTTGCAACTGTGTTAATAGTACTACTTCTATCTGCAATTATTGGGGAGATGATAATCCAAGAGTTGATCAAATAACTTCTTTCAGTTCTAAAGGCCCAACTCTTATTGGAATTAAACCAGATGTCGTTGCTCCTGGAGCAATTATTTGTGCAGCCAGATTTGACTCAACCTTCCCAGAAGGAAAGGACCCTTATTACTATCCTTGCTTTGATAAAGAACACATTCAACTAGCTGGAACTTCCATGTCAGCGCCAATAGTTTCAGGTATTGCAGCACTTATAAAACAATCTAATCAAAGCTTAAATCCAAAAGAAGTAAAAGAAAGATTAAAAAGTTCTTCTGAAAATTTAGGTTACAGTGTTTTATACCAAGGTAGTGGGAGAGTTAATGCATTAAAAGCAGTTAATCCAGACATTGTTATAACCCCCCATAGCCTTGACCTTGGAACTGTAAATCATAATAATATAAATACGACAAACTTTACACTTAAAAATTTGGCAAACAAATCTATAGGTATAGAAATTTTAATTAATCCTGTTAGTAATATATCGGGAAGTGGTTTTAATATAATTTCATTTGAATCTGCTGATGCTTTATCTAATCTTTTTTGCTTAGAACCTAACGAACAAAAGGATATAACTTTAAACTTTAATTTTAAGAATTTAAAAAAGGATTTTTATTTTGGTTCTATAAATATTGATGTTTATAATGACTGCGAATTTAAAGATTATGAGCGTGAAATAGTTTTACCGGTTAGTTTTTCTATACTTAACAGATTAAATTTACATTATATAACAAATATTTTTTATAATGAAGAAGAAGATAAATGGTATAATTTATACCTTCTTAATGATCCTTTCAATGAATTTGAGGAAACTGGAGATTATTATATCAGAACTGAAAAAATCGCTTCTAAAGAAGGTAACATTACTATTTATCCTCTTTATTTTGAACATTTTCATAATAAATCTATAGATAAATTTGATATTTTTATAGAAGGAATAACAAATGCGGATTTTGGAAAAAAATGGAGGATGTCTTTTATTAGTGATACTATTGATTACACAAACACAGATAATATGACTTTAGATTTTTATGAGAGCGGGGCTAAGGAAGCTAGTACAAATGTTAAAGAGATATTAAACGAAAAAAATATGACTTTATATCAGATAATATATAATCCAATAAGTTGGTATCATATTGCTCCGATATATAATTTAGCTCAAAAACCATATCCTTACTATTATTCTAATCCCCCCTATTTTCCAGAGATTACAAATTTTTCATTTGGATTTAAGTTAGATAATAAAATATTCCCTGTACCAAACTCAATATTCTTATTTTCTGCAAGAGAAAATGGAAAAAGTATTAATGAAGGAGATTTGATGTACCTGCCAGTGGAAATGTATTTTAATTGGAATCGTGATGCTCCATATCCAATTACTGCAAATAAGTCAAATGTTTCTATATTTGTCAATAACTCTAAAATTTCACAAAAAACCTATAGTTTTTACGATTCCTTAAAATACAGCAATAAATATGTATTAAACTTCTACAAATTTCCTAGTATGTATGGGGGTTTTATTGATATAATTGTGCCAAATAACAAATATGTTTATATTTTGAATCCTATTTGTACATTTCCAGAATATTTGTGTCTAAGTACCTATCACTTCTTTAATTACAATAACTTTAACCAAGATATTGAAAGCTGGCAAGATAGGGAAATATATACCTATAATATTTTTGCTCCAGTTAATGGTATTTGTAAACCATTTAATAAAAGAGAACAATACAATTTCCTTAAGCCTCCTTTAAAACAATCATTGGAAATAGAAAATTTTGATCCTTATGCAGCCATTTATGGGGTTTTTAGAGACGAAGAAAAGAGTATGATATTTCCGTCTAGATTTGATGCTAAAGATACAACATTTGTTTCAATTAAAAAACCAGATGGAAGTGTCAAAGAAGTTAGTGATGTCTCTTTTTATATCTATTGCGATAATTTATATGAAGAAGTTTATACAAACATACCTGATTTCGGCAATTGTGATGTTGGCACATATCAAATTGATTGGTTGGCTGATATTAGCAAAGAAGATGTTCTTTACATGCATGACGAATTTGAGTATGATGGAGAAAAGTGGAATTATGACAAAATAAATAACCCCCCAGTTCCAATTATAGATACACCTTATTCTTATCAAGAATTTTTCGTTGGACAAGAAATATTTTTTGATGGAAGTAGCTCTTATGATGTTGATGGTGATGAACTTACTTATTACTGGGATATGGGAATGTGTTCTATGATTGAAGGTGGAAAAAACATAACCTGGGTATACACCATACCAAATAATTACACTATTATACTTGGGGTAAGTGATGGGGATAAATACGAAAATATTCATGTTCGTATAATTGTAAAATCACCTGTTTGTTCCGACACAAACAGCGACGGAAAAGTCACATCAGCCGACATTATTTATCTTGTCAACTTCATCTTCAAAGGAGGTCCTGCTCCAGCGAATTTAAATGCAGCTGATGTGAATGGAGATGGACATATAAGTGCAGCAGATGTTATCTATTTAGTAAATTCTGTTTTCAAGGGAGGTCCTGCTCCTATATGTGGAACTCAGATTTCTCCTGTAAATGTGCAGACAACTTACACTCAAACAGAATTACAAGAAACACAATCATCATTAAACAATGCTGGTTTAAGTATTGACATAATTCCTCCAATCAGATCAAATGGAAAACCTACTGGAACTTTGTCTAGTTCAACAACAAGCACAACAATTTCATTGACAACAGATGAGATAGCTACATGTAAATATTCAACAGTTTCAAATGTTTTATATGATTATATGACAAACTCTTTCTCTGCAATTGATACAACAACCCATTCAAAATTAATAACTGGTTTAACTAACGGAAAAACTTACAAGTATTATGTTAAATGTAAAGATTCTTCTGGAAATAAAAACTCTGATGATTATTTAATTAGTTTTTCAGTTGCTTCGACAACAGTTCCGAAAGTAAGTAGTTTTAATTAAGAACTAATATTAAAATTAAATGGAAGAGAAAGCTTAATTTCTTCTAAATTAGCTGTCCTTTTCTTGAAGCTAAAAATAGCTATGCCTTTAATTTCTTTAGTTTTTTATCAGTTATCTTAAAAATTCCATTACCTACATTATCAAAATAACAATTGGAAATACCCCCAGAAGATATCTCTAAGAAATCGCCTTCTTCATCATAGTAAATATTCATCTTATTTTCCATTTTAAACCCGTAATTTTATTAGTAAAAAA
>CAZCCD010000006.1:0-65281 GCA_964497435.1 Candidatus Woesearchaeota archaeon | reverse complement strand
ACTTGCTCATCTTTCCCAACAATAAGTCTTACTGGATATGTTCTTTTAGGCAACAACACTATTTCTAGTGTTTTTGTTGATGCTTTAGGATATTCAAGCAGTCAAGTAAGAGTAGCACAAGTTGAAATAAATTATAGCACTTCTCAATTTAATTTGACTAATGCAAGTGGAAAAATTGTTCCTTTATCAAGTCCAGGAAAAGTCGTTGTTGCTAATACAAATAATTTCAGTCAAGGCAAACTTTTATCGTCTTTAAAATTTAAAAATTTAACTTCAAACCCAAATCCAACTAATATAAAAATTGCTAAAGGAGAGTTTGCAGACAGTCTAGGAAGAAAATTCCAGAACATGGAAATATTATTTTGCGGAGATGTGAATAATGATAAAACAATAACGAGTGCAGATATTATTTATCTTGTGAATTATATCTTTAAAGGCGGGCCCGCTCCAATCCCAATAAGAGAAGTTGGAGATGTAAACAATGACGGTGTAATTAATTCTGCAGATGTTATATATTTAGTTAATTATATTTTCAAAGGAGGCCCTGCTCCTAAATGCGGGGCTCCTGTTTTAGGACCAGCAGCATCTTTAGAATTAGAAATAACACTTCAATCATCAAGTTTATCAGCAAATGAAATGACTTTAGAAGAAACCATAAATTATATTGAAGAAGCTCAAAAATCAACACCTAAACCAAATACATTAATAGAAAATATTTTACTGATAATTAAAAATGTTTTTTCATAATAGTATATTTTTCAAAATTACTTAACTGAATTATTAATATACAAATCTCTTATCTAAGTATTGTTTCATTCCTTCAATAGCAAATGCCCAGGACAGGATTTGAACCTGCGACTTCCAGCTTCCTTTTTCCTTAAAAGGAGATGTCATAAGAAGAACCTTGGTTCTTTTTATACAACAGTAATCTTTTTATATAAATCTTTTCTGTAATAGATATGGGAATAGAAAGACTTTCTTTAAGTAGTATTGGTAAGGGGGCAGCTCTTGGAGGAATTTTAGGGGCAGGCACGGCTTTATTTGATGTTGAGAAATTCAACAACTTAAAAATTCCTTTAACAATAAGTTTTACTAAGTATGATATTTATCTTATTCCTTCATCTATTCTTATGGGAGCTGCTATAGGGTTTATTTTTTCTATGAGTGGTTCATATTCCAAAAAAAGTGAGGAGGATTCAAATGACACTTATATTAGGAATAGATGATGCCGGACGAGGTCCTCTCATAGGACCAATGGTTTTGGCAGGGGTCCTTGTTAATGAGAATGCTGAAAGAGAATTTAAAAAACTTGGTGTTAAGGATTCTAAATTATTAACGCAAAAAAGACGAGAGTTTTTAGAGGGCAAAATTAAAGAAAAAGTAGAGGGTTTTGAAATAGCAATAATACATCCATCTGAGATTGATGACAGGTCGGGTGAAGGAACAAATTTGAATAGGGTTGAGGCATTAATGACAGCTGAAATTATAAACAAAATAAATAAAGGCTTAGGCAAAATAAAAGTAATTGTTGATTGTCCATCGACAAACATAACTACCTGGACAGGTTATTTAAAAACTAAGATAAACAATCTTTCTAATCTCGAAATTTCGTGTGAGCATAAGGCAGATGTGAATTATGTCAGTGTTTCTGCAGCTTCTATATTAGCCAAGTGTGTAAGGGAAAAAGAAATGGATAAACTGAAAGAAATATATGGAAAAGAAATAGGTTCTGGTTATTCTTCAGATCCTCTTACACAGAGATTTCTTGAGAACAATATCAGGAAATTTAAAGAGCACGGAATTTTCAGGCAGACTTGGAGCACATGGAAAGATGCTTTAACACAAAAAGAGCAGAAGAAGTTGGAGTAAATAACTATCCTATTTTTTCATCCAAACAAACTTTAAAAACATCCTTTTATTTTTATTTTATCAGGTCTCTTTGGAGGCAACGAGAATTTACACGAGAATAGTCCAGAAGCGAGTGTGGACTCAAGCAGGAAAGACCTGGTTAGTAAAAATGTAAATAAATACCTTTAGGTTTTCAGTCCGAATCAGTCAGAGGCAAAGGAAAGATTCGGTTGGTTGCTGGATGGAAAACCCGCAGGAGGTTTTCATTATGCATATAAAAAAACTGGTAATGCACGGATTCAAGAGCTTTCCACGAAAAACAGAACTCCCATTTAATCAAGGAATTAATGTTATACTTGGGCCTAATGGATCTGGGAAATCGAACGTAGCAGAAGCACTTTGTTTTGTCCTTGGAAGGTTAAGTATTAAATCAATGAGGGCTGCAAAGGCTGAAAATTTGATATTTTTAGGATCAAAAGTAGCTTCTCCATCAAAAGAGGCAGGAGTTGAACTTGTGTTTGACAATTTAGACAAAGCATTTACAGTAGATTCTAATGAAGTTTCAATAAAAAGAATAGTCAGAAAAAACGGTCAAAGCATTTACAAAATAAATAATGAAACAAAAACAAGACAAGAGATTTTGAGTCTTTTAGCCCAAGCAGGAGTAGATCCAAATGGATTCAACATAATTCTACAAGGAGAAATACAGAATTTTGTAAACATGCATGCAGAAGAGAGAAGAAAAGTTCTTGAAGAGGTTTCAGGGATTGCTGTCTATGAATCAAGGAAAGAAAAATCCTTAAGAGAGCTTGAAAAAACAGAGGAAAAACTCAAAGAGGTCATGGCCATACTCAAGGAAAGAACGTCGTATTTAAATAATTTAGAAAAAGAAAGACAACAAGCTTTAAAATTCAAAAAATTAGAAGAGGATGTAAAAAAATTAAAAGCGAGCATAATTAATCAAGATCTGCTTACAAATAAAAAAGAAGTTGAAAAAATAAAATTAGAAATCGAAAAGAAAAATAAGGAAATAGAAAAAGTAAGAAGCAACATATCTAATTTAAGAGCTTCGATAGAAAATTTCCAAAAAAAAATTTTATCAATCAACTCAAATATACAAGAATCAACAGGCCTTGAGCAGGAAAGATTAAATCAGGAAATAGCAAATATAAGGGCGGAGATTGCCGGCTCTTCAGTAAGACTAGAAAACTACGAATCAAAGTTATCTGATATAAAAAATCAAAAACAAGAAATACTTAGGTCTATTAGAAATAACGAGCTTTCTTTAAAAGATCTTAGCAAAGATTCTAAATCTTCTTTAAAGACAAATAAACAAAAAGAGCTTGAAGCAAAGAAGCAAGAACTTGAGAGATTAGAAGAGCAGAGAAAAAAATTTTACATTGCTAAATCAGAACTTAAATCAATAAAACAGAGGTTAGAAGATAAAAAAGTTCTTCTTCAGGGTTATAAGGCAGAATCAGACATTTTTTTAAGTCAAATAAAAAACCTTTCTAAAGAACTTTTTGATAGAGATTCCAGCACTGAAAAAGTCGAAAACCTTAGATTGCTTTTATCAGAAAAGAAAGCCCTTCTTGGTGATTTAAACAGAAAAGAGAAAGAACTTGAAAAACTATCTTCAACAAGAGAGTATGAAATAGATAAACAAAATAAGTTAGTCAATAATATATCTTCCATGGATATATGCCCTATATGCAAAAGCAAGATAACAAAAGACCATGTTCATTCAATAAGTAAGGAAGCATCTCTTAAAATTTCATCTCTTCAAAAACAAATTCAAGAGTCAGACAAGGCTCTTGGTGAGATTTATAAAAAAAGAGATTTATTGATTAATGATATAGAGCAGATAAATACAGAGGCTTTAAAAAGAGAATCTGATTTGACAAGACTTTCTGGAATTGACGAAAAGAAAAACCAAATAAAAAAACTTCATGAAAAAACAGAGATGCTTAACGCAGAAATTTCAGAACTCGAAAAGATAAGAAATAGACTCGAAAAAAATTGTGATGAAAATGCAAACATAGAACAGAAATACGAAACAGCTAGAGTTGAGTTGCAAGAAATTTCTTCTAGAAATATGGAAACATTGTCGTCTGAAATCTCATTTAAACAAAGAGAACTCGAAAGAATGAAAATATCATTAAAACAACTTTCAAGAGAAGAGGAAGAGCTTGTTGAAAATGTAGAGTCAGAAAAGGCAGGGTTAGATGAAAAAGAAGAAATCCTAAATAGAAAAAGAAAACAAGAAGAAGAGCTTTCTAGGAAATTTGAATCTTTAATTTCTCAGAGAGACAGCTTTCAAGTTAGAATAAGAGAGATAGAAATTGAAGTAGCTAAAAAACAGAATGAAATACATATGTTTGAACAAGCAGTAAATGACATTAAAATCGAAAAAGCAAAATTTGATGCACGAGTCGAAAATCTAGAAATTGAAATGCTTGGCTTTCAGGATGTTGAAATAATAAAGGCTGGAAAAGAAATTTTAACAGAAAGGCTTTCTAAGACTCAAGAAATTCTATCTAATTTAGGGAGTGTAAATTTAAGAGCATTAGAAGTATATGATTCTATCAAGAAAGAATACGATTCAATCAATGAAAAAGTGAAGGTTATAACTAAAGAAAAAGAAAGTATACTTAAGATTATACATGAGATTGATGTTAAGAAGAAGAAAACATTCTTGAGAACTCTTGACTCTTTAAATGACATTTTCTCAAAAAACTTCTCACAGCTAAGCATAAAAGGAGAGGTTTTTTTGGAACTTGAAAATAGGAAAGAACCATTCGAAGGTGGCATAAACATAACTGTAAAAACAGGACACGGAAAGTATTTTGATGTTAAATCTTTATCAGGAGGTGAGCAAACACTCGTTGCTTTATCTTTAATATTTGCCATTCAGGAATATAAACCATATCATTTCTACATTCTTGATGAGATTGATGCAGCTTTAGATAAAAGAAATTCTGAGAGGCTTTCAAATTTGCTTAGACAATATATGCAGAAAGGCCAGTATGTTATCATAACCCACAATGACGAAGTGATATCAAATGCAACAAATCTTTACGGAGTTTCTATGCATGATGGAATATCTAAGATTGTTAGCTTGAAGATTTAAATCATGACTCCGTAAACTTCGTTTCCGTCGTATGCATGATGGAATATCTAAGATTGTGAGTTTGAAGATATAGAAAAACTTATATAATCTTTAATTCACTAATTAATATGGTTGCTTTTAATTTAATAATTGAGAAAGGAGAAGATGGTTATTTAATATCTGAGGTAGTTGAACTTCCTGGTTGCCATAGTCAAGCAAAGGACATGAATGAACTTATAAAAAGAACAAGAGAAGCTATTTCTTTGTATCGAGAGTAGTAGCCATGGCGTTATAATCTAGCATTTATAATTTCACAAGATGGAAATAATTACAAAATATTATGATAAGGCATTCAAATTAAGAAAATTGAAGAGTAATATAAACATTAAAGACAAAAATTCAACAATAAGGTTTAAAATTCTTAGAAATAAAAAAGAATTTCCTTGTTGTGATTATCCTGATATTTGCACTAATAAAGCTTATGCAGAAGTTTATCCTTTTATGATGAAAGGAAAAAAGAAAAAAGGTTGGAGTTATCTTTGTAAAAAACATTATCATACAGAGCAAAAAAGATTAAAATGGAAACTTCCAGCTTCTTTGAAAGTTGAATGGTAATTTCACTAATTATTTAAACTCTAATTTCTTAATTACAAAATGAAAAAACCTGAATTAAAAATTCCATAAATTCCCTTTACAAATAAAATGAATAGAGAACAATTATTAATGTCTTTGAAATCTCGTGGCTTTTCACCAAAAATCATAGAGGCGTTCACAAAAGTCGATAGAAGAGATTTTTTTCTCCAGGAATTGAAGGAGCATGCATATGAAGACAATGCTTTTCCAATAGGCTATGATCAGACAATCTCACAGCCTTATACAATAGGAATGATACTAACTTTGTTAGGAGTTAAAGAAGGTCACAAAGTCCTTGAAATTGGTTCTGGAAGTGGTTATGTTTTAGCTTTGCTTTCAGAATTAGTCGGCAAGAAAGGAAGTGTTTATGGAGTTGAAATTGTTCCGGGATTAGCCGAGAGGTCAAAAAAAACACTTAAGGACATGAAAAATGTTCAAGTTCATAATAAAGACGGGAAAGATGGGCTTAAAGAAAATGCTCCTTATGACAGGATATTAATCAGCGCAGCTGTACAAGAAGTTCCAAAACAAATTCTTGAGCAATTAAGTAATAATGGAATTTTGGTTGCTCCTGTTAACTCTGCTGATACTGGAGGACAAGATATAGTTGCCATAAAAAGAGAAGGAAATGTGTTTGAAGAAATTGAGAGAAGCACTGGGTTTTTGTTTGTGAAGTTTATAGAAAATTGAATTTTATGATATTTTAAATAAATTTAAGTCAATAAAATATTGTAACTCTAACATTTAACGTGTAAATTTTAGTTCACTATTACTTAACTAAGCATTTAGAGTTTCTTGATGAATATAATTTAATCTTTATATATTGTTTATTATCAATAAACTGTACTTTAGATTTATTTAAAAGTATAAAGTAATTCGTATTATAGTATATAGTAAATTAACTTATTATTAAAAAAGTATGGAAATATTTAAATATTAGTGCAACTTCAATATTGTTAATACGGGGTTAAAATGGGGAACAAAAAAGGGAGAAGTGTATTGTATTTTGGAATTCTTACTATAATTTTATTAGCAACATTAGGAATTGTTTATGCATTAACTGTTCAGGAAGAAGATAGTGAAACTCAAACTGAAACTTCTTCAATTGTTTATCAAATTAATGGTTTAAGTGAATCTTCTTCGTGTAATTTTAATGATCCAGAATGTACTATTAATGGAAATTGTTTTTGTAATGTAAATGAAAATGAATTATTGCAGTTTAATATAATAGCTGAGCATTATGATCAAAATGGTAATCCTTTACCGGTTTGCACTTGGGCAGGTATTTTGCCTCCTGTAGCAAGTTATCCAACAGTGTCGGGTTTTGGAAGTGTAATCAGTACTTTTGCTTGGACACCGATGATAGGTCAGGCTGGAGATTATCTAGTAGAGTTTCATGCTGGAGAACAATGTTTCGTATCAGAAAGATTTTTACCTGTAAGAATTCATGTTGATCCTGCACCACCTCAAGAAGTAAGTATGTGCGGAGATCTTGATGATAGCGGAACTGTAAATTCTGCAGACATTATAAGATTAGTAAACTATGTCTTCAAAGGAGGTCCTGCTCCAGATCCTTTGTGGACAGCAGACACAAACATGGATGGTAAAATAACTTCGGCAGATATAATTAAGTTAGTAAATTACGTATTCAAGGGAGGAGAAGCGCCTTGCACTGTGACTTGTTGTTATGAAGAGGGTTGTACTCGTGAACCTTTTAATACATGTGATGCAAATGATGGGGTTGTTCAAGAATGTGTTCCAGGAGAAACAACAAGCGAGGGTCCTCCAGGCATACCAGTAAATTATACTCCAGCCAATATTACCAGCCCAGGTTTAACTAGTTGGGTAGATAATCTTACTAGAGCTATCAATGATAGTAATGTCCATAATGGTACATATGTCCCTGGTGTCTATGATTGTGATGATTTTGCTGATAATTTAGAAAGAAATCTTACAGCAAGAGGGTATAATGCAACCTATACTGTTTATTGGTGCACTCCTGCAGTTGGTCCAAGATATGGTCATTGTGTTACAGATGTTCATGCACCAGATGGTTCTATTGTATTTATTGAGCCTCAAACAGGAAGGTTTGCAAATCTAGATTTTGACGGAGACGGAGTTGTTGAAACGCGAAATCATCATCCTGCAGGAATTGAAAATACTGATGATAATTGTGCTATTGAAGTTTATGACGATGCTGCGGCAGCTGCGGCGGCCGGAGCACCAAGAGATTAGTTTTTTAAAGACCCCCTAAGTCATAATTTCTCCTTTCATTATTATCCTTTCTTTGATTGACATTTGCATTTCCCCCTACATTTCTTAATACGTTTATCCCGGAATACAAAGATGAAAGTATAAGCGTTACTCCTGTTACAGTTCCAAGAATATTTTGTTTTTTAGCATTATAATAAAGCAAGCCAGTTCCAACAACAAAAGATATAGCAGAATATGTTATATATTTCTTTACACTCTTTTTAATATTAGTGTGTTCAACTCTATCATCAATATGCTTTACCATTATTTCTTAAGTTTTTTATTTCTTCATTTGTAAAAGGTCTGGCATTTCTATATTTAGCTGCAAATTCCATGTCTAAATTTTTATCTATTTGAGAAGCATGAATTATTCTTGAAGTGTCTCCTAAAAATCCAGTCAAATCGACATTTCTTACAACCGAGTAGTCAGTAACCCTCTTAGATAAATCATGGCTAACTTCTAAAACAGCAACTCTATTCTGCCAGTGATACAATACATATCTGGGATAATTTTTTACCATCTTAATTCTTAATATATTCTCTTTAAAAACATTATTATAAAAATAAAAAAAGAAAAAGCTCAGATAAAATCTTCGCAGTCTCTTTTTTAACAAAAAGAGAAGAGAAAGTTATAAAATAAAAATAAAAAAAGAAAAAAGGAATTTAGTAATAACTTTCCCCGAATTCTCCAGATTTCTCAGGTTTCTTTCCAATCAATACAATCAAGACAATTAAAAGCACGATAAAGATTATCGCCAAAATAACTGTCAAGACAACTATTGGGTTTGTTTCTCCGCCATCGACAGCAGCTCCATTAGCAACACCGCTTCCGCTGAAGTTTACCTTATCAACAAGGTCGCCTTTCAATGTGAAAACATTCACATTAAAGTTGTATTCTCCTTCAACACCAGAGGTTACAGCTACTGATTTGCTTGCACCAGCAGGTACAAACACAATGCTTTCAGAAACGCTTGCTGGGGATTCTGCAACTAGCCTATAACCTACAACGTTGTTTGTTGGGTTAACAATCCATAGACTCATTCCTGACTTGTATACGGTTGTATCAAATTCATTTTCAACAACAACTTGTGTGTTTGCAGTTTTAGTTGTGTCTTCATTTTCTACAACAACTTCAAGTGAGTAAGTGCCAGCCTTTGTTCCGTAAGGAACCTCTAGCATTAACTTGCCCGAAACACTGTCTGGGTCATCTTCATCGCAGTTTCTGTTTAAAGTGCCAAAACTCCATGGAAATTCATTGTCATCACTATCATCACATTCAAGTGCAACAATGTCTCCAAAGTATCCTGACTTCATTATTCCTAGTTCTTTGATGCTTGCAGTAACGTATAGGTCATCAAGGTCATTGTAACCTATGTTCTTCAAGACAACTTCAACAGGGAACTCTTCGCCAGCCTGAACTGATTGAGGAGTGCTTACAGACTTTATTCCTACATTGTATGAAGGTCTTTGGACATTAAGCTCTATTGCATCCACTTTAGTTTTGTGGTCTTCACCATCAATTTCAATGTTAAGCTCTAGCTTGTCATTAAGCTCATCTTGAAGCTCATATGGAACCTTTATTGTAAGAGTTTTCTTGTATCTCTTACCAGGCTCTACATCGAAAGGTGAGGTAATTGCATTTACGTCCAATTTATCGCCTTCAAGTTCTGCTTCTACTGTAACATCTTTGTCATAAACGTCTGATGTGAACCATACTTCAACCTTCATGGTATCTCCACCAATAACGCTTATTTCATCTCCATTAACAGGGATGTCATCAATTTCAATAGATAAAGAACTAAACGTGTTCTCTACAAGGTCTCCATCCCAGTCAAGAGCAGCTACACTAGAAACTACGAACAAAGCTGCCAAAATTGGAAGAAAAGAAACCAAAATTTTACTGTTTCTCATCTTTTCTATGTTAAATTTAGTTATGCAGAAACACTTGATTTCCGCTATTTTAGATACAAAATTTTCATTTATAAACTTTATGGTGATAACATGTTAACGTAATTTTAAAGTGCTAAACCTTTTCACTCTATGTACAAACATTTAGTGAATAAAATCCACTTATCAACAATTAATAGCTCACAACAGACCTTGTCATGTTGTTCGTTTAAAATAAAATGTTAATGAGTAAGTCTAATAAATTCAATTTCTAACTTAATATTCTTGAGCAACCTGTTGCGAACTATTTTTTCTTAGGTGATACTTAGGTAATATATTGGAGTTTATAATATTTATAGTGATTTGTAAATCTTCAACCCTTTTATTGAATCGCCTAGAGAATCAGGCGCCTCATTTATAATTATTATTTCTTTATTTTTTGCAAACTTTTTAAGAGCATCTATTAATTTTTTCCATTCGCTTTCTTGAGTTGCTTTATGATGTTTCTCTCCTTTTTCTCCATAAACAATTCCAGAAAAATGCAAATGCATCTCTTTAAAATCTTTAAATTTTTCAAGGGTTTCTTTAAACAAATAATTTTTTTCTCTTGCCAAAATATGCGCAAAATCTATGCAAAAACTACATCCTGTATCATTTACTAATTTTCTTACTTCATCAACACTCCCAAAAACATTGACTTTTCCCATTGTTTCAGGGGCTAACAATGGAGTGTAATTATTTTCCTTTCTAATTTTCATTAATTCTTGAATTTGATTTTTAACATTTTCATATGTTTCTTCCTTACTCATCTTTCCATAATAACCAGGATGAAAAACAACCCTCTCAGCCTTTAACCAAGTTCCGACTTTCAAACAATCAAGAATTCTTTTTTTTGTTGCCTCAATTTTTTCTTTTTCATGTGAATTTAAATTAACCCAATAAGGAGCATGAATGCTTAATGAAATTCCCAACTCTTTTGCTTTTTTTCCAATTACTTCAGCATCTTCTTTATTTTTTATGTAAACACCGTAAGTAAATGCAATTTCACAAGCCCTTAATCCTTTTTTATGAAATTCTTCAAGATTTGAAACTGCATCTTTAATGCTTCCAATTCCTGCTGGTCCGAATTTTATTGGCATTTTTAATTTTTATTTTTTTGTTGAATGTTTAATAATTATAAGATATAAAAATTTATATACCCTTTGTTATATGGAAGAGCATGGCAAGACAAGTTGAGTTATATAAAATTCCGGAAAGCTTCGAGGTAGCTAGTGTTTTAGGTGACGAAGTGTTGGAAGCTTACAATGAATCTGTAAAACAACAATATAATTCAGAGAAAGCAAGACAGACTCTTAGTAAGTTTGGTGCAAGTAAAGGCGAATTAATTGGTTCAAGCCCTTTTATGAATGTTCAGTTGATTAAATCACTGCCTCAAAAAGTTAGATTAGCAACAAGTAGTTATTTAGAGGAAGCACTTTCATTTGATTGTTATTTTTTGAGAGACAATTATTATGATGTTGGTTTGGTTTTAGCATCAGAAGGAGATTTTTATACACCTAACGATTTACTTGCAAGGAGATTAGCTGAACAATTAAAGAAAAGAGGAATAAAACTTGGAGGAGGAAAGTTAATTCACTCATCTAATTTGCAAATTCAAGAAGAACCAAATTCTGCTTATGGTTTGGTTTTTGATTTAAATGATAATACAACAATTTTTTCAATACAAGATTTAAGAGATCTCGAATGGATTCATTCAAGAAATTATGGGCTGTCAAGGGTCGGTCTCAATAGGTTTGGTGACTGGGATTTCAACGACGAGGATCTTGGTCTTTCCCTCGCTGGTGGTCGGGTAGTTATTGTGAAAATCGCTAGCGGTTCGTGCTCTAGAAAAGAGCCAAGCATAAAATTGCCTTACAATCAAAGAGAAATTGATAAGGAGATAAAAAAGTTATCCAGATTAGAGTTAGAGCTTGCTGAATCAAGAAAATTCTTAGAAAGTTTAAGAAAAAATAAAACCTGAACATTTTTTATATTTAACTTAAAATTATCTAATTTTCAATCAACACCTTCTTTGTATTTATACATTCCAATAACAAATGGCTTTCCATTTTCATCTCTTAAAAATTCTCCATTTTTTGATATATAACCTATAAGACAGTTTGAACTATCTACAAGAAAGAGTATATAACCTGAATCTTTTAATTTGTAATCCCTCAAAAATTCTTCTTCTAACAAAATTTTACAATCTTTTTTTGATAATAAAGGCTCATCCCTAGTATAATAACTTGCCTCACAACCAACAAACATTAATGATGCCGATGCTAAAATATTTATTAAATTTCTTTTCATTTAATAAACAACCTCTTAAATTATATAAGAAAACGCATTTAAAAAATTTATGTTTTTAGCCTTAACAAGAATATTGATAATGTTTTTAAACTCTCTTTAAGATAATTTTTTATGGCAGAAGATATAAGATTTTTTGTTAGGCCAATAACTAAAGAAGCACTAATGAGATGTGTAGAGCAGGAAATAAAAGATAAGGATTTAGTTAGCAAAATTGAAAGAGATAATTCTTTTGATGTTGTTTTAGTTTATTCTCCAAATGCAGATATGAAAAATATGAGGGTTGAGTTGACAAAGTCTGACATAAGAGTTCCTGTTTACGATGCTTATTGTGGCCATGCTCTACATTTAACATTAAAGAAATTACCTTATTCTTACCCTTATGAATTTACCTCTGTTGTTAGATTGAAAAGAAAATAAATTTTCAGTTATTTAATTAAAATTAAAAAAGGATAGCTTAATTCTTTCAGTTATGTGCAATGAAAAGTATAATATATATGGAATTTCACTTATATTAAATATGTAAGTCCTGAATATGTTTTTACTTTGTTTTTTTTGCAATTAAATCCACGGCCCGTAAAATTTTTAATCCATAGGATTCAACCAACCATCATAACCATCAAGGTCAAAGCCAAGTTCTTTTTCTTTTTTTTGCCTTTCCATTTCTCTATATAATTTTCTACTATTCTCAATTAATTGCTCAATTAATTGATTTTCAATACTCGTATAAGTGGAAACTGCTTTTTCATTTCCATTATAAACAGCTTCTAAAAATCCTTGAGTATCTCTTACTCCGATTTCTCTAAAAACATCTGGTGTTTTACCCTTAATTTTTTTGTAAATAGATATTGTAACATAAATACACAATCCAACACCTATGACTCTTGGATATTTATTTAAGAAATCTTTATTTTGCATAATTGGGCAATCTCTTAGAAAATCATCCAAACTTATTAAAACCATGATTAAAGAATGACAATTGAATATTTAAATATTGTTGATGTGGGTTCTGTTAAGCCAGCGGGTGATGCAATAGTAAATTTCATGATTTTAGCGTCTATAAACCCTAAAAATTAGAGTTTTAGTAATTACCTCTTTTTAGATAACTAACAACACACAAATATCGTCGGTAAATCCTCGTTTTGAAGGTGTTTATCACCTTTTAAGTTAACGCAACCTAAATTCGAAACATTTTAATACTATAAATATGACTAATAATTAAAGGACGTGATATAATGGCTGTTAACCAATTTTTTTCTCCAAGCAGTTTAGAGGGTTTTCTCTCTCTTATTTTAACTTTCTTATTAGTTTTTTTCTTGATAATGATTGGACTCTATATTTATAATTCTCTCGCTTTTATGGCTATAGGTAAAAAAGCAAAATTAAATCACCCAGGATTGGCGTGGATTCCAGGTATTGGGCCATTAATAATAGCATTTCAAGCATCTAAAATGCACTGGTGGCCCTGGTTATTATTAGGGGGGTTCCTTACTTTTAGCATACCTATTTTAGGACAAGTAATATTTCTCATATCTGCATTTTTGTTTATAATATTTACAATAATTTGGGATTGGAAAATGTTTCAAGCAATAAATAAACCAGGTTGGTGGGCTTTAATGTTGCTTATACCGATAGTTAATTTTATCTTCTTAGGAATAGCTGCCTGGAGCAAAGAACAATCACAAACTTAACATCCTTATCTTTTCACTTGTTGAACCGAAATTCTTCGCAACAATTATCTTGACATTATTTTCCTCAGCCAACTTAATTACATTAGAAGAAACTGCCCCGTCAATTATAATGCAATATGGTTTTTCTTCGTTCTTTTTTAAAAAGCCTACAAGGTTTCTTATTTGAATTGTTTCTATTTCTCTGAAATCTTTGTCTAAAAGCACTGCATTTTCTTTTCCGTTATTTTCCTTTGAAATTTTTTTAAGAATATCTATTTCTCCCTCACTTATTTCTACTTTTTGATGAATAAATTCTTTTTTTGCTTCTCTATTATTTAAAAAAAAATCCTCAACAGGGATTTTTTTCCTCAAACACATGAGGATTTCTTTCCCTGTGAGTTCTTCAACTTCTTTTCCGTCTGGAGCAACAACAATGCCTTTTACATTCGCATTATCAACAACATTCTTAGCTATGAGTTTTCCACCTCTATCGCCATCAATAAACAAAACAAGCTCTTTCTCTTCTCCGAGTTTTTTTATTTCATCAGGCAACTTAGTGCCATTCATTGCTATTACATTCTTTATTCCATTTCTCAGCAAATTAAGCACATCTGCCCTTCCTTCGACAACAATTATTTCCCTATCGTTTAGATCTCCACAAGGCAGTTTGTTTTCTCCGTATTCATTTACTCCAGCAATTTTAGCAGAATCTTTTATTTCATTAGATATTGCCCTAGAATCTGTAGAGCCTTCAATGCTTTGCATAAGTTTCTTAGCCCTTTCAATTATGTAATCTCTCTTGCTTCCTCTAACATCTTCAATTCTCTGAATCTCTATTTGCGAATCGCAAGGACCTATTCTTTCTATTGTTTCCATGGCAGCTGCAATAAGGGTTGTTTCTGACTGATCAAGTGCTGTTGGAACTTTAATTACACCCGTAGTTCTTTTATCAGACCTTTCTATATCAACTTCTATCCTTCCTATTTTTCCTTCTTTTTGTAATTCTCTCATTTCCAAATCAGAACCTAAAAGACCCTCTGTCTGGCCAAATATTGCTCCGATTATGTCTGGTTTTTCCAACGCTCCTTCTGCCACAAAGTTTGCATATATCATGTATTTTATTGATACAGGACTTATCTTTGCCATATAAAAACCTCCAGCGGGTTTTTATGAATCCAGCAACCCTGCCGAATCTTCTTGTTGCCTCCGATTGATTCGGATTAAAAACCTCAAGATTATTCAACATTTTCGTTGCCTCTGAAGGATTCAGTTTATCCCGCATAGTTTCTTAGTTTAATTTAATTCATTGAAATCTTATGATTTCTATAGAAAAATATCTTAGATTTTCATCCAAGATCTCACTCTAAAATAAATGAGTGTGAATGACGAACGCCCAGGCTTGGTCATTCGTGTGAATGTGAAAATAATATTTATATTATTTATTGATATCTTTCTAATGATAATAATTAATTTGGAGGGTTTATAAGCTCTTCGGTTTAAAATAACAGGAAGTGCTTCAAATTAAGTTCTAGATTAATAGATATTTACTTCATTCATATACTGTTCATATTTAAAGCACATGACTTTTTTATATAAATCAATTTTAATGAATAAATTAATTATGATGTATTTAGCTCGTTAACTTATTATTAATATCAGCATATTTGTTGCAAATTAAATAAAATAGAGATAAATTATTTACTTAATAAATATCGAAAAAATATCTACATTCCCCTTTTCAACGCAAAATATTCCTTGACTCTTCCAATGCTTTCATATAAAGCCATCAGCTTTGCCTTTGTTTCTACTCTTTCTGAATCAGATATTTTCATTGTTAGTAACTTCTCATAAATTTTTACTGCGTTTGTTTTTCTGTTTTGCTTTGCATAAGCCTCTCCTTGTTTTTTGTAGAATTCTTTGATAGCATTATATATTTCTCCTCTCTGTCTGTCTGTTGCCTCTCCACTTGCCTTTTTCATTGCCTCATCAGCATCGTTAAAAAAACCAGCCTTGATATAAAACTCTGTTTCCTTTACATAATGTTGTATTTTTTCATTGAAAGTAATAGAAGATAAAGCCAATAGATTATACATCTTTGCGACATCCCTAAACATTCCTTTCTTTTCGTAAAGTTCTGCGAGTTTTTTGTAGACAAATTTTTTCCTGTCTAGGGCAAGTCCTTTGTTTGTGAGGAGCCTGTTTAAATAATCAATTTGCACAAAATCTCCTTTTCCAACTAACTCTTTTTCTATCTCAACCTTATTCATGTCTTTATTGAGCATATAAAATCAAGGAAAAATGACTTTTTAAGCATTATTGATTTTTTCTATCTTATTTCAATGTTAAATCAATATTTAGATTAATACATTTATTTATCATATATTAATTGCTCGGATTCAGACTCCATAGATAATCCTCGTTACGAATTAAAATTAATTGATAAAAATTTAAATTAAGAAATTTACATTCCATTCAATAACAACCGATCAATTATTAGTCTTGAGTAAGGAAGTCGCCCTCTTAATGCTTCTCCTTTTGGGATTATTCCTCTAACTAAGGCCTCGTCATTAAGTTCGGCATTTCTTATTCTTTTTATTACTTCTTGATCATCTTCCAAAACAACAACTGGTAAGCCTTTTAATTTAGCACTTCTTAAAACTGCTAATCCATGTTTTAGATCATGGTCTTCGGCTCCTTTGCTTGTAGGAAGCATCAAATCATAGATTATTATGCCTGCAAAATTTCCTCCTAATCTCATTTTCTCCATTTTCTCTATAGCTCTATGTCTATTTGTCGCATAACAATCATTCCCATTATTTGGTGAAGAGTTAAAATGAAGCAAATTTAAATCAGTATATAATCCAACACCAAGAACTCTATAATCCATTTTAAAACCTCTTATTTCTTTTTTACTATTTGTATGCACACGCCTGCAGCAACTGTTGCTCCAGCGTCTCTCACAGCAAATCTTGAAGTAAATGGGTTGTCTTTTTGAGTTTCTAAGGCAAGATTTCCTTGTGGCTTTATTCTTACTTTAGCAACATCCCCATTCTTTAAAAAGTCAGGATTTTGTTTTATTACCTGTCCTGTCTTAGAATCAATTTGCTCTATCAACTCGACAAATTGGCAAGGCACCTGTGCAGTATGAATGTGAAATACAGGAGTGTAACCTTTGGCTAGAACTGTTGGATGATTAATCACAGCGATCTGAGCTATGAATTCTTCAACAATAGGAACAGGATGAGAAGCATCACATATTACATCTCCTCTTGCTATATCTTTTTTTCCAATTCCCCTAATATTAATTCCTACATTGTCTCCTGCCTGGGCCTCTGGAAGTGATTCATGATGCGCTTCAATAGTCTTGATTTCCCCATCTATACCTTTTCCAGTTCTCCCAGGAAGGACTTTAACTTTTTGTCCTACTTTCATGATACCTGTTTCTATTTTTCCGACAGGAACAGTTCCTATACCTGTAATCTCGTAAACATCCTGGACAGGCATTCTTAATGGAAGATTAGTAGGTAATTCTGGCTGAGGGAATAAATCAAACTGCTCTAATATAGTAGGTCCATTATACCAAGACATTTTGTCGCTTTTCTTAGCTATGTTATCTCCCTTAAGACCAGCACAAGCAATGAATGCGGCAGGCTTAACACCAACCTGCGTTAAAAGTTTTGTTACATCTTCTTTTACTCTATTGAATTTATCTTCTTTGTATTCTACAGCATCCATTTTATTTATAGCAACTGCAATATTTCTTACACCCATTGTTCTTAATAGCCATAAATGCTCTGTTGTTTGAGGCTGGACTCCATGAGGTGCAGAAATTACAAGGAAGGCAGAATCTGCTTGACTAGCTCCAGTAATCATATTTTTAACAAAGTCTCTGTGGCCAGGAGCATCGATTATTGTTATCTGGAATTTTTGAGTAAGAATTTTTCTGTATGCTAAATCAATTGTGACTCCTCTTTCTCTTTCTTCTTTAATTCTATCCATGACATAAGCGAATTCAAAACCAATTTTTCCATGCTTCTCAGCTTCTTGTCTTAATTTCGTCATTTCTTGTTCAGAAACAGCCCCAGTATCGAATAAAAGTCTTCCTACAATTGTTGACTTTCCAGCGTCTACGTGGCCAACAAAGACCACATTCATGTTTGGTTTTTCCTTTGGCATAATAAAAACCTCCTGCGGGTTTTTAGATTCCAGCAACCGCCGAATCTTCTTGTTGCCTCTGATGGATTCGGGTAAAAACCTCGGATTAATCCAGCAACCGCCGAATCTTCTTGTTGCCTCCGAAGGATTCGGATAAAACCTCCAAAGACATTATGAATCCAGCGTCCGAGGTCGAATCTTTCCTGCTCAATTATTGTAAAGTCGTTATTAATATTTAACTCTTCTCGCTTTCCAATAATCTCGGCCTCTGACGGATTCGAGTAAAACCCATTGAGATAATATAAAAATTCTGTAAGAATTTTCAATAAAATTTAATGAAAAAATAGATTTATAAACCTTTGGGTTAAAATAAATTCAATTTTTTCTGAGAAAAAGTTTATTCAACCTTTCTCAAATCGCTTGACTTATATGTCAGTGGCTTGTAATAATTTATGTCAAGATTAAGAACAGCATATTCTCCTCTAACTTCAATAACCTCTCCATCAATATCCATTTTAAATTTTACCCCCTCTACTGACTTAACCCTCGCCGGAACCCTTACGTGACTTCTTTTTTGTAATTCTTTTTTAACTGTTTCTTCTATCGACATTTTTTAATGAACCAATGAAAAGTATGACATGATTTTTTTAATACTTCATTCATGCGTAAAATAACATTCATTGAGTTTATAAAAATTGTTGTTTTGGTTTTTTAATTTCCAACTTCCAATCTTTTTACTTCAACAGGGGTAAAGTCCATCTCTTCAAGTTTTTTCTTAGTGCTTTTATTTCTACACCAAACTCTTTCAGCCTTTCTTAAATCTAATCTTGAAACAACTAATTGAACAGAATGAGGATTTCTTTTAGCATAAAGTAGCCATTTTGATTTATTCCATGATGGTTTTAGGACTAATCTTTTTTCATAATCTGTTATCTTATAATCTCTATGACTGGAATTTAACACAATATGCCAATTCATATAATCCAAAAAAACTCCTTTAACTTCATCGAATGAAAATAAAACAAAATTTGGATATTCTCCTTTTTTCCTGTATGTTTTTCCATCTTTACTCTCAGTTAAAATTTTTCTAAATTGATTTTGATATCCGGTCATTCTAATGTCTTCTTCAGTTTCACCAACAGAAAGAAACAAAGGATGAAAGCCAATTTGTTTTTCTAACCAAGAATAAGCTCCTTTGAAGTGTTCATCAAGTTCATCTTCAACACGGTTCGGATCTGGAATTATTTCTCCATATCTTACATCATCTAAATACATACAGCGATGGTATAACATAATGAAAGGTAAAGTCTAGAGAATATAATAATTATTGTGATGGACTCATTTTTACCTTCCTCTAACTAAATCTTCAAGCTCTTTCATCATGTAGTCCGGAGCAGGAGTTATAACAGAAGTAATACTTCTTCCAGAATTTTCTAGACTAGAAGACAATAATTGAGTTGAAATCTGAATGGTCTTTTTGAAATCTTCATACATATTTTTTAATTCTAATTCTTGAAGCATATATCCATTTTCTACAAAAAGTGCATAGAAGAAGACATGTAAATCTTTTGGATCTCCATCTTGATCTGTAAGGCCGCTTTTCTTACACCTTCTATAGAATAAACTCCATTCTGGTCTAACTTTAATCTCAAGCCACTTTCCAATATAATCAAATGACTCTTTTTTTAAACTACTTATATCAACACTTAATTTTCTAGGATCTAATGAATGTTCATGTCTAAAAAAAGTACCGGTCTCGTCATTCCTATATTCAAATAATCGATCTTCCATTTTAAGCATAAGTAAAAAATGGTATATAAATTTAATCACTGATTTTCAGCTAACCCCTTCCTATTCCTTATCTTTCTAATAACATCTGCCTGAAGGCTTGTTGGTATTCTTTCAAATAACTGGTCTTTTAAGGATGAAACTCCTCTTCCTTCTGTCGCACTTCTAAAATCACTGCTCCAGCCAATCATCTCTGCAACAGGTAACTTTGCCTCTATTTCTGCTTCTGAACCTTCTTGCCTTACACTAAGCATCTGTCCTCTCTTGCTTCCAATTAGTTTAGTCATTGCGCCTAAAAATTTGTCGGGGACTTCAATCAAATGAATCTGGACAGGTTCGTAAATAAAAGACGAGGCATCTTTCATTGCCTCTTTGATTGCCTCTCTTACAGCAGGATAGACTTGTGCAGGACCCCTATGTATTGCATCTTCATGAAGCCTTGTATCTGTTAAAGAGACTTTCATTTTCATACACGGCTCTCTTGCTAAAGGTCCTTGATCCATTACCATTTCAAATGCATCCAAAACCATTTCAATTACCTCTCCAATATGGACTTCTCCTCGAGTTTTGTCTAAAAATATGTTTCCTTTGTAAATATCTTTGACATCTCTAGCTGTATCTCCATCCCATCCAAGAGAAGTAAGAGTCTCGAAAATTTCTTTGTTTTTTTTCTTGATTCTTCCTTCAGGTAAACTGCCATTTCTGATTGCCTGATAAACCTCATTTTCAAGAGGTTCAACCATTATGTAAAAACTGTTGTGTTTGTTTGGAGACCTTCCTTCGAAAGATTCTGATTCTTTGGCAACACTCTCTCTATAGACAATTATTGGAGCAGAGGTCTTAACATCAAGGCCTTTTTCAGTCTTAATCCTGTTTTCAATGATTTCTAAATGTAACTCTCCCATACCAGACATTAAACTCTCTCCTGTCTGTTCATTAATTTCAATCTTAATAGACGGATCTTCTTTCGCGACTTTCTTTAATATTTCAACAAGCTTAGGTAAATCAATTGTCTTTGTTACTTCTATGGCTTTTGTAATGACAGGCTCAAAAATGTGTTTAAGCTCTACAAAAGGAGTTTCTGGTTCCATAGTTATTGTTTCTCCTGCCTCTCCTGTAACACCTGCAATAGCAAGGACATTTCCGGCTCCCAATTCATCAACCTGTTCAGGCCTTATACCATTGTAAATAAAAAGCTGTTGAATTTTTTGTTTTTGTTTTGCTAAATTCAAATAAACATCGATTCCTGTTTTTAGTGTTCCTGAAAATAATCTGCCTGCTGAAATTTCTTTTCCTGAACGAGGGTCAATTACTATCCTAGTTATCACAAAAGCAATCTTGCCTTTAGGATCACAATGCAATAAACCCTTTCCAAAGCTTTCTTCTAAATCTCCATGCCAGATTTTTGGAATTCTGTATTTCTGGGCTTCAAGCGGGTTTGGTAAATGTTTTACCACCATATCTAATAAAACTTCATAAAGAGGAGCATTTTTCCAGACCCATTCTTTTTTTTCAGTTTCAGGCATTTCATAAAGTTTGAATATATCTTTAAATGTAATTCCTTTTTTCTGCATGAAAGGAACTGACAATGCCCAGTTTTCTCTGGCAGAGCCGAATGCAACACTCCCATCTTTAATATCAACTAACCATTTTTCCTTGTATTCTTTTTCAGCAATTCTTCTTATTAATTCATTAAACTCTTGAAAAATATTAATAAACCTTTGCTGCATTTGTTCTGGTGTTAATTTTAATTCTTTAATTAATCTATCAACTTTATTTATGAATAAAACAGGCTTGACTCTTTCTCTCAATGCTTGTTTTATTACTGTTTCTGTCTGGGGCATTATTCCTTCGACAGCGCAGACAAGGACAACTGTTCCATCAATAGCCCTCATAGCCCTTGTGACATTTCCAGAAAAATCAATATGCCCTGGAGTGTCAATTAAATTAATTAAATATTCTTCATTATGGAATTTGTGAACCATTGAGACATTTGCAGCATCAACTGTCATTAATCTTTCTTGCTCATCAGCATGCTGCCAGGTTGCCATCCCTGCTTCTAAATTCCCGGCAGATTTTGCAGCCATGTGTCCTGAAGCAGCGAGAAGATTGTCTGTTAGGGCTGTATTATGAATATCAATTCCCTCTGCTATAAAATTGTGTGTTTCCGGAATTGTAAAATCATAGACAATTTTTTGATAAGATTCAGAGATTTCTTTTACTTCAACAAATGATAAATCTCCAAAAGGATTTCTTGCTAATTGAATTAATTTTTGACCATTAGAATAAGTTACCAAATTAATAAAATTATACTCTTCTTTTTTTGTTTTTTTTTCATCCCAAAAGAAATCAATATTTCTTGCACATATTACACAATCTCCTCTTTTTAACTTATGGGCTTGTCTTTCCATAAATTTTCCTTCCTCGAATATAGTGTATTTATGTTCCGGAGTTGTTTCAATTTCAAACCCATTTCTTAACTTTATTTTTATTGTTTTGCCTCCAAACAGCCTCCATGCATATTGTATGGATTTTTTTTCAATCTTTCCGGTATTCTTATTAAGTGAAAAAACCTCTAATTTATCTTTTGGAGAAAATATTGTATAGTCTTCATTTTCTTCATAGATATCTCCATTAGTTGTTACATTCTCAAATATCTCTTTAGCTGTTTTGATGCTTCCATCAGTCAGCAAAATTCTAGAATCTCCACTGATGCACTTTCCATGATGTATATGTGCAGACGTGGCTATGTTTCTAATGTGTTTTTGATTCTTGCTTATTTTTTTTATCTTCTCAAATTGTGTTTCTTTTTCAGCCATTGGAACCTCCAGCGGGTTTTCACAATCCAGCAACCGCCGAATCTTCTCATTCCCTCCGATGGATTCGGATTGAGAAATTATTTAATCACTAAAATATAACTTAATTTGAAAAATAGTTTATAAAGTTTCTGTAGAAGGCTGCTGGTCTTGATACGACAAACTTAATATCTCTCTATACACTCTTGGATATTTTGGCCCGTGAATCCAATCAGAAATATAATGAGGCCAATTAACTTTAACTCTTTTAAATTTCACATTAACAATTTCCCCAATGTGTTGACTATGCTCTTCTACAAATTCTTCTTTATAATTGCTTTCTTCTTGTGAGATGGCGTTATCAACAAGTTTTCTAAAAATTTTTCTTTTTTTCGGAATGCTTTCATCCTCATTCCAAAATCTCTTAAGAAACATTTCTCCCCCAACCTTTAATCCAACTTCTAAACCAAGTTTTCCTTGTAATCTGATTACACCATCTAATTTTCCCGTAATGTCTCCGCTTTCTTTTCTAGCCATGAGTTTTTAGAAGTAATATTGTTTTTAAAAGTTTATCTTGAAGATGTAGGTTTCTTAATCAAATTTATATTCTGTCTTTTAAGCTCTTCTTTTATGAAGAAATCAGATATTTTCATATCAATCTCGAGTAACAAATTTGTCAAGTTATTTTCTTTATTGAGAGAATAAAGCTGTGCTTTTCCGAGTTTTCTTGTTTTTTTTACGACGCCTTTTTTGATAAGCATTTCAACAATTTTTTCTACTGTCTCCCATTTTGTCTCTGTTTCCTTGGATATAAAAGATATTGGGTAGTCAAAATCTTCAAAATTTAGAAAAAAATCCAATACTTTAACAAAAGGCGATTCTCCAAACACTAATACAAAAGATGACTTTTCCATATACAAATATAAAAGTTGTTATTTAAATATTTTACTATTTTGGATTTTAAATTACTTTTGGTAAAATATTAAATAACTAAAAATATATAATATTAATTTTCTATAAGAGTGTATGTCTATAAGAAAAGCCATTTTAAAGAAACTTTTTAGGCATAGATATATTGGAGGAAGACACACTGAATTTAGAAATGCCATGAAAGGTTTTCCACCCCCTTTATTAAGAGATGTTAAAAACGAAATTAAAGATTTAATAAAACAAGGTTATTTACTCTCAAAAATGAGCACGGGAGAAATTCATATCAGCTTAAATCCTAGAAAATTGAATGAGATAAGAAAAGAAATCGAGGAAATTTAAATTAAAACTTACCTCGCACTATCAGCTTGTTTTTCTGATTCATTCTTTTTCTTTAGAGCGAAGCTTTCCATATTTCCTTCGTAAGCTAGGATTATTTCATCTGCAAGAGCCTGTGCAATTGTCTTTTTTTTGTTGAATGCTTTGTCTCCTGCTCCATGAACAATATGTTTTAAAGCAAGGTTGACTCTCCTCAAAGGCGAGACATCTACTGCTTGAGGATATCTTGCCCCACCATATTCTATTACAGTTATTTCATCTCTCGGAGATGCATTTTCAATCGCCTTAACAAGAACCTGGACAGGATTTTTTCCTGTTCTTTTTTCTACCATGGAAAAAGCCTCTAAAATAATCTTCATGTTCTTCGTGTATTTCCCTGTCGCATTTCCTTTAATGATTTTATGTTTCTTTCCTCTATGCCCTGCAACAGAAAGCTTGTTCATTAATCTTTCAACAACATTAACCTTTGTCTGTCCTAGCTTTGATACCATCCTTCCTTGGGTTTTAAGTATTAGTTTTGGTTTTAGGTTTATTATATTTTTCAATCCAGGATCTTCTACAGAAATATCAGATAGATCGTACAAATCAAAAATCTTGAAATTTGGAATTAATTTATTTATCATCTTATTCTCTCAACCTCTTAACTAGACCTTTAAGTGCTGATCCTATTTGTGTCATTTCATATATAACATAAAATTTAAAAACTTCAATTTTTTTTCTAAATTTAGATTTTTCTAATTCTCGTCTTTGTATTGGTCCAAAATGAGTATCAACATCTGCTGATGATTCATCTGTATAATCTTCTTCATTGTTTAAAGTTCTTTGATTATATTGATTCATTTTATCTCCTTGTTATTGTTAAATATTTTATTCCTCCTAATAATGATTTAATTTCCATGACATATTCTTTGACTCTGCCTTCAAGAGCCCTTCCAATTGTTATCTGATAATCAATCAATTTTTCTTTACTTTCTTCTTCTACCATTAGTAAAGCTGTTTGTCCTCTCGGCATTCTTAAAACATCGAAATGAACATCCTCACTTTTTCTTAAATCAATATCTGCACCATATAACTTTTTAGTTACTTGTTTTATCAATCCTCTTTGGACTTTTCCATATTCAGACAACAATCCTTCTATACCATCAGCAAATTTATCCACGTCTCCTGATTGATTATTTTTAACCATTTTCATTCATTATCTCCTACCTTTTTCTATTTTACCAGGCCATAACAAATGCAATGGCTGGTCATTTACTTGAATGACTTGGAATCTCACTCCAGGAATATCCCCTTTACTCCTTCCTTGTTTTCCGCCAATTCTTTCAATCATGACTTCATCATGCTCATCAATAAATTTCTGTGCAAGGTTTCCAGGGATAAAAGCAGTGACTGTTTTCCCGTTTTTCTTCAATTGGACTTTGCAGCATTTTCTCATCGCAGAGTTTGGCTGTTTCGCCTCTTTCTGGATTTTTTGCAAGACTATACCCTTTGCTTGATTTGCTCCTTCTAATGGATCAGATTTTGCATAAAGTCCTAGAGTACTGACTTTATAATTCCTATCACTCCATCTGAATTTTTTTCTATTTTTTATTAACTTTTTAGCATTCATAAGTCCCATAAAAAAAATAAATGTGGGTAGTTTAAAAAGCTGTTGGTAGAATATTTAATCCGCTTCTTCTGATAACCATTTGTATATATCTGACACAGGTATAAAATCACCTTTGTCCTGACCTCTCTCAAACGATATTAATGTCCCGTCTTTTAACACATGTCCAGCAGAGATATCTTTACGGAGTCTATACATATTAGGTATGCCATACCTTCCGATTCCGAATTCAAATAATGGCTCATCACTCTGACTTTCAAAAAAACTTAAAATTGAACAAACAACTAATTGTTCTAGATGATTCTGTTCCAAATGGCCAACCATATTTTTAAGTCGTACAGATGCTTCGTAAGCTTTCTTGAATTCATCTTTAAAATATTTAGATTTGCATATAGATTTAAAGAAGGATCTTGCAGCGTCATTTAAACTTTTATTGTCTTCCATAAGAATTATTTTTTTTTCAATTTTTTAAACATTTATATTTAATCAAAACCCTTAAAAATTACCTTTATTTTTTCATTTCATGTCATTCAAAACAATAACTTTCTACAAGTTTATTAAAATTGAAAAACCAGAAGAATTAATGATTTACATAAGAGGAGTTTGCGAGGCTCTTGACTTGAAAGGAAGAATACTAATTGGAAATGAAGGAATTAATGCTGGGGTTTCAGGAGAGGAAAATAATATAGAGCAGTTCAAGAATATAATTAAAAAAGAAAGGAAATTTCAAGATCTGACTTTTAGAGAACAAAAAACAAATTCAAACTCTTATCACAATTTAGTTGTTAGAGTTAGAAACGAGATTGTTGTTTTTGGAAGAAAAGTTGATATGAAAAATAAAGCGCAATATGTTTCTCCAGAAAAATTAAAAAAATGGTATGATAAAAATGAAGATTTTATTATTTTAGATGCCAGAAATAATTACGAAGCCGAAATTGGAAAATTCAAAAATGCATTTGTTTTGCCTATAGAATCTTTCAAGGAACTTCCAAACTCTTTAAACAAAATTGAAAATCTTAAAGACAAAAAAATTGTGACTTATTGCACAGGCGGAATAAGATGCGAGAAAGCGACAGCTTACATGAAACAAGTTGGCTTCAACAATGTTTTTCAGTTAAAAGGCGGAATTATTGAATATGTAAACGAATTTCCAGGCCAGGAGTTTGAAGGAAGCTTGTTTGTTTTTGATGACAGGCTTGTTGCAGATACAGGCTCTGAAAAGAAACTAGGAAAGTGTAAAATATGCAACAAACCTTGCAATGATTACACAGACTGTTATAACTTAGATTGTGATAAATTATTTGTTTGCTGTGATGATTGCAAGATTAAGATGAATAATACTTGTAGTGAAGAATGTAAAAATTCTGAAAGATTAAGAAATGGGGAGTTTAATAGAGAGATAGTTAAGGAATTGATATATTGAGTTTATTAGAATCTATCTTTCTGTTGTATCAGGCAAACTTCCACGGCATTATTTTTTAACAATTAGAAATCTTTAAAACATTAGAATAATTATTTATATTAAAATGAAGAAAAAAATATTAGCTTTTGTTGTTTGTAGAGGGAAGGTATTAGCTTTGTATAACAAGTCACATCCAGAACATGGAGAGGGGGGGTGGTTTGTAGTAACTGGGGGGCTTGAAGATAATGAATCATATGAAGAAGCTGTTAAAAGAGAGATTAAGGAAGAAACAAATTTAGAGGTTGCTGAAATTTTTCCTTTAAATTGGGGATCTATATATAGTTGGAAGGGGGATGTTTGTGAGGAGCATAATTTTGTCTCTTTTGTAAAAGAGGGAGAGATTATTTTGAATGAAGAACATTTAATGTATAAATGGTTTGATATTGATAATTTTATTGAGATAATTAGATGGGAGGATAATAAAGAACTTTTAAAGAAAGTATTAGAGAAAGCTTTAAATAAAAAAAAATATTTCAAGAAATTTACTATTAAAGATTATAGGAAGAAGAAAAAATGAATGGCACATTAAATATATATTACGATGAAGAAGGTGATTTCTTAGAGATAACTATAGCAAATCCTCCGAAAGAAAGTTATTGTGAAGATATTAACGAAGATGTTTTTGTAAGAAAAGATGAGAATACTGGAGAGGTTGTAGGTATAGGAATTTTAAACTTTAGAGAAAATGCCAGAGAACTAAAGGATATTCTTGTTAATGTTCCTATAAAGATTAATTTTGAATCTATAAAATCTGCAAAACATTAGTAGCTCTTAGAATTAAAGAAGAAAATCCTCAAGTTTATCGCATTTTAGAACTTGGGATGCAAAATGCTCCAAGTAAAGAAGCAAGAGCTTACTATGAATGCGGAATGCAAATTTGTTATGAGTTATTGAGAAGACAAAGTCTTATTAATAGAAGAACTAGCTAAAAACAATTAAATCTCAACAATCCTAAGCCTGTTTAAGAACACTTTTGTTTAAAACCTTGCTTGCATTAAGAATTTCAATCCCTAAAAGTTTTCCATTGCTGTCGAAATCTAAAATTATATTTTCATTTAACTCAATGGTTTTTGTAGCCTCACCATCTTTTACATTGCCTACTAAGTCAATATACGCGGCATCCACATCTTTATCATATTCTATTTTCATCTTTATATAACAGTTATTATCTTTATATAATTTTCTTCTTGGATAAATACTATTTTAATATTTCTATTTCTAATATTCCCAACAACCTCTTTCCCACCTCAAAAGATTTTTTAACATATATTGGGTGCTTCAAGACATGTTCAACTTCCCAATCTTCTATGCCTCTTCGCTTCATCCTCTTTTTAGCATGGTCAGAATAAACAATATCCATTACTTATCAAGTTAAACCGAGAATATAAATATTTATACTCCCTGTTTCTTAGCCATCTCATCAACGCGATTCAGAAATGTCATATATCTATCAAAATCTTCTTGTACCATTTGACTAAGATATTCTTGGTATTTATTATATCCTTCTTTATACCCCATATCCTTAAGAACTTCATCTATAATTTTTATCCTTCCTTCTAAACGTTTAGATTCTTTTTCATCTGTTGAACCTACTGGTTTTCCTTCATCAAAAACATCTATCATTTTGTTCTTAAACAATCCTAAACTCTTTTCCAAAAAAATCCTTCATGATTTTTTGCATTTCAAGTAACCGTCTTTTATTTCTTCCTATTAAAACAGCCTTGCTTTGGGTATTGGCTGTAACTGTAATTTCGTTTTCGTTTACTCCTATATCTTTAAAAATAACAGGATTGACTATAGACTCGAAGAATCTTCTTAAATCATTTATGCTGTTAGGGTAGGCTATTATTCTTACTCTTTTGTTAAGTATCTCACTCATTCTTCTTATATTTGACGCATTTTCTCCAATTGCTCTAAACATCAAAAATCTAGGAACACAGAAAAAAATTGTTTCGTTATAATTGAAGCAGAATCTTGTTCTTATTTTTGTTACTCTTTCAAACAAATTTAAGTAACGCATATGTTGCATATCAATTGTAGTCATATTTGATTTTATGTTACAGGGTGTTTATAAAACTATTTGTTTCTTGAAAAGATTTTGTATATTCTAATTATAATTATCTTTTTAAATATTTGTTAATTATCTTTATTATGTCTAAAGCTATTGATAAAAATGTTTCTGGTGAAGATGTACCTAGTCAATGGAAAGTAAGAAAATTAGAATTATTATCTCAAATACAACAGTATGAACAACAAATAAAACAAGTTAATCAACAATTAAATGAAGAAAGGCCAAGAACTTCCCATGGAAAATATATTTGCACTAATTGCGATTGTTTGAGCTTAGAGTTTGAAGGAGGAATGTTCCTAGGAGTTGAAAAAATCCTTGGTGAAGTTTACAGATGTGTTTTTTGCAAGAAAGCCGAATTTTACTAATTATTTACTAACTGCTTCGATTACTTTTTCTTTGGCCGTCTTTTTTTCTTCATCTTTTTTGCTCAAAGGCCCTATGACCTTGACTAATAATCCGGGGAGACCCGTCCCAATCGGCACAGGTTGATTTAGAATTATGTTCTCTATAACACTTGTAAGTTTATCTTTGCTTCCTTTTATTGTTGCATTGACAAACTGTTTGACAGGAGTTTCAAAAGTCGCTCTTGCAAGTATAGAAGATTTTTGTGCGATTATTCCTATTCTTGTAACTCCTTTTACATCTCCTGTATTTGTCATGGCATCTGCAACTAGTTTAAGATGCCTGTCATCTATATCAAGTCCTTGTGGTTTTATAACTTCTTTAATTTCGTCAATTATTAACTGCCTTGCAGCCTCTATACCAAAAACCTCTGCAACCTCATGCAAATCATTTGAAATTGTTCTATTTGTATTAACCTCTTTTAATTCAAGAATTTTCTTCAAATTAGTTCCAAGTGTGATTATAACAAAAATGTTGTCTTTTTTGACAATTAAAATCTGTTTTATTCCTTTAATTCCAGAAATTGTGGTATCTTTAAGCTTTTCTTTCAATTGATACATTTCCTTGAAACTTTCTTCATTAGAATTGATTATTATTGAGCCATCTTTATCCCTTGTTTTAAAACCAAGCTCCTTTAATTTTTCGACGACAGTTTTGGTTGTTATATGGCTATGTTTTATTCCAGTCTTATCAATTTTGATTTCTATATTTTTATCAGTAAAATTAAGATTAATTTCTGAGGCAATGTCTCTTATTGTGACCTCTTTTATTTTCTCTGCAAATGTTTTTACATCTTTCTCATTATTATATTCTTTTTGAAGGTAAATTTCCATTTTTGGTGATGAAGGTTTTTTTCTTGCATCAAATATTTCAATTAACCTAGGCAAGCCCTGAGTTACCTGCATTTCAGAAACTCCTGCAAAGTGGAATGTTCTTAATACCATTTGAGTTGATGGTTCTCCAAATGACTGAGCAGTAACTATTCCTATGGCTTCACCAGGTTCTAATTTCCCATTTTGATAGGATTTAGAGACATCTATTCCATCTTCTCCATATAAAAATTGTATTATATTATTATTACTATCTCTTACTGTTTCATCATATTCTAACCTTAAGTCTTGTAAAGCGTTTGCGAGTCTTCTATATAAGTATCCTGATTTTGGTGTTCTTAGGGCAGTGTCCATAAGTGTAGATCTTCCTGTTATTGCTCCGAAGAAAAATTCATCAGGCCTTAAGCCTTTTATGAAAGGGCTTATAATGAATCCTCTGGATTTTGGAGACAAATCTCCTTTTTTAAAGAAGGATAATGTTCTTTCTGTATACCCAATATCGATTCTCTTAGCCTCAAGATCTTGCTGACCAACACAACAAGCCATTTGAGTTATATTTAATATATTTCCTCCTCCTCCTGATCTTATCATATGTGTTACAGGATTTTCCTCAGGAAATTCTTTCTTTACTATTTCACCGATTCTCGTCCTTACTTCATTTAAAGTTTTTAGTATTTTTATTTCTCTTGATTCTTCTACGCTTTTTCCAGGTATAATCTCTAAAGTGTTGTCTCTCCAAGAGTCAATTATCTCCTGCGTTTTTTTATCGGCCTTTTTTATTATATCTTCTGATTCAGAGATAATTTTTTCATCAACGCTAAAGTCTTCAAGAGATATTGTAATTCCTTTGTTGCTTAGATAATTTTTTCCAATGTTAAATGCTTTGGTTATCGCATCAAATGCTTCAACTCTCCCTATTATTTTATCAATTTCGCTTATTAATTCTCCATCTTCCTCTCCAAAGAGTGTTTTATCTACAATTCCCTTAACTATTTCTCCATCTTTAATTGATATTGAATTGTTCTTGAAATTAAGTTTAGGGAGGATTTTTGAATATACTTCAAGGCCAGTAACTGTTTTTTTTGAAAACAAACCCTCTATTTTTGATTGGTATATAAGTTGGTTTGCATCTTCTCTTGATAATTTGTCTAGACCAAGAAGATACCCTCCTGTAATTGAATCAACAACACATCCTACCTGGTTCGTGCTATTTTTTTGCGAGATTAAATTTTTCTTTACATCCAAAAGAACTTTTGCCTCTGCCCTTGCTTCTTCATTCTGCGGACTGTGTATATTCATCTCATCACCATCAAAATCAGCATTATACGGAGCAGCAACAGCTGGATGAAGCCTAAAAGTTCTTCCAGGTAAGACTTTAACATAATGAGCCATTAAGCTTCCTTTATGAAGGCTTGGATGCCTGTTAAATAAAACAATATCTCCATTCTGAAGATGCCTTTCAACTTGATATCCTGTATTTAGTTCACTTATTATTTCGTCTTTTAATTCAGGAGTTATTTTTTTTCTTTTACCATCAGGCCTTATTACATAATTTGCCCCCGGATATTCCTCTCCTTTCATAACTAAAGATTTGAGCCTTTCAATATTAAGGTCTGTTACAGTTTCTGCAACAGTTACGACTCTTGCAATTTCATAAGGGACTCCTACTTCATTAATTTCTATAGATGGGTCAGGGGAAACAACTGTCCTGCCAGAATAATTCACTCTTTTACCTGCAAGGTTTTTTCTTATTCTTCCTTCTTTACCTTTTATTCTTTCTGATATTGTCTTTAAAGGCTGGCCTGACCTATGTCTTGCTGGAGGAATCCTGGCAACATTATTATTAAAGAAAGTCGTTATATGATACTGTAGAAGGTCCCACAAATCCTCAATAATTACTTCAGGAGCCCCTGCATTTAAATTCTCCCACAGCCTTTGATTTGCCCTAATTATATCAGATAATTTATGAGTTAAATCATCTTCGCTTCTTTCTCCTGTTTCAAGAATTATGCTTGGTCTTACAGTTACAGGAGGAACTAAAAGAGAGGTAAGGACAGCCCACTCTGGCCTGCATGTTGAGGAATCTACTCCAATTTTTTTCAATTCTTCGTTAGGTATTAAAGATAGGATTTCTCTAATCTCTGTCGGGAATATTCTTGTCTTTCCTTTGTAGAAACTAGTTGGTTTATCAAGTTTAATTTTTTCATTTGCCGAATTACAATAAGGGCATCTTTTAGCGTCTTTTGCTTTTTTGGCTCTTTGGCTTGGAGAGTGTTTTTTTAGATCAATTTCATCAAGCATTAGTTTTCCGCATGAATGACAGAAACATCTCAATCCAAGCTCTATAAGAGGGACATAGTTTAAATGAATCACCGGCCTTGCAAGATCTATACTTCCAGAATGTCCGAGACATTCTTTTAATCTTCCTCCGCATGTTCTGCATCTTACTCCAGGGTCTATTGCACCGAGTCTTAAATCCATTAATCCTCCATCAACAGGATATCCATCTATATCATAAAGCTCTGGTGTGACAATTTTTGCCGCTGAAAGTTTTTTTATCTTTTCTGGGCTTACTAAAGAAAACCTTATTTCTCCTATTTTTTTCTTAATTAAATTGTGATTGCTTTGCATTTTATTTTTTCTTAGTTAATGAATTTTTACTTTATTAAAATCATTCCTCATATTATTAAATGAAATTTTAACGTTATGCTTGAAATCTTTTAAATCATCACTAACTGACCAAATCTTAAACATTAACATTAAAGTAAAAGTTAGCATTATAGTTAAATCGCTAGGAGTGTTTCCAAATATTTTCCAAATTAATAATCCTATACCAATAGCTAATAAAATCCAAAATAAAATGTTAAACACATTTTTTTTCTTCATCTTGTTATGGGGTGTTTTTCTCCGTATATTATTCATATTTATTTTTTAATTCAAATGAAGTGTGAATATGTAGGCCTTGAAGTTCTTCAAGCAAAAGTTTGAATGCATATGAAACTTCTACAAATTCTATTTTTTCGCTGTTACAAGAAGGACATATCACTCTTTTCTTTATGTTGTCGTCAATTCCTATAGAGCCGCATTTTGTGCATATTGGAAGAAGGACTTTATCAGAGCTATATCTTTCTTTAAGCAAAAGAGATGCACCATGCGCGACAAGAACTTGTTGTTCCATTTCCCCAAGCTTCAAAGCTCCGCCCTTGGCCCTTCCCTCTATAGGCTGTCTAGTCAAAAGCGCGACTTTTCCAGAAGCCCTTCCGTGCAACTTATTCGCAACCATATATTTTAGTTTTAAGTAATAAAGATTTCCAACAAATATTTTAGTCTCAAATTTCTTTCCTGTTATTCCGTTGTACATTGTCTCTTTTCCGTCATATCTAAAACCTAGGGCTTCAAGTTGCTCTTCTAACTCTTTTTTACCCTCTCCACTAAAACATGTTCCATCAATGACTTCTCCTCTTAAAGATCCGACTTTTCCTGCGATTAACTCTAATAGATAGCCCACCGTCATTCTAGACGGCAATCCATGAGGATTGAAAATTACGTCTGGTTTCATGCCTCTTGCAGTGAAAGGAATATCTTCTTCAGGAGCTATTAAACCAACAACTCCTTTTTGACCATGAGATGTTGCGAATTTATCGCCAAGCTCTGGTATTCTCTCATCTCTTGTTTTAACATGAACTATTTTATTTCCTTCATTGTCTTCTGTTACAAAAACAGATTCTACAATTCCTTTTTCTTCCTGCCTCATAGTTATGCTTGATTCTTTCTTTGTTTTAACAGAAATTTCTCTTGCCTCTGAAAGGAATTTTGGAGGAGAAACCTTTCCTATTAATACTTCTCCTTCATTTATTTCGGCTTCAGGATAGGTTATTCCATCCTTCTCCAAGGATCTGTAACTACTCTCTGTTTTATATCCTGCTGCATCTTTCTCAGGAATTACAATTTCATCTTTTAATCCGCCAGCGTAATGCATTTCTTCTCCAGAGTAAGGCCTGTAATAGAAACTTCTTCCAACCCCCCTATCTAAACTTCCTTTGTTTAATACAAGAGCATCTTCCATATTATATCCTTCATAAGTCATTATAGCAACAATAAGGTTTTGTCCTGCAGGATATGTTTTTAAAGTGTCATAAACAAAACTTTTTACTATTGGCTTTTGAGGATATTGTAAAATAGAGACGTCTGTGTCAATTCTACATAAATAATTTGCAGCATAAATTCCAAGAGATTGTTTTTGTGTTTTGCTTCCTCTGTTCAATCTAGAACTTTGATCGTGGTTTGCATAAGGAACCAAACTAGTAACGACTCCAAATAAATCAATAGGATCTATTTCTATATGTGTGTGCTCTGGAGTTAACTCCTCTTCATAAAGAGCCACTAATGCATTTTCTTCCTCTGATGCGTCGAGATATTCTATTATTCCTTTTTCTACTAAATACTCCCAATCAATCTCGTTCTGTTCTAGTTGTATTAAGTGCTCGTTTTTCAATCTCGGAGAGCAGTTATCAACAATTATTAAAGGTCTTAAAACTCTTCCTGGTTCTGTTGAGATGAGAACAGTCTGAAACTTTTCATTGTCTCTTACATTTAACTGCGGAGGAAGTTTATTGCTCCTTCTTTTTTCCCTAATCATTGCAATAAATTCTCGTGGATTTTCAACACTTCCTATAAACTTTCCATTAAGGAACACGTCTATTTCGCCACTTTTTGATTCACTTTCTATTTTTATTCCAATTGCTTGTAAATCTTTAAGGAATTTTTCTTCATCTAATTCTATTCTTGTGGAGACCCTGCTTAAAATTGCTAGGTTTTTTCTTAATCCAATTTCTGTTCCTTCTGGCGTTTCTATAGGACAAAATCTTCCATAATGAGTCGGATGAAGTGTTCTTGCCATAAAATTTTCCTGCTCACTGGAAAGCATGCTCGAAACTCTTTGTAATTGCGAGATTGTAGCGAGATAATTTGTTTTGTCCATGTTTTGAGTTATTCCAGATCTTTCTCCTGTCCAGCTTCCTGTTGCTATTGCCGACTCAACTCTATGAGAAAACAAAGTTGATTTTGCAATTATTTTTATGGAGAAGAATTTTTTTCTTTTTGATGATTTTTGGAGAGAGTATTGTATGTCTCTTATAAGAATTCCTAGGTTAACCCTAAACAAGGTAGCCAAAAGATCTCCAGAAAGTCTCACTCTTTTGTTCGCATAATGATCTTTGTCTGTTCTAAGTTCAGGATTTTCCTTTGAGATAAGGAATTGTTTTATAAGCTTGCATAGGGTTATGGCTTTTTTTGTTCTGTCCTCTTTTTTTTGGCCTATATGAGGAAATAAATACGAATCAATTCTTTGTTTTACTCTATCTAATATTTCTTTTTTTGTGCCTTGAAGATTTGTTTTTTCAGCTATCTGCATCATCGCATCTTCTTTATTTGCTATATTTACAAATTCATACAGATTTACTATTACAGAGTCTGTTTCCTTACCTATATATTTAGCAATTTCTGATTCTTGTATCATCCCTAATGCCTTTAAGACTATTATTGCCGGAATTTCTTTAAATTTTCCAAAACCAACCTCAAAAATTCCTTTTTTGTTTTCGTGTATTGTTGTTGGTATTCTATAAGTTCCTTTTGACGAGAATAATTTCAATGTTAAATTTCCTCTAGAATCAGGTTCAACAAATGGCTGGTTTTCTGCAAGGTCTTCTGCCATTACCATTACTCTTTCATTTCCTTTTATTATGAAGTATCCTCCAGGATCTAATGGGTCCATGTAATTATTTATCAGCTCTTCTTGTGATAAACCATGGGTGTTGCATATTTTACTCCTTACCATGACAGGCATTTTTCCTATTTCAACAATTTCTGAATCAATATGCCCGTCTTTTTTTACAGTTATCTCTAAAAATATAGGAGAAGCGTAAGTTAGATTTCTAAGCCTTGCTTCAGAAGGCATTATTAAACTCGATGAGCCGTCAGCCTCTATTATTTTTGGTTTTCCAATTTCAATCTTCCCTAATTTAATCTCAAAATCATCACCCTGTATTGTTTCGGCAATTTCGTCAACAATTTCCTGCATTCGATAGGTTATGAAATTATTAAAAGAAACAATATTACTCTCTACCAAAGAGTGTTTTTCAAGATATTTTTTCACAACTAAATGTTTGCTGTCTTTTACCATTTTTTGAGTTTAAAAATCTGTTATTATAATAATATTGTATTATAAACTTTAACACAATACATTTAACTAATTACCTTAACTTATCATTATAATTTTATACTTATTATTTCATTTAGCTCTTCACTATATTTCATATCCATATTTTTATTTTCTTTATCAATTATTCTTTTTATTCCCATAATCACACAACAACCCTGTAATAAAAAACAATATTTTCTCCGGATTTTCTCTCAATTTTGATTATGTCTCCTGTATTGCAATTTTGAGGCAGAGTAGCATCATTAGAAAGTATTTTTGGCAATTGTGCTTTAGAAACATTAAATTTCTTGAGCACTTCTTCAGTTTCTTTTTCAGAAAGTTTTGTGTGTTTTGGTTGCAAAATGTGAGTCATGTTAGAGGGTTTTGAGAGCTATTTACAAGTAACTTTAACAACTATAGGATAATAAAAGAAACAAAAAGTTGGTTTAAAAATCTTTCTGTTAAAAAAGTTCTTTTGAAAAAACAGCGATTTTTATAAAAAATGATGAACCTATCTTAATAACATAAAGAAAGACAAATTTCTATTCAAACAATGCTATAAAGACTTATATATTCTATTTCCTTATTTTTGCAATGAAGGAAATATATTATTCAGATCACCTTAATTTGAGATTAAAAATAAGAAAAGTTCCTAAAAAATACCCTAAAATAATCTATGAAAATTATGAGCAGAAATTTTTTGATAATGTAGAAAGATCATGGATAGCAATAAAAAAGCTTAAATATAACCAAAAAGTAAGAAATATGATGATTGCTTATGAGATAAAAGAAAACAAAATAGAAATTATAACTATACATCCTATAAGCGACGAGAAAATAATAAATAGAACTTTAAGCGGGAGATGGATAAAACATGAATAAAAAATATAACTATGATGTTGAATCAGATTCCCTTTTTATCTACTTTGAGGAGGGAGAAGAAGAAAGCTTTGAAGAAATAGTTCCAGGAATTAATATTGAGTTAGACAAAAATGGAAAGATTATTGGTGTTGAAGTGCTAAAAGCTTCTCGTTTTCGTGAAAAATTAAAAGACAAAATAATAGAACATTAAAACTTTGTTTTTTGTATAATCTTTTACAATTATCTTTAAATACTATGACTTCTATTAATATAAAATGTCCAGACAATACAGATTAAGAGTTGAGGAAATAAGTGAAGATTTGAATGATGCTACTTATTATGCTCCTAGTTCTCCAGATCCTAATAGAGGAACAGATCCTAGAGAATTTTCAAGATTTTTAGAATTTGCAAAAAGAAAGGCAAGACATTTCACTAGTCATGTTCTTATTTCCGGTGTTGTTGGCGTTGGAAGTTTTGGTATTACTACAAACCAATTGATGGATGGTTATTCAAAGAGTGAAATAGAAGTGATGCAAGGAGCAACAGATTATAGCATTATTAGAATTATCAATGATGTAACTGGAATTAGTATGGGAAGAGATCTTGCTTATATGATGTTTGGAGACAATGAACCTAAACCAAAAAATGTCAGACAAACTTTTGCTTCTAGACCCTTTGTTTATATTCATGATACTGTTGATCAGGGAGTTTTTTCTTCAGATTTTCAAGATCCTTTTGGTGAGAGGTTTTTTAATCCAGCCATATCTCTAGATCAATCAACTCATTAAATCTTTTTTATGAAAATGGCAGATGAATATAGGGAAAAAGGAGCAGGTAAAGCTTATATTGAACTAGCAGAAAAGTTAGCTTATCAGGCTAGTAGAAGAATGGCGGGAATCCCTATTGGAAGTGATGTGCCCATTCCCTATAGAAGAAAAACACTTTTACAGAGGCTTTTAAACCTAGATTAAAGTTCAAGATAAATATTTCTTATTCTCTATCTAAAACCCGAACATGAACATTATTGTAATACTCTGTAAGGAGTATATACATTTCATTAACCCTTTTGTAAATTCCTTTCCAGGTATAATATTTAAATGAAACTTCAGAGAATTCTAAAAAACTATCGCCTTTTCTTACTCTCATGTGAATTTTGGTAGGATAAATCTTAGATATTATTTTTTCAATCATTTTTTATTAATGGTCTTATTGGTTTGCCTTTTACAATATCTGTGAAAAAATATTCTGCATTACATCTGGCTACAACCTTGCCATCTTGCCACATCTCTTGTTCTACAATAACTCTTGCTCCAATATTACCCATAAATCTTGATCTTATTTCAACCTCGCTGTCAGGAGTAACTAATTTATTATATTCATAGGAAGCCCTCTTTACTAAGAAACCGAGTCCTTCTGGAAAAAGATTTTTTGCATGCAATTTATGTTTAAGGTTTAAATCATCTCTTCCTCTTTCAAAATATATTGGAAAAGCCGCATTATTTAAATGGCCATAATTATCAGTATCTTCATCAGCTACTTCAAGTCTTATTCTTGATTCCCAATACATTCATGCTTAAAAAAAAGATTATTTTTAAAGATTGTTGTAATCTCTATTAAAAATAATTTAATAACTTTTATAAACTAATTTTTTATCATCTATTTAAGGCTCTGTTGCTCTATGGCGGCCACGCTTGGACGACATTGTAGCGAGGAACCGAATGAAGTGAGGCTCCGTAGCTCAGTCTGGTAGAGCACTGGACTTTTAATCAAGAAGAACCGGGGTTCTTCCTTGGACCATCTCCTTTAGGCACAGAAAGGCGATTTTCAAATTGCCTCCGATGAAATCGCAAGAAGGAGAAGTCAAAAAAGAAATCCAGGTGTCGTGGGTTCAAATCCCATCGGGGCCATTTTTTAATAGAATCAAATAAACTTTCTCAGCCTTTCCTCAAAATCTTCTTCTGGCATAGAACCTATAAATTGATGTAGAACTTTTCCGTCTTTAAAAAGAACAAAATTAGGTATTGATCTTATATTAAATTTATTTGAAAGTTCATGATTATCCTCGACATTCACTCTTCCGAATTTTATTTTTCCTTTAAATTTATCTGAAAGATCCTCAATTATTGGCTCCATCATTACGCAAGGCATGCACCACTCTGCGAAAAAGTCAATTAAAACAGTTCCATTTTTTGTGAACTCTACAAATTCGCCATTAGTCAATTCATGAACTCTCTCGTTTTTCATAATTGTTCTCTCCATGTTTTATATTATAGCTAAATCAGAGTTTTTAAATTTTATTGAAAATTATTTTGTTTAACTAGAAAGATTATCCATCTTGCTCTCTTATTTTCCTCCTATAAGTTTCAAATGTAAAACCTTCATCTTCATGCTTTTCCCTGTAAATTCTTTTCCAATCATCCCAATTAACATCTGGAAACATAGTATCACCTGGAATTATTTGATGTATCCTTGTCAATTCAATCATGCTCGCATAAGGCAAAATTTGTCTGTAAATTTCTGCTCCTCCAATAACATAATAGGCTTTGTTGTCAATTTCTCTTGCAAGATTTAAGGCATCTTCAATAGAATGTCTGACATGCACTCCTGTAGGATTAAAATTACTGTCATGAGTCACAACAATATTTGATCTGTTTGGCAAGGCTCTAGAAGTTTTTGGAAGATTTGGATTTTTTGTCTGGAGAGGCAGAGATTGATAGGTTTTTCTTCCCATTATGACTGGATGGCCTGTAGTAAGATCTCTAAATCTTTCCATGTCTTTTTTAAATCTCTTTCTATCTTCTGGAGTTTCTCTCCAAGGAATTTTTCCATTTAATCCAATCACATTGTTGTCGGAAATTGCTACAATTAAAAATAAACCTTTGTATTCCATTTTAAACTGCTAGTGCTCTTTTTATATGTGGGTGGGGATCATATCCTTCAAGAACAAAATCATCTATTGTCAATTTATTGTAAGGTTTGTCGGCAATTTTTACTCTTGGCATCTCTCTTGGAGTTCTTGTAAGCTGTTCTAAAATTCCTGTAACGTGATCCATTCCTTCTTTTCCTTTGTCTTCTAGAGGAACTGAACTATTTATCCAATTTAGTAAGATACCAAAATCATTTGGGTTAAACGATTTACCAACAGCTTGTTTTAATTCTGCAAAATTGTCTCTGTACCATTTAGCTCTTTCACCTGCACCAGTATAAAAGTGAACATCTCCAAACGTGTGTACAAAATCTCCTGGTTTTAATCCAAATTCTCTTGCAAAAATCATTGTAAGTAAAGAATAGCTGGCAATGTTAAATGGAACTCCCAAAAACATGTCACATGCCCTTTGATAAAGTTGAAGGTCTAATTGTTTTTCGTTAGAATTAAGCTGAAAAAGAGTATGACATGGAGGAAGAGCCATACTTCCAACTTCGTTTGGATTCCACGCTGTAACCATGTGTCTTGCAGAAGTAATATCTTTTTTCATACTTTCAATTACAGAAGCAATTTGGTCTATTCCTTTTGGATCTTTGATATAATATTCTCTTTTTTCTCCATAAATTTCAACGCTAACAGGAACAAACTTTGGCCAGTGAATCCATTGAGAACCATAAACAGGCCCCAAATCTCCCCATCTAGAGGCAAACTCTTCATCTTCTTTTACTCTTTGAATGTAATCTTTTTTTGCAGCAAACCAAGATTCTGAATACTTATCAAATGCTGATGGAAATATCCCTTCTTCTACCATTCCTCTCAGATTATAATTAAAAGCATCATCATCCCATATATGCACGTTGTTATCAGTAAGATATTTTATGTTTGTTTCACCGCTTAAAAACCAGATTAATTCATGGGCAATTAATTTAAAATGCATTTTTTTCGTTGTCAATAAAGGAAATCCTTCACTTAAGTCATATCTATTTTGGTATCCGAAACGATAAATTCTTCCCAGCCCCCTTCTCTCATTAAATTTAAACTTTGAAGGTTTAGAAGACAGAATCTCTTTTGAATGCTCTAGATATTGCTGAACCATTTTATATTATAAGACGTTCTCTTGCTTTCTTATAAATATAATTGTGATAGAAAACTAATTTTGCATTTCTACTTTTCCTTGGCTGGTTGTTCTGCCACCTTGATGTTGTCCAGAGTAAGCTCTTTTGATTTCTCCGATAATAGGCTCAAACTGAATATCAAACATCCTGGCACCAAGTTCAAAATTAAAATCGTATTCGCCAGTATTTGCAATTCCAAATGTTAATTGGCCTCTATATCCTGGATTTACTCTTCCATGAAGCAATGCAACAACTCCTCTTGGTAATGAAGTCCTTGCACAGATTTTTACTTCAATATATGCTTCTGGGAAAAACTCATCATATTTTATTTTTTCATCTGGGGCATAGACTGTTTCAATTGTACTTACAAGATAAGATTGTCCTGGAGGTAAGGTTATCAATTTCCTGCCATCATCTTTAAAATCTCCAATAAGTTCTGTCTCAGCAGATGTCCTTTTCTCAACCCCTAAAAAACTTGGTCCTATGATTCTCTCAACTCTTCCAACTCTTAAGTCAAATCCACTCCCTTCTGGGTTGTTCATCTCTCTTTCGCTAAGGCCTTTAATAAACCCATATTTTGGATTCAACTCTAAAATTCTTACAGCTGAAATTTTCATTTTTTAAATTGTTTAGGTAAAAATGAACTTAAGTTATTAAAGTTTGATGTTCTTGTATGCATATATCTCTGTCTAGGCTCTTCTAACATTTCATATAACTCAAATTTAGCAAGAGGTTGCCCGTCCTGCAGTACAATAGGAGTATCTCTTGCCCTGACCTCAAAGAAAATATGGCCTTTTACATTAGGGTCGTTTTCATCAAATCCATGTCCTGCATTTACTAAATCAGCATAGCTTGTCTTTATGTCTCCAATATCTGCTGAATAAGGAGCTATTTCTGCAGCATAATTCGGTGGAAGCCTTATGTTTTGCTGAGATTTAACAATTGCAAAATCTCCGGGGTTTATCACTATGCTTTTTTCACCTCTTGAAACTTCTTCAGAGAAAAAATCATTAGGGTCATAATAATCTCTTTTTGATAGATTAAATGTCCTGCTGGTCCTGCGTGAAGTATAAGCAAGAGTTCTGCTTGATAAGTCGATTGTAAATATCATCTTTCCTGTAGAAATGATTTCTTCCAAATCAGCATCGCTATAAGATCTTTCTCCTTGATCATTAACAAGAATTGGATGCTGTTGCAGTAATAATGAAAGATATGCTCCAGAAACAGACCCCGGCTCTCCGTCATAAAATCTTATTTGAGGGGCAGATGTTTCCCCTGGCTTGAACACACACTGAAACGTTGTTGAACAGACTTCAGTATAAATCTCACCAACATATCCACTTGGGACATAACTAAATCTTGGCACTCCATCAACTAAACCTTTAACAGAAATTCCAACCCTCCCGCATCCTGATTTATTAAACACTCTGGCAGTTATTCCTTTTGGTAAATTTAGTGATTCAACAAGACGAATAACATAAGGTTGATCTCTCTCCATATAAAACTCCTCTCTCTTACAATTTTCTGTATCAACAATATGATGGGAGCCTAATGATTCTCTGATTTTCTGGCCTACTAATGGCAAGAAACTTCCCATTGTTTTCCACTTTTCATTGCTTAACCTTAAATCAAGGCTGCTGGGATTGACGTTTTTTGGATTAGCATTTAATACTGACCCATTTCTGATTAATTCTCTTATCAGCCTATCTGACAAAATTTTACCAGTCATTTAATTAGTCCAGTCTTTTATATATTGATTACTACTTTATTTATTTTAAAAAGATTCTTATCTTACAAGCAATACTTCCCCCTAGTCATTATGATCAAACTCCTATCTCTAAAAAAGTTTTAATTACATTTAGAATATCCACAAACACATTGCTCGCATTGCTCAATCATTCTTAATGGCAAAGAACATTTCGGGCAGAGATTTCCACTTTTTGTAACATCCTTTTTTTCATTTCCATTGTACATTCCAGACAACCTGCTTTCTTGCTCAATAGCTTTATCTATGGCCTGACCTATAGCATCTGGGAGCGACATTACTCTTTCCTCTCCAAACCCTTTTTGAGTAGCCCCACCAATTCCTACTAATTCATTAGAAACAATATGCGCCGGCACACCAGCTTTAAGAGCTAAAGAAATTAATCTCCCATATCCTTCAGCTATTGCCGGCAAATCTTCTCCAGTCTTCCCAAGATTAACAAATGCCTCATAAGTTGAAATAGGTTTTCCTTGTTCGTTTCTCTCCCAACCAACCCTCACAAAAGCGTTATAATCATAAGGAGTCCTGATTTTTATTTCTGGCCCAGAAACAATTTCTGGTCGTGGCCTGTTTATATAAGTTAAAACAAGATCTGCTAAATTTCCATTTGAAGTTTCATTACTGTATTTTTGCCCCTTAACTTTTAATGGCTGGTCTTTTCTAGTCCCATCCCTATAAAAAGTAACTCCTTTAATTCCTAGCTCATGAGCTAGCAAAAAGGCCCCCTCAACCTCTTCCACACTCGCATTATGTCTGAAGTTAGTTGTTTTACTTATTGCATCATCAACATGCCTTTGCACAATAGCTTCCATTGTCAGGTGATCTTCAGGCAGAATATCATATGCTGTAACGAATATTTTCTTAATTTTGTTTAGATTTTGTTGTCTTGCTCTAAAAGAATCAACACTTTCTCCTTTTTGTCTTGTTATATTAAATTCTTGCAAGGAGCCGCCAGTAGTAGAGATTCCTTTATTTCCCATTATAAATTCATGTAAACTCTCTCTTGTATCAGCCCCAAAGAAAAAAGAATACTTATCAAGTTTTTCTTCTAATACAGGATTAAACATATCAATTGAAGTTCCTTGCATTGTGGTTCTTGTATAAGCAAGAGCGTATTCTGGTTCCATTCCCCCGGTTGTTTGCGCCACAAATCCAGTAGTTCCTGTTGGAGCAAGTGTTCTTACTATAGCATTTCTTTTTTGTCTTCCATTCTTATGATGACTATACTTAAAATTAGGAAAAGCTCCAAATTTATCAGCCTTTTCAAATGAAGATTTATCACTTTCCCTCTCCCAGAAAGTTAGTAATTCATCCACAAATTTCCGTCCTTCTTCTGAATTGTAAGGAATTTCTAATCTATATAACATATTTGCCAAACCCATAAAACCCAAGCCAACTTTCCTGTTGCTTTTTTGCGTTACTTCTATTTCAGGAGTTGTAAACTCATTTTGGTCAATTGCATTATCTAAAATTTCATACATTAGTCTAGTATCAGCCGCAAATTTGTCATAATCAACTCTATACCCAGATTGCGAAACAGAATCCGTAACTAAAATCTTCTCTAAATTTACATGCCCTAAAACACAGGCCTCATGAGGAAGCAATGGTTTTTCTCCACATGGGTTAGTTGCTCTGATAACCCCGACACCAACAGGCAGATTTTTAAGTCTTCCATCTTCACCCATTTCCCAAACATATTTATGAACCAAATCTTCTAAAGATGCATTAGGGTTCCTTGATCTAAGGGTATTAACAATACTCTGTGCTTCCTGATCTTTTTGTTCTAATAAATATTCTTCATAGTGTCTTGGGTGAGTTGGATTATGATCATTTATATGGCCTGTAAATATTACTCCAGGTTCTCCATTAAACCATGCACCAAAAGCAAGATGTCTTATGACTTTTTTGGCATCCAGATATACATATCCATCCTCTCCGATTTTACCTATAACTTTATATTCTTCGTCTAACCCTTCAGGAAGCCATGGGCTTAAAACATCTACTCCATTTTCTCCTAACAACAATGAAGCAACTGCTTTTCTGTTAATTTTAGTTACCTCAATTGATTGTTTCAGTTGATCGGCAGTATAGAAAGGAGATATGTGTGGTCTAAGTTCTGGATGATGATGCACATTTTTTAAGCGATAAAATTTCTTATCTCCATCACTTTTGGCCGCTTCAATAAACTCATGATCTACGGCTATAGATATGTTTGCAGCAGAAATCTCACCATCTTGCCTTTTTGAATAAATAAATCTCATTATGTCAGGATGATTCCAGTCAAGCATAAACATATTTGCTCCCTCTCTTTTCCCTCCTTGATTCATAGTTCTGCCTAAAACTTCAGAAAACATTCTCATAAACGAGACAGGGCCATCAGTTGTTCCACCTGTTCCATGAACAATCTCATTAGCAGGCCTCAATTCATAATTAAATCCTGTCCCACCAACAGAAGCTTGGATATTTGCCGCATCAATTAGTGTTTTGAATATACTCTCTCTTGAGTCATATAAAGGGAGAACAAAACAAGCGAATAGTTGCTCTTTTATTTTTCTTTCTTGTTCTAAATCATTTGTAATTGTTTTTGGTATTTGACCACCATAACTTGTTAATGCCTCCTCAATTTTTCTAGAAATTCTTTTATGTCCTCCATTTGCCATATAAGGGGTGTTTGGGTAAATCTCTTTATTGAAAAATTTCTCAAATATATTTCTTGTTGTTTGTTCAAAATCAAGAGAAGGATCATTTTTAACTAAACCTTCAGCAACACTTAGGGCTGCCCTATAGAAAACCATCTCAGGAGTTTCGCTATATCTTTTTGTTACAGGATCTTTTCTACCCCATTTATCAAGAACTATCTTACTATAATTTGCTTTATTAGGATCTCCAGACAAAACTTCATCATTTAGAGTGCCAAGAGTCCTTTCTACCACATAATCTGGGTGAGCACTGAGTCTATGAATGACTGTAGAGGGGTCATACAATTTTATCCTTTCTTCTTTTCCATCTCTATTTACCGTGGCTTCAAAATCTTCAATTAAAGGACCGATTCTCTCAAGCAATTGTCTGTTTCTTGCGCCATATGCTTCCCTTCCTTCATTACTCATTTCACAACTCCTTCATCTCGCGTTTAAAATCTTTTATGTCTTGAAAATCACGATACACAGATGCAAATCTAATATATGCAACATTGTCCATCTTTTTCATTTTCTTCATGACTAACTCTCCTATAGTAGAACTCTTCACCTCTTTTTTCCCGCTTTTTCTTATTTGTTCCTCAATTTCCCCTATCATTTTATCTATAACCTCGCTCGACACAGGCCTTTTCTCAAACGCCCTGTGTATTCCAGCACTTAATTTATTTGTATCAAATTTTTCTCTTCTATTATCTTTTTTTATGACATAAAGCTCACTTTTTTCTATTCTCTCATATGTCGTGAATCTTTTTTTGCACTTTAAACATTCTCTTCTCCTCCTTATTCCTTCAGGAGATGCTCTTTTGTCAGTGACTTTGAATTCTTTATGTGAACAGTATGGACAGTCCATTGTTTTCTATATACAACCAATAATATACAATAGGTTGTATATTACCCCTTTGTAACTTACTATTAGTTGTATTTTGCAAGAAAGTAATTATATAAAAACTATTTAAATGTTTATAATTATTTTTTAGGAGAGACAAACTTTTTAAATCCATTTATTGTAAATATAACATGACAAGAAGATCAAACAAGGATGTTCAGCAGTTAGTTGATGTTATATTAGAAAGAGTAAATGAGGGAGAAGGTATTGTTAAAATTGATAGCATACAGAAAGCTACAGATTTTCTTAACAGTGAGATGAAATATCTTGGGGTTCCTACGCATGTTCCAGGGAATGCTTCTAAATGGACTGATGTTAGATATTCTCATACCTATTCAGAATACGATTCTCAATAATCAATTAACTTTACATATTCTGTACAAATTTATTTAAACATAAAAAATGAATAATTTTATGGATTTGACAGACTATCTTCCTATCCGTCTTAAAATCATCTGCCCAGATCAGAAGATAAAAAACATATATTAAATTAATCTTCATCTATCTTTTTTAACCACTTTCTTATTATTGCCATGGAAGCTAAAACATAAGTTGCAAATGCGGGAATTAGATATCTATTAAATTGCCATCTATCTTCCTTAATCATCAAATTATCTCTTGCAATTGTGCTTGCCTTCCATTCCTGGTAGAGCATCACAGGTGGCAAAAATCTAAACAACTCATATTCCCAATCAGAACTAAACCTTTGAAAATCTTTGTGATGTCCAAGTTCATGCGCTGTTACGGATTCTATATTACTATAACAAACGACTGTTCCAGTTAGTGGATTGTAATAACTGCCTCTACTAAACTCTGCCCAGATTTCATCAAACATAGTTACGGGTATACCTATTAAAACTCTTGCAAAAAAATTGTTTCTTTCTCTAAGTTTTTTATCTGTGAACATTCTCCACATATCATAAAAAGCTTCATTATGATTTAATCTTAATGTTATATCTTTTACTGTTTTGTCTTTTTCTAACATAGATAAGGTTGCTTTCGCTCTTTCTTCATCTTGCCCCAACGCATAATCCCAATTCCAAAATAATAGTTTTCCAGGCATTGAAAGAGTATGTCCTATAAGCCTAGACGGCAACCAATCTTTATCCTTTACTAATCTGTATCTATCAGTTTCGATAACAAAATCTTTATGAAAGTCGATTTCCTCGGTTTTAATTATCATATCTAATTTTTTAGAAGTAGGATTTCCGTAGATAATTTCATCATGAGTACCTTTTGAATTATTTCGGTGATATGAACAATTTTTAACCTCTATCTCTTGAGGTAGTGGGTATCTATTCCTTTCCCGTTCATAGTTTTTAGGAGTCCCATTTAAAGCGTACCATACTGTTAAACCGGCTGCAAGCATACCCAATTTTTTTAATCCCATTGCCAGACTTAATGATATGCACTTTTAAGCTTTTCTATACATAACTTCAACCTCCATTGAACACTTCGCTTTATTTATAAATAGCAGGATTCTTACTATGCTATGGCTGACGATAAATTCATAATGATGAATCTTGACGACGAGAGAAGCAAGAAAGTTGCAGAGATTTTGAAAAGTGAAACCTGCAAGAAAATCTTAGATTATCTAGCAGAGAATAAAGAAAAGAGCGAAGAAGATATTTCTAAAGATTTGAAAATGCCACTTAATACAGTTGAATATAATTTAAAAAAATTGGTTGAAGCAGGACTTGTTGAAAAATCAAAGAACTTTTTCTGGAGTCAAAAAGGGAAAAAAATAAATCTTTATAAGCCAGCAAATCGACATATAGTAATATCGCCAAAAAGAGGGCCTAACATGAATCTTCTTAAGACAGTAATACCCTTGATCTTTGTAGGGGCATTAATATTAGCGTTGATTGCATTTATTCCAGAGAAGCAAGAAGAATTTTCTAATGACTTTAAAACATTTAATTCTATTAATGAATTGAAAAATTTCTTGAAAGAAAACCAAGAAGCTGGAATCTTTTATGGAACAGGAGGAATAGGGACAGCAGGAGTTGCTGAAGCAGCAATTGATTCAGGAGCACCTAGCGCAGCAACAACAAGTGGTGCACAAGAAAAATCTGCAGAAGATTATTCAACAACAAATATACAGGTTGAAGGAGTCGATGAGCCTGACTTAGTAAAGAATGATGGAAAATACATTTACGTGATTGCTGGAAATCAAGTAATAATAGTTGATGCTTTCCCTGCAGAAAACATGGAAATCCTAAGTGAGATAAACATAAGTAATCCATTTGAGATGTTCATAAATGAAGACAAATTAATTGTCTTCTCTGTGGATTACAAGCAATACTCTCAGACAATTGTATCTATTTATGATATAACTGACAGAGAATCTCCAGAACTTGAAAAAGAAATATCTCTAGATGGAAATTATGTTACAGCAAGAATGATTGATAACTATGTTTATTTAATTGCCAATCAATATACAGGTTATGATGATATTATACTTCCATATGTTGCTGTCGACGGAGTCAGAAAAGAAATCCCTGTAACAGACATAGCTTACTTTCCTTACCCAGACACAAATTATGTTTTCACAAATATCCTGGCTGTTGATATTGAAAATGGAGATTATAAAAGCAAGACTTACTTGGCAGGAGCAAGTTATAACATCTATGTTTCAGAAGACAATATTTATTTAACCTATACAAAAACAGTTAGCTATAAAACTTACTTCGAAGATCTTGTTGAAGAAGTATTTATTCCATTGCTTCCTAATAAAGAAGCTGGTGATGTAAAAGAAATAATGGATTCAGATAAACAATACTATGAAAAAGCGCAGGAAGTTTCAGAAATTGTCCAAGAATATTCCAGCTCTCTAACTGGAAATGAAAAAGAAGAATTTGACAATAAGTTATATGAAAACACCCAAAAATTTTCTGAAGAATTCCAAAAAAAGACAGAGAAGACAGTCATCCATAAGATAAATGTTGATGAGTTGGAAATAGATTATATTACAAATGGTGAAGTTCCAGGCCATATATTGAATCAGTTTTCAATGGATGAACATAAAAATTATTTCAGGATTGCCACAACAACAGGAAACACATGGAGTTCAAGAGCACCTAGCTTAAATCACATGTATGTTCTTGATTCTGACTTAAAAATAGTCGGAAGCGTTGATGATTTAGCTAAAGGAGAACAAATTTATTCGACAAGATTCATTGGAGATAGGGCTTACATGGTTACATTTAGACAGGTTGATCCTTTATTTGTCATAGATTTATCTAATCCAAAATCTCCAGAAGTCCTAGGCCAGTTGAAAGTAACAGGATTTTCAAACTATCTACACCCTCTTGATGAAAATCATATTATAGGAATAGGCAAAGAAGCGACAGAAGAAGGAAGAGTCCAAGGCCTAAAGATAGCTGTATTTGATGTCTCTGATGTTTCAAACCCAATTGAAAAAGCAAAATATGAAGTCAAAGAACAATGGTCTGATTCAAATGCATTGTATGAACACAAGGCTTTCTTGTTTGACAAGGAAAGAGAATTGTTAGTCCTTCCTGTATCTTATACAAAAGTAATTGGAGTTTCAAGTCCTGGTGGACCCTTTGGAGTAGAACCATCACCATATCCTATTTACGAATACTGGCAAGGAGCTTTTGTGTTTAAACTCAACGAAGATGAAATTTCTTTGAGAGGAAAAGTAGACCATGTTGAAAATGCTTCAGAACAGGGAAATTATTATTACAACTCAGCTGTTTACAGGTCATTATTCATGGATGATGTTTTATACACAATTTCAAGGACAATGGTAAAGGCAAATGACCTAAATGATCTATCTTATATTGAATCTGTTAAACTGCCTTATGAAGATATTTATTACTTCTATGAAAGAGGTGGAGTTGTAGGTGGTGTGGGTGTTGCATCTGCAGGAGTTGCTGTTGAAACTGATGTAGTATCTCCTTCAGAACCTGCGTAGATTTTATTTTTTTATATTTTTAATTAGTTTTTTTATTTTATTATAAATAATATCACGCATTTCTCTTAATTCTTCTATTGTTCTTTCTAATTGTTTTTCTCCGACATTTCTCCTTCTTCCTATCTGCCAATCTTCAGCTTTTGATTGATATTTTGAAGGCAATTTATCAGCACATCTAAAGGTTATAATTTTATTAGAGTTTCTCAACATCTCTTCTGTTATTTTCTTAACTTTAAGATAATTTGTTTCTATCCCAATTTCATTTAACACTTTAATTACACTCGGGTCTATTGTATAATTTCCACCAATAGGGTTGATCCCCGCACTTTCAGCTTTAACATCTATATTTTTGTTAATATGATTAAAAATAGCTTCTGCTATTTGGCTTCTTCTAGAATTACTCATACATACAAAAAGAACCTTTTTCATTTTATCTCATCAATCTTAGCAGCAAGAATAAAATCATTTACATGCAAGCCGTTGATTTTGTGAGTGTAAGTTATTACTTTGACTTTTCCCCAGGCAAGATAAATATCTGGATGATGCCCTTCTTTTTCAGCTAACTTTCCAATTTTATTTGTGAAATCTAAGGCAGTTTTAAAATCTTTAAACTTAAATTCTTTTTCAAGATGATGATTATTAATGACTTTCCAGTCTTTGTCTATTTTTTTCTTATATTCATTTATTTGTTCTAAATTAAATGGCGGAATTCCTCCTTGACATGGTGTGCATTTTTTTGATGATAGTTTCATTTTGTTTTATTATTCAACTCCTACAACTTTCGGGATTATTTTTGTTGAAGCAATTGAAAAACTAATCAAATAATCATCTTGATTTGCATTTCCTGAACTGTCTTTACATTTAACATAATAGTTATATGTTTTTCCATTTGTTAAACCTGTTATGGTTTGCGTGTGATTTGTGTTATTGGTTGTTGTAAAAATATTCTGTATTGAATCATAACTCACTCCTGAAGTTATTGAGTATTTACATGTAGATGCCTCATTTGTTATTAATGAGATTGTTGTGCTTTTTGTTCCACTAGACAAAGTTCCAGTAGGTTTTCCATTTGATCTTACTGGAGGAATTATGTCAACATTAATCCCAGCATTATTTAAAGCTGTTTGTGTTTCTTGTAGTTCTGTTTGTGAATAGCTTGTTTGTGTTGTAGATACAGTAATTCCACAAACAGGAGATGATCCTCCTTTAAAGATATAATTTACTAAATAGATTATGTCTGCTGAGTTAATAGCTCCATTATTATTTACATCTCCTGTTTCAATAGGCTCGGGAGCAGGACCTCCTTTAAACACATAGTTAACTAAATAGATTATATCAGCTGAATTAATCACACCATTGCCGTTGACGTCACCGCATGTGTAAGTGGGACAATCAGGATCTGTTCCTATGAAACAATCAGGATCGCAGGCACCATCACCAAAACTACAGAAATCTTTTATAGGCTGAGTTAAATTTACTCTCAATTTAAGATTACCTAATGTATCTAGTATATCCATGCGGTCTTCTTTTAATGTTAAAGGAAGGCTAAATGTCAGATTAGTTTCGTTAAGAATAACAGATTCATTTTCTGTTATAATTATTTTAGGATCCCATAATGAAATGTTTCTGGCAACTGTATTATTGTCACCAAACAGGATCACATTATAATGCCCGAACGATTCAGAAATATCAGACGCATTGTTATAGATTATCTTAATATTGCCCAATAATATTTGATTCCCCTCAAAAAGTATTTTTATAATTGCTGTCTTATCTTTACTTGTCGATAAACTTTGACTTAATAAATTAGTGTATAGATTAAACTTCCAGTTTATATTCCTTAGATCAGCCTGCTGGAAAGGCGGAACTATCTCATTACCGTCATCCTCCATAATATCAGGCAGAGGGTCTGATCTCCACCAGCCACTCTCACAATTCCCTACACCGGCAGGGCAAAACTCATAACAAGCATTTGGATCCCAGCCTTCTGATGTCATATCATTCCTGCAGCTTGAATTAGAAATCCATATATTTTTGTACGGTTCTGGCTCGAAGTAGTAGCTATCGCAACAATATTCATCAGCCAAACCAAATATAGAATGTCCAAATTCATGCAATATAGTGCCGAAATTATAATTCTCAGAAGTGAACATTATTCCTAGCGAGAAATCTCTATGATCATCTAGATGTACCATTGCAGCCCCATCATAGAAAGAACATTCTTCATAAAAATTTTCAGGTGGTTTAATTTCATAGGTGTTCCAATTAATCTCACCCTCCTTTTCAATATAATAAAAATTAAATTTATTTATATTGTCTTTTATAATTGTCGAGCCGTTAGGAACCGGAGTGCTATTAAAGGAATTCTGTATTATTTGATTTAGATGCTGCAAAAACAGATTAGTATCATTATTATAAGATTTGTCAGGTATGAACACAATATCTATCTTGTCCTTGGGTTCGCCATTCTTTATAAGAGATTTGCAGTAGCCGCATACAAAAGGGCAACCCCCGCCGCAATCTATGCCTTCTTCGTCACCATTTTTTATTCCATCATAACATGTTGAAGGTTGTGTTGTTAAGGGCAGATAATCTCCTCCGCTTTCTATATTTCCGTTTGCATTATAAGGTAAGTTAGTATCGCCCAGTCCATCTCCATTTGTGTCAACTCCACTATAATCACTCCAGAAATTGCCTGCAATGTATGGACCGCCTATTATGTTTGTTCCGGGAGTTTTGCTTGTGTTCCATGAATTGACGCCGTTATCTCTTGCGTTAATAGTGTTGTTGAAGAAATTGTTAAATATGGTGTTGTTGCTAGAAGAGTAGAGGTAGATTCCATAGTCATTCGAATTTGCTGTGTTGCTAATTAAGATGTTGTTGTTGCTCGAAAGGTAGAGGTAGATTCCAACTCTATTAAAGTTTACATTGTTGTTTGTTAAGGTGTTGTTGCTAGAAAGGGTGAGTAAGATTCCATAGTAGTTCGAGTTTGCAGTATTGTTAGTTAAGGTGTTGTTGCTGGAAGTGTCGAGGTAGATTCCAAAGTTGTCGTTCAAGTTTGCTGTGTTGTTAGTTAAGGTGTTATTGCTGGAATTGTAGAGGATGATTCCATAGGGTTTGTTCAAGTCAGCATTGTTGTTGGTTAAGATGTTATTGTTGGAAGAATCGAGAAAAAGGCCGTAACTGAAATTTTGTATGATGCAATTACTCACTATAATGTTCTGCTTGCCTGTGGCTGAGATACCAAAATCTATGCCAGTTCCGGTGATTTTGTGATCTTGGCAATCCAATTCGATATTGTTCGTACCGAAAATTAGACCATTTCCAGGACAGTTAAGGAGATCGGCGGTTAAAACAGTATTGGTAGTTATCGTATCACCACATAAAGGATTAGGATTACTTGCATAAACAAAATTACTTAAACTAAATAAAAATACAATAATTAATAATAACTTTATTCTAAACGCCATTAGCTAAAGTAAAGATGTTAAAATATATAAATATATAGGGTATTATTTTTAATGCCTTATTTTTCCTCTCAATTCTTTCACCTTGTTTAACATAGAAGGATAAATTCACTCCCATACTTACCAGGAATCACAGTTATTATTAAAATTATCTATGTTTTATTTAAATTTTCTCTTTTGTAATTTTTTGTTAAAAAAATTTAGACTTACACCGTTCGCGCATTAATTAATTTTTAATGTAAAACCGAACTAGCTGATGAATGAGCAATTTTTATACTTTCAATAATATCTCTTATCTACAAAAGATATAAAAACAATTTTTTATTATGTAATGTATACATTAAAGTAAAAGAGGTTTTTTATTCAGATCCTTCGGAGGCAAAGAAAAGATCTGATTTGGATGCTGGATTAATAAAAACCCGCAGGAGGTTTTTATATGGCGAGCGTTGAAGAATTAAAAAATATAGTTAACATTCTAAGAAGAGATTCTCTGATTTCTACAACGAATGCAGGAAGCGGGCATCCAACTTCATGTTTGTCTTGCGCAGAAATAATGTCAGTTTTATTCTTTCACGAAATGCATTACGATAAAAATAATCCTTTAAACCAAAATAACGATGAATTTATTTTAAGCAAAGGCCATGCAGCCCCTATTTTATATTCTGCTCTCTATAGGGCTGGATGTATAAATGAAGATTTGAATTCTTTAAGAAAAATAAACAGCAATTTAGAAGGTCATCCAATTCCCAACTCTTTGAAATGGATAAAAGTTGCTACTGGAAGTCTTGGACAAGGGCTTTCAATAGGTGTTGGAATGGCAATGGCATCAAAACTGCAAGGAAAAAGTTTTAGAGTTTATGTTTTGCTTGGCGATAGTGAGATAGCAGAAGGGGGTGTTTATGAAGCTTTGCAATTAGCTTCTTATTATAATCTAAATAATTTAACAGCAATAGTCGATGCAAACAGACTAGGTCAGAGAGGAGAGACAATGCTTGGCCATGATATTAAAAAATACAAAAAAAGATTTGAGGGATTTGGCTGGAATGTTGACGATATAAATGGCCATGGTATTAAAGAAATAATAAAAGCATTTAATGAAACAAGAGATTCAAAACTACCATCTTTAATACTTGCTAAAACATACAAAGGAAAAGGAATTTCATTTTTAGAAAATAAAGATGGCTGGCATGGCAAGGCATTGAACGAAGAACAATTAAAAATCGCATTAAATGAAATCCCTAAGTCAGTAATGCCAAACATTATTAATTCTCCTTTAAGATTTGATACATGGAGGCCTATAAAAAAAGAACTAGTCTTGCCTTTATATCATATTGGAGAAGAGATAGCAACAAGACAGGCTTATGGAGAAGCTCTATCAAGCTTGACAAGATCAGACTCAAGCATCCTGGCTTTGGATGCAGAAGTCAGCAACTCAACTTTTTCAAATAAAGTTAAAGAAAAAACTCCTTATCAATTTATAGAATGTTTTATTGCAGAACAAAACATGGTTGGAATGGCTCTTGGATTGTCTGTCAAAGGCCTTAATATCTTTGCCTCAACTTTTTCTGCATTTTTATCTCGAGCCCACGACCAAATAAGAATGTCTGCTATTTCAAATGCAAATTTAACTTTTTGTGGTTCTCATTCAGGTGTTTCTATAGGGGAGGATGGTGTCTCTCAAATGGGGCTTGAAGACATTTCTTTATTTAGGAATTTACCTAATTCAATTGTTTTTTATCCAAGTGATGCTGTCTCAACAGTTAAATTAACAGCGTTTGCATCAGCTTTACCTGGAATAAAGTATATAAGAACAACAAGGCCAAAAACCCCAGTAATTTACGACAACAGAGAGAAATTTGATCTTGGAGATTTTAAAATATTGAGGGAAAGTAATAAGAACAAGATAGTTGTTGCAGGAGCAGGGATTACAGTTCATGAAGCATTGAAAGCCCATGAAGAACTAAAAAACAAAAAACAAAACATTGCAGTTGTTGATATTTATTGTGTAAAACCATTTAACTCAAAAAAGTTTATTGATTTTGTTAAGAAACATGGAAAAAAACTTATTGTTGTCGAAGACCATTATCAAGAAGGGGGCATTGGAGAGATGATATCTAGTTCCTTGGTTAATTCTGGAATAAAAATGAAACATCTTTGTGTCAGAGAAATTCCACATTCTGGAACTAAAGACGAATTATTAGAAAAATACAAAATTGATTCTAAAGCAATAATTAATGAAACAAAAGAGTTTTAACAACTCTGTCCTAATCTATTTCTTACTTCACTAACATCTTGATAATTTATTGAAGAATCAATAAAACATTGGAATATTATTTAAAGTATCTGTAAATAATAATATCATGAAAAAAACAAAAGAGTTTTTGGATATTATTGAAAATTTAGAAAGAGAAATTAGAATCCGCGTTAAAAAAATGAATTTTCCTTATCCAATTATGATTCATATTGACAAAACTAAAAATATGTCTAAAGAAGTTAGTGAGATACTAACAAAGACATCCAAGATTATCCCTAAATCTTTTGGCAGTAGTATTCTTTATATTATCGGAGAATTGACAGATAACATCGAACAACACTCAAGATATTCCAATGCATATGTATTATTAAAATATAATCCAAAAAAAGCTCAAACAGAAATAGGAATTTTTGATGACGGATTAAGCATTCCTTTTGTCTTTGAAAAAAACAATATACTATTTTCAAAAGATAGTGAAGCAATAAAGATGGCGATTGAGGGGAAAACTACTAAGAAAGAGGACATAACTAGAGGTTATGGACTTAGAACATCCATGAAAATTGTTAAAGCATTAAAAGGAGAAATGTGTATAATTTCTAGGAGAGGAATCTTAACAATAAAAGACTCAACATTAAATATTTCTAACTTTGATAAAGGAAAATTAAAAGGCACTCTTATATATGCCAAATTAAAAGCTCCAACTAAAGATTTAAATATTTATCCTTATTTGGAATAAAACAATGGATAAGATATCATTAAAAAAGGAATTTGGAGAAAATATTTTAACAAGGAATAGCTTGCTCTCTTTTTTTAGGGGTAAAATAGACTCTTCAAAAAATGACGAACTGATTTTAGATTTTGATGGTATTAAATTTATTTCAAGATCTTGTGCAGCAGAATATATCAAACTTAGAGAAAGCTCCAATAAAGTTTTGGTTGAAAAAAATATGTCAGATGAGGTAAGATCCATGTTTTATGTTGTCTTAAAACAGTTAAAAAATTCCAAATTTAATTTTAAAAAAGAAATTCAACTAACAAATTAACATGTTTCAACATCTTTGCCCCAATCTATTTCTCACTTCACTAACATCTTGATAATTTATTTGTCCAGTGCTATCAATATCCAAATGCCCTCTTCCTGTTAATGATTGTCCTTGATTGTAAATTACTAATGCTAAATCTATTATATTAATGATTAGGTCGTCATTGACGTCTGCTTGAGCACAGGTTACTATCGGTGTTCCAGGATTGTATTCATAAGCTCCAATGTCGGGAGCTAAGCCATACCATTCACGACAACCAGAAGAATTTGGTCCAGCAGATGCACAATGATATCCAGGAATAACTACACCAGCGTCGATAGCTGGAGAAGTTGGTTGAAGATGAAAATCACCTACTGCAGGATTAACAAATAAAGGATTCTGCTGCGTTGAATTTTGCTCTAGGTCTGGTCTGATTGAAGTTCTGAAGGTGTTAAGATCATATTTCGGGTATGACGGGGAACCTCCCCACATTACCACATCAGTTTCAAAATCATCGTAATAGAGGTTATAATTTGATTTAAAATCAATTAAGTAATTCGGAGTAAATGAAGCGAGATTTTCTCTGCTGTTAGAAGTACCTATATTAGAAATTATATTGTTAAAAAAAGACATTCTCTCGAAATTATCACTACTTCCGTCATTCAACACATTGTGAAGAAGAACCCCTGCATCAGGCCTGTTGTAAATTACATTATTGAAAACCCGAATGTCTTTAATGTTTCCATTGCCACCTGTTCCACCATCACATGCAGAATAAGAAGAACCGCCGCCATTAACAGCAAAATAAAATCCGCCGAAACCAGAAGGATTTCCGCTATTATCACTATATAAAATGTTCTCATAAAATGTGTTGTTGCCTACCTCAATTCCTGCAGTGTCGGAACACGAGTGAGAAATTGAGACATCTCGGTTGTTTTTGAATATGTTCCACCTTACAATTGCATTAGACACCCCATTTTTAAATTGAAGGCCTCCTGGAGTGTCATGGAAATAATTATTTTCTATTAACATGCCTGCTGTCCTGTATACGCCAACACCAGGAGGGCCGGGGATGGGATTCCATACACCATCATTAAATCGATCTTCCATAATATTATAAAATTCTGATCCGCGAATTATCCAATTATTTGAAGGATTGTATAAAAACTCAAACCCCCCAGAATTTTCTCCACCACTACCAACAGTATCATGAACAACCACATCTTGGATAATTCCATTATCTCCAACAATTCTTGGCCCACCAAATGCATCGGTAAATTCTAAGTAATCTAGGTTTATCCAATTTTGGAAAATGCAAGCAGCTCTATGTAGGCAATGCCCTGTTCCGTTTCCATCTAATTCATTACACTTGACAGAAATAGGATAAGGAGAATTAAATCCACTTCCTCTTATTATAGGCCTGTTTAAATCAGGATGCCCTTTATAAAGTATAGGCTGTGCACTATTTCCTGATCGAGAAGGATACATTGTTACTGCAACATTTTCGCATATCTTGGTATTTCCACTTGTGTCTTTTGTTTGCTCATTCCAATCTCCCCCAATAATTATCCCTGTTTGTCCAGCAATTAAATCATTAGTTATTTTCTCCATCGTTCCCCATGCAGTTGCAGGCGTTAAACCATCATTTGCATCATTTCCAGAATTTGAGACATACCTATAGTTTCCAGGGGTTGATGGACATTGGCTATAATAATCTCCTCTAAACCAAACACCATTTGCTCCATTATTTGTGTCACAACAATATCCTGTTCCATCAGGATATGTTTGGCTTCCGCAACTAATCACGGCAGAAACATTTTGTGAGAGATTTACAATTATGAAAGAAATTAAAACAAACAAAATCACAACTCTTTTCATTTTATTTTTTAATTATCAATACCAAGCTCCCCCTCTCTTATAAGTATTTCCGTTAAATAAGTTAATAGATTATATAAAGTTAATTGTGAAATAATTAAAAATTACTTCCACTCTTCAGGAAATTTACCTTTAGCTACAGATTCTTTTAGAGGCCTTCTTTGATTTGGCTTCTCACTTTTTTGCATTCTTTCTGGAATGCTTTTCTCTATTTCTCCTTGTTTTCCAACAGCTATCATACATTCAATGTGATAATTATCAGGAATACCAAGAACTTTCTTTGCTTTATCATAATCAAAACCAGCCATGCCATGAGCAACTAAGCCTTTTATTCTTGCCTGCAAAGCTAAAGACATAAATGCAGAGCCAGCTCCAAAACTATGAAGTTGGTCAGGAACTACTTCTCCTTTCTCATCCTTAAAATTTTTCTTTGATATTAAAACAATTAAGTAAGCTGAACTCCTGCACCATATTTTATTAAAATCTATCAATAAATCATAAAAAATATTCCACTCTTTGGTTCCGTTTTTTGCATATAAAAACCTCCATGGCTGTAAATTAGAAGAAGAAGGCGCCCATCTTGCAGCCTCAAATAAAATCATTAACTCTTTCTCGCTTAAATCAGGGCTTAATGATCTAGGGCTCCATCTATCAATGAATATTTTATCTATAGGATATTCTGCCTTTCTTTCATTTTTAACTTCATATGGTTTTGTCATTTTTTGAATTTTTGATAAGTGTCTGTTTTATTTTAATAATTTTTTTATTTAAGTTTGATATGTCCTCTTTAATTATCTTCCAAATTATGTTTAAATCAATGCCAAAGTAATGGTGAATCATTTTATCTCGTGTTCCTACAATTTCTTTCCATTCAACTTCTTTATGTTTGTTTTTAGTATCTTCAGAAATATTTCTAACAGCTTCACCTATAACCTCAAGTCTTCTTATAGTTGCATCAACTAAATCTTCGTTATTAATAAAAGACTCTTTAGATAAGCTATCAATTGATTTTTGAATTTTAGAAATAGAGTCTAAAATATGTTCAATATAAAGTAAATCATCATGTTCTGTCATATTATTTTTATTTCCTGATTTAAAATTTTCTTTTTTAAAAAAGGGTTTAAGCTGTTATAACTTACTAAATCAACTTTTTTATTCAATTTTTCAGATAACTTAATTTCTAAGCCGGCAAATTTAAAACCCATATCTTTTGTTGGTTCAATTAAAATATCAATATCACTGTCTTTTTTCTGATCACCTCTTGCATAACTCCCAAAAATCCCAGCTTTCTTAATTTTATTCTTTTTTAAAATCTCAATTATCTTTGATTTTATTTTCTTTAATGCCTCATTATTTTTATTGTTCACTTCAAATTCTTTATCTACAAAAATTTCTTTTTCATTTAACTCTTTTTTAGACAAATTAACTCCAAGATAAATTCTTTTTTTAGAAATCTTTTTACCTTTTCTTACAGACTTAGCTCTATAATAATATTTGTTTCCATGTTTTTCTTTAATCTCCGTATATGTCATAGAAAAGGTACGTCTACAAACTTTATAAATCTTTCTAAATGTAGACGTAAGGCTAATAGTTTTTTACTTCTTCAACAATTTAAAAGCATGAGCCCAATCATTTCTCAAAAATCCAGGTATACACCACAACATGCATAAAGGTTCAATGGCACGAGCGGCCTCAGCTTTTCCCATGTCTTCAACTTCAAAACCAAACAACTCAACTATTTTTGTAACTTCTTTTTTTGCGTTTTCATTATTGCCACAAATAAACATTGTTGGATTTAAACCATTAAAATCAGGGTTTACCATAAAAGCATTTCCTACACTATTAAATGCTTTGACAAAATTTGCTTCTGGAAAATTTTTTTGTAATTGTTCCATCAAAGAATTATCTAAAGACGTAAAAAATTTCAAAACTCCATTTTCAGGAGGCGCATCTGCAATTGGATTTGTAACATCAATAATTGTTTTTCCATTCAAGTTTTCTTCATCAATCATTTCAAGAGCTCTTTTTGCGGCATTCCCTTTAACTGCAAGAACAATTATTTCCCAAAAACCAGCTGCTTCATTAAAATTTCCAATATGACCTTTATTTCTTGTTTTTTCTTTCAATTCAGAAAGTTTTTCTCTATCTCTTGTTCCAATCATGACTTCATAACCATGTTTAATAAAACCATTGGCCAGTGTTTGTCCAACAATTCCAGAGCCTATAATTCCTATTTTTTCCATTATACTCATTCTTATTTACTCTGAGTATTTAAGCATTATGAAAAACTTTGATAATTAACAATGCCTATAATAATCAAATATCCTGAAAGTAATATAGTTATTAACTGGAATAATACAAATAATCCATTGACTATTGGATTCACATTATCATAAATATCAAAATGTATTCGAAATATCTGTTAGCACACTGGTCTGATGGAATTATAAGGGTTATAATCCAAAATAGAAGAGTTATAACCGTGAGTATGTAGAAGGTTTTTCTTTGTAAAATTAAACTTTCTTCAAAAAAGCGCCTCAGGCAGGAATCGAACCTGCGAGCCCCGAAGGGCCGAGATTTTCACTTTTCTTCCTTTACGCGATCTTAAGGGAATGAGTCTTCAACCCATCTTAAAGGAGATGTCATAAGCAAGCTGCGTCAAGCAAAGCTTGCCGGAAGAAGGACCCTGGTCCTTTTTATTTAGCAATCTCGTGCAATACCATTATGCGACTGAGGCACTTTGAACTTGGCCTTGTCGCACTCTCTTAAAGGAGAGGGTGTGAGGGAGAACCTTGGTTCTTCTCATATGCGACTGAGGCATAAAATAACCTAATTAACCCAGTTTTAAAGGTTTTGCGTTTATGTTCTTCATAATAAAAATGTATTTATATAAGTTATACCTTAAAATTTTATGACATCTATTAAAGACACAAAAAAACATGCATCAAGAATTTATTTAAAAGACAGCAATGACAAAACTGTTGTTTATTTACCTTTGAAGAAAGAATGGAGAAATGGCAGCATGCATTCTATGAATAGATATATAACTTTTACAATTGATGGTGAAAATAGGATATTTGACACTCAAACTGGTGAGTGGCATGACCAATATCATGGTTTGCTTCCAACACTGACTCAACAAAAAATATATGGATTAATGAGACATGTAATTGAAGAATCAAATCATTCAATTAAAAGGCTAAGAAACCCTCAAAGAAGAAACCTTGTGACTCATATTCTTAAAAAAATGCATCATTATTAATGAAAAGTGAAAAGATTTAGACAGAAAAATTAAAATACTATCTTTATCCGAATTTTAAAATTACCCTCTTTTATCAAAAACATTTATAATCTTTAAATTCATAATGAAATTATGGTAAATTGGACTATTGCTCTTGGAATTTCAGCCTATATATCTCTATTATGGACAATTACATTTGCAATTTTAATGACTAAATTCAAGAAACCTGTTTTTAGATACCACGGTTTTTTGCTACATTAACTTTTATTCTTGCGACAATTTATGTAATTTTGGTGATAAAAGACTGGACATAAACAACATTTCATAACCTTTAATAATCCATTTTTCTTATTTTATTTATGCGCTTAGAAAAGATGTCCCATCACCTCCGTCTAAGAGCAGCCGGAGAAAAGAGGTTTTATGAACAAGAAGACAAGACTCCAATAAGAAGCATAGGACTTATCTTATTTGTCTTAGGAATTGCCTTGGCTTTAATCTCTACTGTATGGTCTCTTTACATTAAGAGTTTTCTTGGCAATGACGCTTACGTTGGTTTGCTAAATTCCTTCTTTTTATTTATCTCATTTTTAACTTATTTTTTTATAATTCCTTTGATAGAAAAATCTGACAAATATAAATTAGTAATTAAAATGTTGATTCTAGTTTCAATTGGATATTTCCTTTATTTCTTCATAAATAATATTTACATTTTCTTATTTGTTGCATCAATCATGGCTGTCCTAGGGCCTATAAGAATCTCGGCAACAGGAATTTTAATTAGACACAATTCCTCGAGAATGAATCTCTCAAAAAATGAAGGTTTCATATTTTCATTATTTAATTTATCTTTTTTAATCGGCCCTCTTCTTGGAGGATTCTTATTAGCATTTACAGGAATAAGGAGTTTATTTTTAATTTCAGCAGCAATGTTTATTGTTTCTATATTTGTTTTAAGATCTTCAAAGCTAGATCATGGAGACGTAAAAAAAAGGGTTGACAAAAAAGTCTTCAGAAATTTCCTGGATTTTTTCAAGAAGAAGGAGAGAGTCAGGGCTTATTTTATTGGAATGGGAGTGACATTTTGGTGGTCTTTGATATATATTTTCCTGCCTTTACATATTGTTAAAGAGTTAAGTAATTCTACTGTAGGAATTTTCTTGGCGCTAGTCACTGTTCCTTTAATTTCATTAGAATATTTCTTTGGAAAGAAAGCAGGAAAAAAAGGATACAAAAAACTTTTTTTCATCGGATTTTTAATTCCAGCAATTATTTCATTGCTGTCTTTTTTCTTTTATTTCAATATTTATTTTATCATGATTGCAATTATACTAGCGAGTTTTGGATTGGCAATGGTTGAGTCAAATTCAGAATCTTATTTCTTTGATATCTTGAAAGGAAAACAAGATCAAAGGTTCATGTCAATTTACAACACATCTGCTGTTTCAGGAGGAATTATTGGACAGCTCTTATTTTCCCTGACACTTTTAGCTCTGCCTTTCCAATATGTTTTTCTTATTTATGCTGTGGCTATGATTTCATTTGCCTTCCTCTCTTTGTCTGTAAAGAAGGTTATTGAGGAGAAGAGAAAAAAATAGCTATTTTAACTAATAATTTTGTTTTATGTAGTAGCTATTTTAGTTCTTATTCAAAACGAATTAGATAGAAAGGTATTTAAACTCATTATCTTTAAAAAGATAATGGTAATAGTGAATGAAATAACTATGGATATAGTAAAAAATGCTAAAAATGGAGAGAGCATTTATAGCTTGGCTTTTAAAATAGGATTTGCTTATTCAGCAGTTTATAGATGGATTTCTAAATTAGAGGAGTATGGAGTAATTAGTTTGATTAGAAAGGGAAATAAAAATGTTATCAAGATTAATAAGAATTTAATTTATAAGAAATTTAAAGAGTTAGACGATGCCGTCTCTGTTATTGAAAAGGACAATAATTTCTGGCAGTTGGTTAAAACCTTAAAATTAAAAATAAGATTTGTAAAAGGGACAGCTGCAGCTATTTGGACTAAAGGAAGTTTTATAACTGGAGATTTTTATGATAGGATTTATTTCTTAGAAGTCGATAAGAAAGATGCAAACTCCTTGAAAGAGTTTTTGAAAAAAAAGGAAATCGTCTATACAAAAGGTGAAAGCAATAACACAAGGCCTTTAGTCTGGATTATTCAAAAAGAAGATTTTAAGATAGAGAAAAAAGATGGCTTGCCGGTCATGCCTTTAAGAGAATTAGTAGAATGGGGAAGAGAATTACATTTAGAGAATATTTTGGAACAATTGGATATTTTGTATAATTTAGGATTGAATATTAAGTACGCAGAGGTTTCAACAAATGTCTAAAATAGATTCAAGAGTTGGTTTGCTTGAAAGAGAGCAGGAAGTCATGAAGATGCTTAATTTATTCCTAGATAACAAATTTGACTTTATTGTTGTGGGGGGTTATGCAATTTCAACATATAAGAAAAGATTCTCGATAGATCTTGATATCGTAGTCAAAGAAGAAGACCTTGAAAAGTTTGAAAAATTATTAGAAAAAGAAGGATATGTCCTGCATTATGAAAAAGAAATAGACATGCACTATGGAGAAAATTTTAAACGCTTTATGAAGAAGATAAGAGACCTGCCAGTTGACATAGACTTATTAATTAATGGCTTGGTTTCGCGAACAACAAACGCGGCTTGGGGGTTAGACTATATCAAAAAGAATTCTGTAAAAAGAAGGCTAAATAATTTGGAATTTCTAACTCCAAGGAAAGAGTTGCTTATTGCCATGAAGCTTCACAGTGGAAGATTATCTGATATCAGAGATATTGTCGCTTTGATGCCTTGTGATAAAGAAAAACTTAAACAGCACTTGTTAAAAGGGGATGTTAAGAAGCTTAAACAATCAATGAGAAAGCAA
>CAZCCD010000005.1:0-107440 GCA_964497435.1 Candidatus Woesearchaeota archaeon | reverse complement strand
AAAGTCTTGCTATTGTATAGCTGAGTATAAGAGAAAATTAAAAAATTATTTTAAAAAAAATCTTAAGAAAGGATACACCATAGAATCTCTAAGATGGGCTCTAGTAAAGCAAGGATATTCGAGAGTCTTTGTCGAGGAAGCAATAAAGTCAGCAACTAAAGAATTGGCTGATGAAGCACCTGTCCTTAAAAATAAACCAGAGATAAAATATGAGGTTGTACCTGAAGAAACACAATCTGTTGAAGTTCAGAAATCTTGGTGGAGAAGATTTTTTGGACTGTAAGCCAAAATCTTTGTTTCTTTAAATCTTATAATTTTCTTATTCTGTTTGAAATTTATAGTATTGTTAATTTAATATAATTTGCTCTTAGATACATAATATTACTTTACTAATTATTTTTATATTAACTATTTATCAATTTCGAGCGAGTTTACGAGCGAGCAATTTTTATTATCGTAACCTTTAAAACCTATTATTTAATTCTTATATCATAAGCCTCTGTGTATTTTTCTTTAGAAAAATATGCAGCAGAAAGATTTTGTAAAAATCTTTGTTCAATTTATTGAACGCTTTTTCGAAGAAAAAGCCTCCGTCGCATATGTGAGGAACCAAGGTTCCCCTTAATTCGCGACCTTGTTTGGTTGCGGATTAGTGAGATTTTGTCCAAACAAAATCGCTCTCACAACCTCTCCTTTAAGAGAGTACGACTTGGCTTCGTTTCACTATGCCTCCGTCGCATAATGGTATTGCGCCAGTCTTGAGTTTGTGGAAAATCTAGGTTTTCCTAATGCTATCTTTCCTAAATTAGAGAGAAAAGTAAGTTAACAAGTAAACTGGGCCCTTACGGGCTTCCAGGTTCGATTCCTGGCGGGGGCGTATCTAATATAAATCTTTTAATAAACCCAATCTTTTCTTAATCCTTCAGGAATAGCATTGATAAAGTCAACAATTTTATTCACAATTGATTCTAATAAACTTGTTCTGTTTTCTAACTCATTTACTCTTTGTTCTAGCATTTCAACCCTTTCTTCTAAATTTATATCTGGTTGATTTACACATACGACAAAGTTATCGTAATCCATGTGAACTGCTCCGTTACTACCTGAAAAACTCCCTATATAAAATTCGTAAGTTCCATTAGAATTAGTTAAAGTTAAATCATCAACTAAAACACTTCCAGAAGGAGTTTCTCTTAAAATATGTAAATTATTTTCTTGAAATTCTAATTGCATGTGAGCAACTCCTAACTCGTCAAATCCTGCAGATGTTCCCCTCATCCCAATTCTGATGTATTGGCCTCCAGTAAGCAAAACCATATTAGCATAAGTTCCTTCTCTTGAGATTAAATTAACATCATAATTCAAAGTGTCTCCTGTTGTAAAGGTTCTTTTCGGAAACAAGTAAACTCTTCTATCCTCGATGATATTTTGTTGGGTGTGAAAAACAAATCCACTCTCGTTTAAAACCCCATATTCATCCATAAATGGTTGTCCTTCTACATCTTGTCTAATTTCCCATTTATTTGTATCTAAACTTCCAGAAGAAAAATCATCGTATGCTTCGCAAACCTGTTCTGCAGTTGTGATTCCAATAAATACAACCATTAAGAATCCACAAAGAAATAATTTTAGATTTTGTATCATGAAAAAACTACGCACATACTCTTTTTAAAGATTTATTCATTTTACTATAATTTTGCTAATTCTTGTTCTTTCTTGCTCTTTAATTCATGACCTATTATCGCTATGGGTAACCCAATAATTGCCCCCACAATAGTAAAACATAAAATAATACCAATCCACATTGTTTGTTTATGGTCATTTATTTTTTTCACCAAGAAAGCTTTTTTGTCTGGTTTTGAGAGTTTTTTATAATCATTTCCAGTTATTTCATCATTTAACTTTTGTTTATATCTATCCCAAAATTTCATTTTATTACTACGGTCCTAATAATTATAAATGTTACGTCTATTTCATTTTCTCAAACCCATCCAGCACTCTCACATCCGAACTCCAGAATTCCACTTTGTCTTCAAAAAAAGCCCCTGATGGGATTTGCACCCATGACCTTTTGCTGTTTCGTTTTTAAATTATTATTTTACGAAGCAACTGCTCTAAAACTAACTGAGCTACAGAGGCGTATCAAAATTTTATTTCTTCTTCCACCACAAAAATCCAAAGATAACTCCTATAATTAAAAACCAAACCCATGCTTTTGAGTTTGTTGGCGTAAACAATATTGCTATAAAAGAAAAAATAGATAATATTCCAAAAATATTCTTTAATTCCATATAAATATTAATTAATCATATTATAAAAATTTTTGGTTCGTGCTAAAAATATTTGAAATATTAAAATATTATTGTAGTAAAATAAAAAATAGCTAACTCGCTGAGCTCGTTAGAATATGTGATAAATGTTAACGAAGATACATTAGAAATAGATAATTATCAAGTTAGCAAAATAATTTATGTTTATTAGATTAACCAACTTAAAATTGTAAAGTTCAGACTACGAAGAGTGGATTGTCGGCTAACAAAAATATACCTAACCAAATAAAGCCGACAATCCTTCTGCCGCAGCTTCTCTTTTTTCTTCATGTTTCTTTTCTTCTTTCTTCTCTTCAGCAGCATGAGTTGCATGTGCAGGAGCAGCAGTCACTAAACTCGCACTTTCTAACTCTTTATCTATGTCGACTCCATTAAGACTAGCTACTAAAGACTTAACTTTTGATTCATCAGCATCTGTACCAGCAGCAATAACAACTTTCTTCAAATGTTCTTCTGTTATATGTTTTCCTAGCTTATGCAGCAACAACGCACCATATACATATTCCATTTTTATTTAACCTCCCTAAAATTTAATTCAGAAGTTTGATTGCTAATTCCACCATCTACCCCACTACCTTTATTATTAATATCCTCAAATGATTGCATATTAACATCTTTTTTACCTTTGTTATCATCAATTTTTATCAAAGAACTAATAACCTTTTCCTGCCTTGCAGCCTTCATCAACAAAAATTTAATTGTGTCTTTGCTTGTATATGCTATTTCAACAGCAAATGCCAAAGCCCTTGAATATGCTTCTTTAATTTCTTTAATTACTTTTTCAGGGTCTATTTTTATTTCAAGATAAATTTTGTTTTCTTTTGTATCATAGGATACTAATGGTACAAAACCAATTGAAAAAGGTTTTATGTCAAGTTTAGTCATAAATTCGGCAGCAGCCTTTGATATTTTTTCTCCTTTTTTTGCTATGACTTTTGATGCTTTAATATGAATCTTTCCTTTTTCTATTTGTATTTGAATTCCTAAAGCACCTAACTCAGAGATTGCAGGCCCTGGAACTAAATCAGTAGGCCCTTCTTGAATTTCTATGTCTTGAGGAGCTTCTTGTCCTGGCTTTGCCTTTGCAGGAATTTTGTTCTTTATTAACTCAGTCGCAAGATCATAAGTCTCTAAATCTGAAAAAAGTATCGCTGAATTATCTAAAAAATATTCTTTTAATTCTTCAAGTTCTTTTTTTTCGGAATCGTCTATGGCTCTAAAAACCAAATTCTTTTTAGGAACTTTAATTATAGCCTTTCCTCTTAACTTTTTACTAATTTCCTGAAATTGAGAGGCAGGAATATTTTTTATTGAAGCTATTAATATTGTCTTCTTTCCTTTTATTAAATCAATTAATGATTCTACTTCTTTGACTTTCTTCTTTGATACTCTTGCTTTAGGTTTCATCTTACATTTATCTTAACTGGTTTGGTCATCGTGAATTTAATTTCAAGATTTTTTATGTTGTCTTTTTGTTTTGGAAGCGAGATAGTAAGAGAATTATAAACGGCCATTATATTTTCTATTATTTCTTCATCTTTCATACTTTGTTTTCCTATAGGCACTTTTATACTTGATTCTTTTGTCCTTATTCTAATACTTTTATTAACCCTCTCCTTCAAAACCTCTCTAGTATTGTCATCATTATCCATTATTATTCCTAATTGTGGAGAAGGCATTTTCCCTACTGGTCCAAGGACTTTACCAAAAACTGTTGCCACTTTTGGCATTAAACCTGCTTCTGAAATAAAGAAATCAAATTTTTTTACGAGTTTTTTCAATTCCTTTTTGTCAGAATACTTTTTGAATTCTTCTTGTGTGATTGTATAAATACCTTGTTTTTTAGATTCAAAAAAACCAGCAATTTTTTTGTCTTTGATTTTAAATGGCACTTGAACAAATAAATTCACAGAATCCTTTTTTATATTGAATTTTTGTAGATTTACAATTAAGTCAACTGTCTGATCAAATTTTCTTTGTTTTTCAGCCTTTAATGTATCTAGGGCTTTTTTTAATTCTTCTTTCAAGTCCATTATTACAACCTCCCATTTTCTGCGCTGCAAGTCTAGAATGTATCTTGTAACGATATGGTTCAAACGGTTGAAATTTAAAGATAAAGTTGGTTTATAAAGTTTACCACAACAATCCTTATAAATTATTAACTTATTTTAAATTAAAAACCGTAGGTTTTTAAAATGGATCTAATCGCATTATTATCAAGCGGAAAAGGCTCATGGGCGCAGGTATCAGGATTGATTAAACATGGAGATTGGGATAAGATAATTCTCCTTGGAGATGATTTTGCCTCTAAATTTTTAATAGAAGATAAAAAAGATAAAACCGAATTTATTAAAATTGATTTATCTAAAAAAATTAAAGACCTTAGAAATGAAATTACTGATAAGATTAAAGGAAAGATTTCTGGAATAGAGGTTGCTTTAAGCATTGCAAGTGGTGATGGAAAAGAACACATGGCTTTAATTTCTGCTTTAATCAATCTTCCAGTAGGAATAAGATTCGCGGCTTTGACTAAAGATGGGGTTATTGATTTATAATCGCCCCCATCTGCGACGGTTTACTTTAGGCATTTTCTTTGGAAAATGACTTCGCCATTTTCATGGCGTCGTGTGAAACACGTCGGAAAGAAAATTCGACGGTTTACTTCGTGAAACACGTCGGAGGAGTGATTGATTTGTAATAATTAATAACTAATTCACCTCACCAAAGCATAAACCCAGAAAGCCATTAATACAAATAACAAAAACAAAAATATTTTTGTTAGCAATTTAAAACTATGCTTTGCAGCTCTCTCACTTCCTGTTATTGATAGTATGGTTAAATAGAAAAATCTCCCACCATCAAAAATTCCCATTGGAAGCATATTAACTAATGCAACGCTAATACTAATTATTACTAACCACCATAATAAATAGTATATGAACCAGCCAAACTCCCCTATTTTTGAAACATAATATGTGTTTGAATCTTTGAAAGACGATATTAATGAAGTAATTTTCCCTCCTAAACCACTTGGTTTTTCAGCAACCAAGATTATTCCAATCCAAGCATTTCCTGGCTTTTGAGGGTTTTCTCCTAGGGTAATTTCATAATTAGTTACATTATTCCTTCTTTCTGTCCTTACAATTATTTTATCTCCAGGCTCATATTTTTCCAGAACTTTTCCAAGTTCATTAATATTTTTTACTTTTTCTCCATTTATCTCTGTTATTGCTCCGTTTAATTTTGCATTAATCGCAGGCGCATCGTCATATAAAGCAACTAAACTCTTATTTTCACTAAACCCTTTAATACCAAGATATTTTTTTCCATCAGCCCTTATGTCATTAAAATCAGCATCCTTCATTATTTTCTCAAGGCTTTCATACGAAGGATTAGCAACAGCAATTCCATTGACCATTGTTATAGAACCTATTGGAACTATTGAGTAAGAATAATCATTAAAGACAACACCCCCTGCAGTGAACGTTGAAGAGAAAAACATCCATAAAACTACTAAGAATAGAATAGCTGTTAAGACATTTGCAAAAGTTCCTGCCGACAATATTGCTCTTTGATTAAAGTTCTTTTTCTTTGCCATTTGCTTTTCATCTAATTCAACAAAGGCTGCAAGGAAAACAGGTAAGAAAAAAGGGAAAAAACCAAAACCAGTCTTTTTTATTCCAACTTTATAATAAGCTGCAAAAATTCCATGAGCTAGTTCATGGCTTATTGCTATAACTGCAAGAATAACTATCCAATATGTAAAGTAAAAAGGCGGCAAAAATGTAACAACCCGGTCTATATAAGGTATTAAAGGCATTATTGGAGGAACCCTTATCTGACTAACAATTTCTGGCCTGAATAAATAAATCTTCATAATAGTATAAACAAGATAAATCATTCCGATAGTCAACAAATACCCAAGAATGACAGAGAGATAACTTAGTGATTTTAGTGTTTTTTTGTATTTGTTTCCTATTTTATTTATTAATTTTATGCCCCACCCAGTTTTGTAAAGAAGTAAGAGTCCTTCTTTTTTTATATTATGTTTATTTTTTTTAAGAAACAGAGAGACACATAATATAAAAATGATTAATAAAGCCAGATCATAAAAAATAAAACTCATTTTACACCTATTTTCTTCTTAAAGGCCTGAACGCTCTTTTCTTACACTTCCTGCATTTGACCTTTCCTTTTAATATTCTTTGAGGATCAGCCCTAATTTTTGACTGGCAGCTTTTACATACAAAAACATTCTTAAACATTCTTGCCTGGGCCTCAGGTATTTTTGCCATTTTTTATTTTTTTAATAATTCTTTTTTAGTTTCAGGAACCTCTTTCCATTTAATTCCGCTAACAATATCAACATTTTTCATTCGTTTACACTTGTGAATATCTGTTCCAGCAATTATACACCCTCCACAATTTGTAGTCAATAATTTCCCACATTTAGGGCATTTTGCTATTCCTTTCATATTAAAAATTATACTTATTTAACAATTTAATTTATCTATTCATTTTTAATTTATAGCTTCCTCTTTATAATCTTTCTTCCTTCAATGTCCCAATACTCGACATTAGAATTTTCTTCTAACTGATTTTTTATTTCTTCAGGACAATCTATCTCAAGGGTTTCAAAGCTTTCCAGATTCATTACACTAACTTTATTTCCAACTGACAAAACCTGCCCTTTGTTTTTGTTTATCATGGGAATTTCAATCCTCTCATGTCCTGGAACAACAAAAACCTTTTTCTGGTCATTTATAATACCAATAGCCTCAATCCTAACTTTTGCATGTCCGTGTTTTCCTGTCTTACTAACATCCATTTTTTTGATTGTGTAAGGTTCATTTTCAAGAAGGATGTTTGTTCCGACTTTAGCCTCTGTAGCATCAATAATTTTTAAGACCATGAAAAAAATAAAGGAAATAGATTTATAAACATTTTTGATGACTTAGTTCTTGTAAAATTTTATTTTGTGTAATTATTACAAAATTGCGACATTAGAAATATTTAAAAACCTAAGTAATATGGAGATTTTATGGCTCCAGACATACGAGTAAGCGACGAAATTGCAGAATGTTTAACCAAGTTAGGCGTTCCTTACGAATTACTGTCTTCTCAACCTGAAGAAAAATCTGTCAGGGGGCCCGAAATAATTACTCCTTCAAATAGATGGTTAATTGAACTCTCTCATAGGGGGAAAACAGGAATGTATGAATTAAGCCAGCACATGCTTCCCTCGATGAATTTTCAAGACAGTGTCAGATACGCTGAAAATGCAAGAACTAACGGAGAATTCAGCCTATATGATTCTCAATTTAATTTCTCGGCATTTAGGTCAGTTGTTAATTCTAATGCCTCTGAAAAAGATGCAATAATAAAATTTTTGAGACGTAAGTTGCGCGACACCTTTCCTTCAACAACTACTTTAGCAGTTTATAACTATGATGGGAAAAGAAATGACAAATTTGTCCATGATGCAGGAATGAAAAGTGAATATGTATTTCCAGTTAAAATAGTTGGTCCTGACAGAATAATAACTCCAGAAGACAGTTCTGTTTTGGAAGGAATGCTTGGAGAAAAAAATGTTGATGAAGTAAGCAGAGTTATTAGTGAAATTAATAAAATTCCTGCTTATATCTATAGAGAAAATGCAGCTTCACAAAATGTTTTAGAAAGAGTCGTGAGGTTCTACGCTGACTCTGTCAGGCTCTACCTCAGCGCCTGCAGGATTCCTCTTGACGAGTTTCCTTCCTTCGGGTATAGGTTAGTTGAGCAAGAAAAGTAATTTAGCTTGATATCATATTAATCAATGAATCTTTTACAATAATTTTTTAAACCTCCCTAATTTTTCCTTTTAATGCCTTTAAAGCAAAACGATTTCATTGAAATAGAATTTACAGGAAGAATAAAAGATAGTTATATATTTGATTCTAATATAAAAGAAGATTTGAAAAGCATAAATCCTAATTTAGAGGCAAAGCCATTAATTTTTTGTCTTGGACAAGGAATGTTTCTTAAAGGTGTTGAAGATTTCTTGATAGGCAAGGAAATTGGGGTTTATGAAATATATCTTTCTCCTGAAAAAGCGTTTGGAAAAAGAGACCAAAAACTAATCCACATAATTCCAATGAAAGTTTTTAAAGAGCATAAATTAAATCCTGTACAGGGAGCAACATTAACCTTTGATAATGCAGTTGGAAAAATTCTTGCAGTTTCTGGTGGAAGAGTAATTGTTGATTTTAATAATCCTTTAGCAGGAAAAGAAGTCATATATAAAGTAAGAGTCATAAGAAAGGTTGAAGATGTTAATGAGAAAACAAGGGCTTTAATAGATTTTTTCTTTAAAAAAGAGCTTAAATTCAAGATTGAAGAGGGAAAAATAATAATTGAGGTCGAAGAAAAAATCGTGAAGCTGGTAGAATTATTTAAGGAAAAGTTTAAGGAAATTTTGAATCTCGACGTAGAAATAAAAAAAATAGAGAATGTACCCTCTATTAAGTGATTCTGATACCACAACAATTTTTTTAAACAGTGATTGGCTGTTTAGTCTATGGATAATGTTTATCAAAAGACAGGTATGGTTTCCAACATCGATATTTCTCCAGAGGTTAGGGAGATAGATAAAGAACTTGCAGAGCTAATCAAAAAGCAGACAGCAAAAATAAAAGTTGTTGGTGTTGGCGGAGGAGGAAATAATTCTCTTAGCAGGATGAGAGAAATAGGGATTAAAGGAGGAGAATTAATTGCAGTCAATACAGATGCACAAGATCTCCTTTATGCAAATGCTGATCAAAAGATTTTAATTGGAAGAGAATTAACCCAAGGTTTAGGAGCAGGAAGCAATCCAAAAATTGGTCAAGAAGCAGCAAAAGAATCAGAATCAGAAATAAAGAAGAAATTAGCTGGTAGTGATATGGTTTTTGTTACTTGTGGATTAGGAGGTGGAACAGGAACAGGCGCTGCACCAATAATAGCTGGTCTAGCAAAAAAACAAGGCTCATTAACAATAGCTGTTGTAACTCTTCCTTTCACAATCGAAGGAAGAAAGAGAATAGAAAATGCCATGGATGGTTTAGAAAGGCTTCAGAGTGTTGTTGATACTTTAATAGTTATCCCAAATGACAAGCTTCTAGAACTTGCTCCAGAGCTTCCTTTACATACAGCATTCAAAATTGCAGACGAAATATTGACAAATGCAGTTAAAGGAATTACTGAATTAGTTACTATGACAGGTTTGGTGAATTTAGATTTCGCAGATATTAAAGCTGTGATGATTGATGGAGGTGTTTCTCTTATTGGAATGGGGGAATCAGATAGTCAACAAAGAGCTGTAGAATCTGTTGAAAAAGCAATTCAGAATCCTCTTTTAGATGTTGATATATCTAATGCTTCAGGAGCCTTAATAAACATAATAGGAGGAAATGATATGAGTCTAGATGAATGCAAGACAGTTATTGAGATTATAGGAGAGAGATTAAATCCTGACGCAAAAATAATTTGGGGCGCACAAATTTCTGCAGACATGGAAAAGTCAATGAGGGTTTTACTTATTGTTACTGGAGTAAAGAGCGATCAAATTCTTGGCCGTTCAGAATCAATAGAAAGCAGAAAGCATAGAGAAATCGAGGAAGAACTTGGAATAGAGTTTTTTGAAGGAGAATAAGATGGGCGATTTAATGAGCGATATAGATGCAGGATATGATTTATTAATAGAAGAATATCAGAGATTAGAAAAACATGATCCTAAACATGAATTATTGAGATATATCTCTCTTACTTCTAATAAAAGTGGTTTTATTCCAAATCAAAGCAGAGAACTTCAAAGCGAATTTTTAAAAAGATTCACAGATGATAAAACTAAAGTATTTCAAATGTGGATGAATTATTATGTTGCAATAAGAGGAGCGGTTGATCAAATTGAAGGAATTGATAGAGAGCCTAAAAAGCATGAATTAACATCTATTACCTTTAATCCCTCAATTAGTGATGAAGAAGATCTTCCTTTTTGAAAAACCTTAAAAACTCTTTAATTCTTTTTTATTTATGGGAAATCTAGGAAATAAGGCAAAATCATTTTTAATAAAGTGTAAGAGAGTATGGCAGGTTTTAAGAAAGCCGACAAAAGAAGAATTTAAAACCACGGCAAAAATATCTGCAATAGGAATAGTTTTTTTAGGAGTTTGTGGATTTTTAATATCAATAATTATGAAGCTATTCGCTTAAAAAGATTTATAAACCCTTAATTTTAATTAATATCATTATTCTTTAATAATTAATAAGTTAAAGGATAGTTGGAGCTAAATAATAATTAGATTTGTTTAGAGTTTTGAAATGATTTTTATAATAAAAGTTACAACAAATAAAGAAGAAAGGGCAGTAGATTTGATAGCTGAGCGAGCAGAAAAAAAAGCCCTTCAAATATATTCTATATCGAGGCCTCATGGTTTAAGAGGTTATGTTCTTATTGAAGCCGAAGATAGAGAGTCGGCAGAAGAAGCTGTTTTTAATTTACCTTATGTTAAAGGCATAATTGGAAAAACTATTGGTTATGATGAAATAAAAAATATGGTGGAGCCTTCTGTGGCAGAAATATCTATTAAAGAAGGAGACATTGTTGAAATTATTGCAGAACCCTTTAAGAAAGAAAAAGCGAAAGTTATAAGAATAGATAAACAGAAAGAAGAAGTTGTTGTTAGTTTGTTAGGAGCTGTTGTTCCTTTGCCTGTTACAATAAAATTAGATAATGTTAAAGTAATTAGGAGAGAAGAATTGGAGGAAGAAAATGAATAAGAAATCGTCCAGGCTTGGCCGATTTGGAGGAAGAAAATGAATAGATTGAAAGAAACAGCATTAGAAAAATATTACCAATTTAGGATAAAGGTAATTGATTATAGAATTAATAGTGTTTGTAGATATTATAATAGATTTATCATGAGCAATTTACCATTCTATCCTATCTTAGATGTTGTAATCGAAACTTTTCAGCAAATTGCAGATATCGAGACTGCTCCTTTAGTTATTCAAAGAAATAAACTAAGAGATAAACTAAGTAAATTACAATTAAAATTATCAACAAAATAAAATGCAAATTAAAACAATTAAATGTGCGATTTTCGTCGGAGGCAATTTAAAAAATCGCTTATCTGTGCTGAAAGGGAAAATCGAAAAAAACCGTAGGTTGTTTTCAAATGCAAATTAAACTTTTAGTCGAGGGTGGAGAAATGAAACCAGGACCTGCCCTTAGCCAGAAACTTGGGCCAGCAGGAATTAACCTTGGCCAAGTAATATCAAAAGTTAATGATGCAACAAAAAACTTCAAAGGAATGAAAGTTCCTGTAGAACTCGAGATTATTCCATCAACAAAAGAATTTGATGTTAAGGTTTTCTCGCCACCAGTCTCAGAGTTATTAAAGAGAGAATTAGGAATTGAAAAAGGATCAGGAGCTCAAAAAAAACAATATGTCGGAAATGCTTCAATAGAACAAATTATTTTAGTATCTAAGACAAAATTTCCAAATATGCTTTCCAAGAATTTGAAGTCAGCTGTTAAGTCAGTCGTTGGAACATGTATTAGTCTTGGAATTTTAATAGAGAATCAGCCTCCCAAATATATAGAACTGCAAATTAACGAAGGTAAATTTGACAATGAAATTGAATCAGAAAAAACAGAAACATCTAAGGAAAAGTTATTAGAGTTAAAGAAATATTTTGATGAAGTAAAGGCTAAACAAGATGAAATCATTAAACAAGAACAGGCAGCTAAAGAAGCTGCAACAGCTGCAGCAACTCCAACAGCTCCTAAAGAAGGTGAAACAGCTCCAGCTACAACACTGGTTTCTCCAGGAAGCACAGAAGTAAAAAAAGAACCCCAAAAGAAAGAAGAAAAAGCTAAGAAAAAATAAAACTAAACTCGTCCAAGCTTGGCCGATCTAAAGAAGAAATAATTACATAAATAGCTTTATAAATTGATTTCTTTATTTATTCTTATTCGGGGCAGTAGGCTAGTTTGGTAGGCTTCCAGCTTTGGGTGAAGGAAGTCTCGAGCAAAATATATTCATCTCGAGAGCCTTCCTAAATAGCTGGCGACGGGGGTTCAAATCCTCCCTGCCCCATTTATAGAATAATTTAAAAACCATTTTTATCTCTAAGTTTTATCAAGACTTCTACCGGAGGCAACGAAAAGAAGTCGCTTGAGGGATATAAAACCGCAGGTTTTAAGATGTCATCAAAATCAAAAAAATCAAAATCATCTGGCAGATTTGGAGCGAGATATGGAAAAACAGTCAGAGCCAAGCTTGTTAAAATAGAAGAAAAACAAAGAAAAAAACAAAAATGTCCTTTTTGTGGTAAATTAGGAATTAAAAGACTCTCAAAAGGAATCTGGCAATGTAAGAGATGCGAAAAAAAATTTGCCTCAGATGTTTATTATTTGGAATAACAAAAGAAAATAAATTTACATAAAAATGACAACTTACAAATGCTTTAAATGTGGAAGAAAAATTAAAAATGTTGATTTAGATAAGAGGTTTATATGTCCATCTTGCGGCTCAAAAATATTCTTCAAGCCAAGAGATGCTGTAAAGAAAATTAAAGCAATCTAAAATGAATGAAAAGAAAATCCAAGAAATGTACATGATAGAACAAAGTTTGCAGAACATACTTATCCAGAAACAAGCATTTCAGATGGAACTCTCAGAAACAAAAGAAGCTTTAAGAGAGATAGAGAAAACAGGAGACGATGTTTTTAAGATAGTAGGGCAATTAATGATAAAAAAAGATAAAGATTCTATAAAAGGGGACTTATCTAATAAAGAAAAATTCCTCGATCTTAGACTTAAAACTCTTGAAAAACAAGAAATCTCGCTTTCAGAACAACTAGAAAAAGCCAGGGAAGAAGCTATTAAGACAAAAAAACATTAATTAATCTAGATTTTTAAAACAGGAATATTATAAATAGAATTGCGAAATCTTTATAAATAGAAGGTAGTTAAATTTACTATGGTTTTTGATACATTAAAAAAAGTATTTTCAGGATCGTCCTATGATTCAGGCGATGAATACCTTGAAATTGACTTAGAACAGAAAGAAAAGGAGAGTAAAGTTTTTGTAAAACTCTTTGCTCTTAAGCAGTATGAGGATGTCAATGAAATTCTTAATTCTTTAAGAGAGGGATTTACTATAGCTGTAGTGGATATAAGGGTTTTGAAACAAAAAGACTCTATAGAACTTAAAAGAGCTGTTTCAAAAATAAAGAAGACAGCAGATGCAATTGAAGGAAACATCGCTGGTTTTGGAGAAAATACTGTTATTGTTACTCCATCCTTTGCAAAAATCCACAAAGAACCAATGAAGCAACCAGTAAAAGAAACAAGAAGCAGGTTTGATTAATGATTATAGATTAATATAAATACATTTACTCTTGGCTTGTATTCAACTACATTTTTTATTATATTAACTTTAACTAATCTATCATGAATAATGTTAAACTTTACTAAAATATCTCTATTAATCTAATATATTTCATTTTGAATTAAATTAATGTTATTTTCTTTCATAAAAAAATTTATAAAGAAGGTTTTAGTATTTAAAACATGGACAAAAAGAGAGTACTGTTTACATTTTTGATTTTTGCATTGTTTTCACTATTAATTCCATTAATCTCTGCAATTGACACGACTGTAAAAGTATCAACATATCCAAATTATGACTTGGAGTTGCAGTTTTTAGATCCTACCCCTGCTTCAGGACAGTCTCCTTTGATTAAGAAGTTTAATCTAAATACTGGCACAGAAGGAGAATTGACAGTTACTTTTTCTACAAACCTGGATTCTTTTGATGTTACTGCTTTCGTTCTTAATAATGGAGAAAAAATAGTCTATGAAAGATTTGATGCAAATAAGGCAGGAGAACCAATTCAATTAATTTTATTTCCTGGGGATACACAAATAGTTAGAAATTTCGTGGAGGAAGTAAACACAACAAACACTACTGAAGAAACACAACCCGTTGAAAACACAACAAATGTTAGCGAGACTCAGGAAAATTCACCTGGAATAACTGGACTAACAGCAGGAGAGGATGTTGGTGGAGAAAGCATCTTCTCAAACAAAGCAATATATTACATCATTGGATTAATCGTTCTAGGAGTTGTGGCCTTTTTCGGCGTTCCTAGACTTAAACAAGCGAACATCTTCAAAAGCGATGGCACTGGAAAAAAGACTAAAGAAATCAAAACAGTGAAGCTTAGCAATATCAAAGGTAAAGATGACAGAGTGGATAAAGAATATAAAAAAACTATTGAGGACGCAGAAGAAAAAATTAGAGAAGCGCAGCAAGAAATAAAGAAATTAAAGAACGTTGAAAAGATAGACGAAATTAAGAAGAGAATGGCCAAAGAGCAGGACGAATTGAAAAAGCTTTCTGGCGAGTAAGTTGTTTACAAATTTGCTTAGTTTGTAAAATTTATTTTTATATTAGTATAATAGTAAGTAGATAATTTTAAATGCATCATAGTTAATTTATCCATTAAAATTGATTTAGGTATTGAACGGGAGATATATTTATATTAATTTTATTGATCGAATTTAAATTAATATATGAGATAAGTAAGTAAATATATTTGTGTTAAATTGTAGATTGGATTTAATATAGTGAATAATTTTTTAAACCCATATTCTCTCTTTCTTCTATGAAAAAAATATTCATCCCTGCAAAATCAAGGCTAAAGGTTGGTAAATTAGATATAGAAAAAATATCTGAAAAATTACCTAAAACAATAGCTTTAGCTTATTCTGTGCAATTTAGAGAGTTTGCTTTGAAAGTTAAAGAAATACTTTCTAAAACTCATAACATCCTTGGAATAATACAGGTCTTAGGTTGCACAAAACCAAGATTACACAAAGATGTTGAAGCAATACTTTTAGTCGGTTCTGGGAAATTTCATGGAGGAGGTTTAGCATTTGAAACAAAACTCCCTGTTTATGTTTTTAGTGATAGAATTCTAGAAAGAGTTCCAAATGAATACATAATTTCTCTAGAAAAAAAACACAAAGCAGAAAAATTAAAGTTTTTTAATTCAGACAATATAGGAGTAATAATTTCAACTAAACCAGGACAAGAAAGATTAGAGAGGGCATTAAAGTTAAAAGAAAAATTTACAAACAAGAATTTTTATTTTTTTCTTGATCATACTCTTGATATAAGACAGTTAGAGAATTTTAATGTCGGAAGCTGGGTTAATACAGCTTGCCCTAGGCTTGATTATGATAGATCTTTCTTAAATCTTACAGAAGTGGAAGAACTAAACACTTAACGAGAAAACTCTTTTTACCGTAGGGAAACCTGAAATTCCTGTTCATTTTACCGTAGGGAAATTTGAGTTTAAACACTTAACGAGAAAACTCTTTTTAATGCAACAATGATGGTTGCTGGAACAAGGATAGTCAATAAAGCAGAGAATGTTGAAGATACAACATCTCCAAGGCCTATTCCTATTAAAGATCCAGAAACACTTTCCATTCCAAATCTGCTTACAATAACTAGTATAGCGCCTGTAATCAAGAAAGTTTCAGATTCTTTCCCTGAAATTTTTATTGTAGAGCCAATAATTATGCCAAGGACAACTAAAATAGCATATATCTTGGCACTGTAGGTTTCTATTCTTGAGAGTGGAAGGAGTGATGAAGTCCCTATTCCAATAATGATTGCAATTAATACTCCTATCAATAATGCCCATGCACTTACAGAATTTTCTCTTGATTTTATCACCATATTTGAATAATATAAAAAACATTAAATATATAAATTTTTTGAATAAGGTTAAAAAACCCATTAAAAAAATATTTACTGGAAACTATATTTTTTAGAATACATTTTTTAGAATAGAAAAGCTTATAAACGTTAGTAACTCTTCAATGATTACAAAAATGAGAACAAAAACGCTAAATTTATTCTTTTTAAGCATATTATTTGCTATTTTTTCTTTAAGCCTTGTAAATGCAGCAGTTTTGGCAGAATGGAATTTCGAATCTCAAAATTTAACTCCTTCAACAGATATCACATCTGGGGCTGTTTTAACTCTTAATACAGGGGATAATGCCTCATTCACATCTGGAAATCCGCCATCTGCTAACTTTTCTTTATCCTCTTCTAGCTGGAATGTAGGGGATAATTTTGATATAGACTTAAGTACTGTAGGATATAGAGACATTATATTGAAGTTCGATGAGAGAGCATCATCCACAGGTCCTACCTCTTTTATAATACAATATAGCTCTGATGGCTCAACATTTAATAATCTTTCTGGAAGCACCTTAACCTCTGCTAATTTCGGGACAAATCCAATGCACACTTTTGATTTTTCTTCTATTACCTCTATAGATAATAATGTAAACACAAAGATTAGAATAACAACTCCAACAGATGCTAACTCAAGTTCTGGAACATGGAGGATTGACAATTTAAGAGTCGAAGGTTCGACAATTCCACCTCCAAGTAATGATCAAGATTTCCTTAGTAATTTCTGTGTTTTTGACAAGGGAGAACCTAACAATCCTGGAGATTTGGATATATCTATAGAAGATGTAACTGTAACAAGCGGATTTGGAGATGATGAAGAATGGTATCCTTTTGATGAGATTGAGATAGAAGTTAAAATAGAAAACAATGGAAATGATGATGTAGATAATATAGCCTTTGAATGGGGCCTTTATGATACAGAAAATGATGAATGGGTTATTGATGTTGATGAAGAAGATGAATTTGACATAAATGAGGACGATGATGAAACAGTTACTTTCACAATAACAATTGATGATGATTTAGATGTTGATTTAGAGGATTTAGATGATGGAGATCATTACATACTCTTTGTTAGGGCAACAGGAGAAATAGCAGAAGGAGATAATGAAGGAGACGATACTTGCGAGTGGGATTCTCAAGATATAGAATTAATAATTGAAAGGGATTTTGTTGTATTAAGTAACTTTGATATTCCAGAAAGCGTTTCTTGTGGAGAGAATCTTGTAATAAATGCAGATGCCTGGAATGTCGGAACAAGAGACCAAGATGATGTTAGTGTTAGTGCAGTTGTAAGAGATTTTCAATATAATAAATTAGTCGAAATCTCAGAAATAGAATCTTTTAAAAATGAGGATGTTGAATTTTCAATTCCAATTCCAAATAATGCCCAAGAAAAATCCTATATTATAAACTTTGAGGTTTATGACGAAGACAGAGATATATTTGAAAATGATAATAATGATGAATCAAAGTTCACAAGGACATTTAAGGTTGCAGGATGTGGAGCCCCTCCTAAAGATACAGGTACCAAAGAAAAAGTATTAGTTTCAGCTTCATTGGTTTCAGGAGGAAAAGCTGGAGAAGAACTCGTGATTAAGTCAATAATAACAAACACAGGAGAAGATACAGCTACTTATGTTTTAAACGCTGCAGGATTTGCAGACTGGGCGTCTTCTTTTGATGTTAGCGAAGACACAATAACTGTTTCAAAAGATGACTCTGAAGAAGTTACTTTTACATTCAAAGTTAAGGAAGGCATTTCTTCAGGCGATTATTTGTTTAACATAGAGATTGTCTCTAATGGAAATCTTGTAGCCACCCAGCCTGTTTCAGTGACAATTGAGGGAGAGAGAGCAAGAGGAATTGACCTTTCAGGGTTATTTAAAGGAAACTGGTATTTATGGCTTATAGGGCTTTTGAATGTTATTCTTGTTATTATAATTATAGTTGTTGCTGTTCGAGTCGCAAAGAAGAGATAAAATGAATAAAAAATTAACAACAGTCATAGCTGGTTTAAGTCTTGTTTCTCTTTTAGGTTGTGATACTCCTCATCAAAAGAAAGTAGATGAAATTAAAATTAATACTCCAACCAGAGTAGAAATAGTTAAAAATATTAATCAAGCAAATATTGATGATTATTCACTAAATATTTATGATTCATCTGGAGCCTTAAGGGCTTCTTTTCATTCTGTTAATTTAACAGAATATGATATAATCGTACACAAAGATAGTGGATATTCTGTTTCAGGAAATGATGAAAGATTTCAAGTCAAGTAATTTTTCAATTAAGCTCCTTCAATATTTTTCTTCTATTTACAAATATCAACCATCCAGTTAAATATCCTATTAAAGCCCCTACAACAACATCACTAAAGTAATGCAATCCAAGATAGACTCTTGAAAGAGCAATTAATACTGCAAATGTTATCCACACTTTTTTTAGCTTTGGAAATTCTTTATCCAAAATAGGCAGGGCGCAGAAAGCAAACATTGCATGGCTTGATGGAAATGAAAAATTCCAGACATCGTAGCTTGCTTTCACTAACGATGGAAGAATACTTACAATTTCAGTCTGAAAAGGCCTCAGTCTCTGAACAGAAACCTTCAAAAGAAATCCAACTATTGCCGTCAATAAAAATGTAACCCATAATGGTATGACCCATTTTCTTTTATGAATTTTCCATCCAAATAAGATAGTCAGGAAAATAAAAATTATAAGCTCTTCACTGATATAATTTATGCCTAAAAAGAAATAATTAAGATAGTTGTTTTTTATCTTTGACATTAAGCTTATAATTTCAGAATCAAAGTAAAAACTCAATATAATTAATAACCCTATACCAACCCAAATAAGAGCCTTTGTGTTTTTTCTCATCAAAAACTAAATGTTAAATTATTTAAATATATTTCTTGTCTCTATTATATGAAAGAAAAAAGAGGTTTTTTCCAAGACATTATTTTTAGATACGCTATTTTAATAATAATTGGTTTATTTGGCCTTAATTTATTTTATATTATATTCAGGCCAATAACAATAATCCCTGTTTTTTTCTTATTTGACATGATTTTTGATCCAATTTTAATAGGAAACAGAATCATAATAGGCCAGATTCCTATAATATTAATTGATGCTTGTATTGCTGGCTCTGCTTATTTTTTGCTTTTAATTTTGAACTTATCAACTCCGGAAATTAAATTATCAAAGAGAATAAAGATACTTTTAATTTCTTTTATATTATTCCTGCTATTAAATATATTAAGAATTTTTTTCCTTGGATTATTATATATTTTTAATTTTCAATGGTTTGATTTTACGCACAAATTATTTTGGTATGTCTTAAGCACTCTAATGGTTGTTTTTATATGGTTTTTTGAAGTGAAAAAATTTAAAATAAAAGATACTCCTTTTTATTCTGACTTGAAATTAGTATACAAAAAATCAATTTTTAAGTAAATATTAATTGAAGAATCTGACAAACGATTTTAAGCCGTATATAAGCAAGATAAAAGCGGCATTGAGTTAAATTATAAACAGGATTAACAATTTAAGATATAACTACATCCACATTGTCTTTTATTTTATCAAATTCTATAAATGTCTCTACCATAAATCTTTCAGTTCCTTTAAGTATCTCGCAGTTATTAATCCTTATTTCATAACATGCAAGGCCTACTTGTTCTATCTCTGTTTTTTCTCCTTCTTTTATTTTTATTAGCATATATCTTCCTTGAGTATCACATTCAGCTGTTTCATCATTTATAACATCGGCTCCTAACACCTCATAAAGCCGTGCAAGATTAGCAATTGCAATAATGCCTTCTCCATTACAGTTAAAATCTCCTTCTCCTTTTATAGCCACATTTTTCAGAAATTCTATTCTTCCATTGAAAGGCACATTATCTAGTTTTCTTGGATCATTCCTTAGATAAAAATTATAAGGAACTTTTTCTCCTTTATATGTTACAGGTATTGATATCTGGTAAAATATTAAATTTCCTTCTCTTACAACATTTCCTGTTATGCCAGAATATTCAAATTCCCTTACAGAATTTATGAAATAATACACAATCAAGAAAAAAACACCCAAGAAAATCACGACAATTATTACATTTCTTAATGTTTTGTTTTGACTGTTTTTTTTATTACTCTCCATCTTTTTTACCTCATCACTTTTTTCATTACTCTTTTCTTCCATATTTTTAATTTGTCTTTCTACTTTATAAATTTTTATTTATTCAGTTAAACATTTTAATTTAGTAATTAGTTTGTATAACTTTAATTTAAGATATTTATAAGTTCATCTTATTTAACCAGTACTTTAAAATAAATGCTTAAACTAATACAACTTTATTTAGATATTATTAGGCTAATTATAGATAATATGCGAGCGATTTCACGAGTCTGTATATCAGTTAATAATTGAGTGGAATTGCGAGTAGAACGTTAGTAAGCAGGTTTTATTTTCTCATTTAATTTTTGTAATAAACTGAAACGTCATTTATTCAACACCAATTGTCTTAAACAAAAATTCATCTGTTACCTTTACTAATTCTGTTTTTGGAGCTTTTATAAAAACACAGCTGTTATTTTGAGATATTTCAGTTACATTAGATTCTTCAATTATTATGAAATTATCACTGCATGTTTTTATTGGAAAACCCTCTTTGCAGTTGTTTTCATTAATGCATGCATATTGTCTTCTTAAAATAACATTATCTAGATTTATGTATATTTCTTGCTCTGCCTCAAGACTTTCAGAAGAAATGTATAAAGGAAGGCCAGAATAAGCATTTAAAGACTTTATAAAGCCAGGCACCCTTTCAACTTCATTAGGATTATATTTAAATACAAATTCAGAATTTCCAATATTTAGATACCATAAACCATTATCTAATAAAGTGAATTCATATCCATTATAATTTACCTTTCTTCCTTTAACACTATCACTGTTATCTGTTGGATTGCTATTTAATGCAAAACCTAGAGTGCTGAATAACATGACTCCAACAAGAATCACTCCTATAATTATTTGGTTTCTTCTTTTCTTTCTTTCCTCATCCTCTTTAGACATTATCTTTCTCATAAAATAAATTCATTATTTTAGTATAAAAATATTTCTAACACTTCAATTTGTATATTAATTACTCAGATTTATGGGTATCATTGCTCTTAACTACTACAATTTAATTACACAATATTATATCTATAAAATTTTACCCTTATCTATTATTAATTAAAATTATCTATCTTTTAAATAAAATCATCTTGCGAGTTTACGAGCACAATTTTCTTCATAATTCCAATTAAGACATAAAAAAATAAAGAATAAGAAATAAAAAAATAAAAATTTTTAAGCACCAGCTACAATTTGCTCAGCACTGGTTGATGATGTACCTTTCCAAGCCATGCCTGTGTCAGGCATCTTGTTTCTCAAGTACGTAGCTGCATTGACCGTATCAGCAGCATTGTAACCAGCAACAAGTAAAGCTAACTTAGAGCTTAGTGTGTTGGTAGCATAACCCTTTATTAAGAATTGTCCTGCTCCAACTCCTGTTGCCTGAGTCCAATCACTTCCACAATATGCTCCTCCTACTAGCTTGGCAGCAGCTGAATTAATACAGCTTCCTCCAACAACTATTAGGTTCTTAGCAGCTACAGATGAAACCTCACTATCCATGACAAGTATGTCACCTAGTGAGCCTCCACCACCTCCAACTGTTCCTGCACTAATGCTTGAAGCAATTTCTCCAACATAAAGCTTTGGATATACTTGGTCGTCAGGATAACTTATTGTTGCAATGTATGAGTCAGTGTCTGATCTATCTGTTGTTACAATGACTCCATAATAATCCATACTCTTGTATAGATCATCATCAGTTTCCATTTGTATCTCATCCCATGTTGCATCAGCGCCCCATGTGAATTCAACATCACTAACACCAACGCTTGCATCGCTTGTTCCAGCTCCTTCCATTTTTACAAGTATTGCATTGTAAACCTTTGAAGTACTATCATCCTGTTCTTCAAAGATACCTATTGCTGGGAGAGTTATATCTGTGCTACCTACATCTTGTAAGTACACTTGCGCTGTGTGATTAGTTGAGTTACCTTCAACACGATAAGTTAATTGACCAACTGTCAATGTTCCACCCCCACCAGTACCATTACTAAAGATTACTCTTGTTGTTGAACCAAAAGTAAAGTTGTATGATACTCTTGTTCCTCCAGGATGTCCTGGCAATCCGCCAGTACCATTGTTATTTGCAGTCACTGTTACAGTAGTGTAACCATCTCCATCAGGGAAAAGTAATGCGCTAAGGTTATTTGAACCATCCCAATCATCTAAGTCAAGTATTGTTGGTTCGTAAAAGAATAATTTAGCTCCTTTACTTGTCTCTATTGTTGGGAAAATAACAGCCTGGTTTGCCGAGCTATCACTATCATAGTTCAATCTTATAAATCTGGATGTGTCTGTATCAGAACTCTTACCTTCATATGTAACTGTGTAAGATTTCCCTCCAACAGTTAATTTACCAGTACCTTCTGAAGATACAGAAACTGTGTAATCATCTCCTGTGAACGCATCTCTGAAAACAATATTATCATCAGTGCTTGAACTGGAGTTTGTGAAAGTTATTAATTCTAAGAGATAACCTTCATCCTCGTTACCTATGACGACGAATTCTGTCTTATTTACCTGGGCCATCTCAATGACATTAATAACATTTCCATCACTATCAGCAATCTTTGGTGGAGTAACTGATACATTGTAATACCATTCAACACTTTTCGCTTCTCCTCCTTTATGAGTAACAGCTGTTACTGTTGCTTTGTCACTTCCAGATCCTTTAATAATGATGTCTTCTCTTGCAGTAGAATCTGTACCAATATTCAATGCAGGGAAGTCTACTTTGAAACTTCCAAATACAGTATCTACAAAACTTCCACCTTCAATTATGGCATCAGTATCACTATCCAATGCAGCAACCTGAACTACAAATGAAGTTACATTTGTCCACGAATTTCCTCCTGTGGTAATATCTACATTAGTTCCTTCAAGAGTGTCTTCGTCAGAGCCAACTTTAACTTCACTTCCATCTGTTAACTCTACTCTATTAGCACCAACAGTAACTGTTGCAGTTAATCTATTAGTTGCAGTATCTTCATCAGCAAGAGTCACAGCAACATCAATTCCTTGAATTTTCTTTGAGGCATCCTCATTAATTTCTTTAGCATCTGATGCTCCTGTTGAGTCAGTAACTTTAATTGTAGCAGATGTATCTGATGCTCCAGTCAATTCTATTGTGTATGCTTTATCATCAACAGTTACTGATTGAGAGCTAGGATCACTACCTCCAATAGACAAGCTGACTTCTTGCGAAGACTTGAACAATACAAGATCTGTTCCTGTTGTTCCTGCTCCAATTGAGAATACTTGCCCAAATAAGGTTAGCTTTTCTCCAATAGAGTCAGAATGTGTTAGATTTACGGCTTTGTTGAAGTTAACTGTTGCATTGTAAACAGGGTTCGTTGTAGCACTTGTACTTAAAGATATTGCTATTGTAGGGTCACTATCACTTTCAGGGTGTTTTCCATAAACCAATCTTGGGTTTGAACCAAGAGTAATAGTCTGTGTGTATTCAGCAGCAACATTTCCTTCAAAGTCACCATCTAATAGAACTGTTGGCAGTTCACTGTCTGTTAGGATTGACCTTACAGCATTTATGCTGTCGTTCATATAGACTTTTGATGAACTTGTGAATAAAGGATATGTCTCACCTGCAGTTGTATCTGTTGTTGAAGTTGAAGTTCCTGTTAAGTAGGTTTGAAGGTTAGACATAATCTTTCCTGCTTCAACTGTGTCTAGATATGAAACACCTGTTCCAGTACCATAAACAACAGCTACATTAGCAACTCCACTTTGCACGAAAGGCACAGGATAATTTGCTGCAGCAGCAACTCCAGCAGTCATTCCAACCATTAATGCGCTTGTTGCGAGTGCCGAGATTTTTTTGAAATTTAATCTCATATTTATTAAACCTCCTTTCACCTCTATAGACCATTGTCTTATGACAACTTCACCCCATTATTGGAGTGTGAGTATAATGTTAAAGGTGCAATAAAACCAAGGCATTTCCTTTAAAAAGCTTATTGTCTAAACTTTTAATTTTAACAAAGAAGACCCTTAATTTTAGATTTTTATTTATAAACTTTGCGTAACTATTTTATAATTAATATATAGTTTAGATATATATTCTCCTCATCCTTATAACGAAAAGTTTATTAACATAATAAACCCCCTAATACATGATTAAAAGTAATACATATATATGAGAAGAATATGTCTAATATATCTATTTAAAAATAATAGATATATTTTTCCGTCGATAAAATGACAAGGGTAAAAATAAGAGAAGTGACAATAGAAGAATCAAAAGGAATGTTCTCTTTATTTTCTAAGAAAGATTCTCCTAAAGAAAACTATGATTTTGAGAGTCTTTTGGCTTTAAGGCAACTTTTAAACAATGAAAAGGCCAGGATTCTCCATGTTATAAAACAAGAAAAACCCAAGTCAATTTATGAGCTTGCAAAGAAACTTGGCAGAGGCTTTAAAACAGTAAAAGATGACCTTAACCTGCTTGAAAGGTTCGGGTTCATAGACTTTATAGAGGAAAAGACAAAGGAAAGGAAGAGGCTTAGACCTGTTATTTCTGTAGATACACTTACTATTCATTTCAAAGTCTAGGTATAGATATTGAAAGACATAATAGCTACATCCCCTCTTTCAGGTATTTCTTGGTATGCACCTCTTGAATTGCCTGTTTCGTTCCCAGATTTTATGTTTAATAACACATTATTTTCTATATTTATCTCTAATTTATAACCCTTTACAGGACTATTCCCTCTTATAATATAGCTTTCCTTTAAAATGCCTGAGATAGTTGAATTTAATACTTCACAGCTATATTCCCCATTTAAACATGTAAATTCATTCTCACATTCAAATATCAAATCATTAATATCAAGATAGCCTTCCCTGTAGTGCCTACATTCACTAGTAAACTGTAAGGTTGAATGAAGAAAACTTTCAACTTCATAGCTTTTCACACTATTATCTTGCTTTGAAATAAAGAACCAAAGAAAGAAAAGCATTATGACTGCTAAGATAACAATTATGATTCCAAACCCTACTAGCTCTTCCTGTCCAGATTTAATTTTTTTTAGCATTTTATGTTTTCGCTTCATAACTAACCTGCAATAAAGCTATCTCACATTTATCATAAACATCTCCTTCATAAACCTCTTTCCTGCATAAACTCACAAAATTTCCAACAAATGTTCCTTGGCCTTTTTTTACCTCAATTATATTGCAATTAGGATAATTAGAGAGAGTACATTTTATGTCCTGGCTTGATTTTGGATATATTTTCCTTATCTCTATCCCTGAAACTCCCCAAAAATTAGCATATTCATTTATTCTTTCTTTCAACGTCATTACTTTATCTGCATCAACACACCCTACTCTTAAATTAGAGCTATCGCAATTAAATTCTGGAGAGTCAGCCAATCTTGTAATAAGGAGCTTGGCATTTTTCTCCTCAAGTTCAGATGCTCCTCTTTTAAGTTCAGAAAGCCTTACACTCAAAAAAAACAATCCAACAAGTACAAAAAGTAAAGTAACAGCTATTAACATGAATGCTGTCTGCTGTATTTTCATCTGCGATTTTCTCGTTTTTGGAAAAAACGAAGGATGAAAAAATCTCTGATTTTTTATTGTTTTCATTTTTGAATATCTAACAAAGAAAGCCTAAAGGCTTTTTCTTTTTTAACTAAATTTTGAATATCATAATCAACTGCTCCTTTAACTATTGCTGAACCTAACTTTAGATAATTAATAGAAGAAAACATTTCATAAAGGCCTTTTCTTTTAACAAGCTCAATTATTTTAGTTTTATCATCAGGATAAATCACTTTAAAGTATTCTTTTATTGAACATTTTTTATTAGAACCAAAGAGAATGTTAGTGTTCTTTTGTTCTGCCAGATTAATAATTTCTTTTTTCATATTCTCAATTTTCTCATTTATTTCGTTCTTTAATGTCTGCAGCTTTTCATATTCATCAACTAATCCATTATCATTTGACATTGTTCACCACAACTTGCAGTTAGCAACATCATTTGATTTAGTTAAAATTGAAGATTCTACTTCTAAATTGTTTAAGTCTTGAGAGTTTTCAAAGCTGTCTACAAGAGCCTTAAATTCATCAAAATTAATATTTGTATTACATTTTTGAGCTATGAAAACAGCTTTATCCTCATATAAAGATGTTAATTTACTTGTTCTTTTCATTAATCTTACAAGCTGGCATTCATAAATATCAGGGTCTGAAAAAATAGAGGCATACATCAATTCATTGCCCTCAAAATAAACTCTTTTATTGTTTTTTTCAATATAATCACTTCTAACATTAATAGAACAGCCGCCTGCTCCTTGAAAGCAGACACTTACACTATCTTCATTACAATCTCCGGCCCTTGTTGAATTTAGAATATTATTTATTTCTAAATCATTCAACTCTTTTATTATATTTTCAGGAGCTTTAACAAAACAATACTCTTTATTAACAGGAATTAAATATGTTAAGCTAGCAACCTTAAAAGGAAAATTGAAAGGCATAGAAAACACGTAAAAATTCTTTCCTTCAATGGTTTTCTCTGACATTATGTATTTATTCTGGAAAGAGACAGAAACCTGGTTTGAATTAAGAGGTTTTTTTTGAAATGTTTTTATTATCTGGTTTCCAAAATTCCCGAATTCATTACAATCAGTTTGAATTATTGTTTCAGAAGGAAGTATTAATGTTGTTGCTATCGATGTTTCAAATCCTGTTTCTAATGGGCTTAATAAAATCCCTATGTCTTTGCTTGTTTGAGCGCCTTGACTAACTCTTTCTATGTTTGTTATTTTTACGGCTATGAATATAGCCATGAATAATATGAAAGCTCCGACAATTAAAGAAAATATCCAGTTGAATGATATATCTATGAAGCCACTCTTTTTCCTCATGAATAAAAGAAGCAGATAGCTTATTTAAAATTATTTAAAAAATCTCTTTCACAAAATTCCAAAACTTCTCTAAGATATTTTGCGATTCTTCTTGAGTTTGTTCTATTTGGGTTTGAGATTTAGTAGTTAAGTCAATATCTATTCCTACTTCTTTTAATTTGTTTTCATAATCTTGTAATTCACTTTGAGAATATGTTGTTTGTGTTGAAACACTATTTCCTAAGGAGCATGTTGGCGCAGAACCTGTTTTAAAGAGATAGTTCACGAGATAAATGATATCTGCAGCAGAAATAACACCATCTCCATTAACATCTGCAACAGACGGAATTATTAGATCTTGACCACCTTTAAATATAAAATTTACTAAGTAAAGTACATCAGCTGCACTTAAACGACCATCAAAATTATTATCTCCACACAAAACATCTCCAATTTTGAAAACTTTCCCCTCACCAGATTCTAAAGATTTAGAAATAGTTATCTGCGACGAACCTTTATTTAATTGTCCTATTTCTCCAGTTATTAAATCAATTAAATAAGGATTATTATATTTTGAGAGATCAACACTTAATGTCAAATCAGTTGTAATAGGATTTAAAGTGTCTCTATTAACAACCATTATGTAATTATCATTATTAACATCTATAAAAGTTCCAATTTCAAGATTTCCACTTACTTCAGTTATTGAAGAAATGTTACATCCTCCTCCAAATGGATTTATTTTTCTTAAATCAATGTCATCTACATAGTTAAATTCATTAGAATCAAAAGGGTCTGTTCCACTAATAACATACATTACAGGATTTCCAGTTAGAGTAAAAGGAGTCCTAAATACACAAGAAACTCTTTTCCACGAGTCTTCAGGATTAGAAGAACAACCAATGATTGATTCTCCTGTAGACGAATAAATATGAACTCTGGGAATTGTTTCTATTGGCCCCTCTTTTAAACTGTAACTTAGTTCGTAATAAGTGTCTGGTTGCATTCCTGAAATTATTTGATGAAAGCCCCAATTAGCTCTTATTGCTTTAGAGCATTTGCTTCCAGAATTACATCCTCCAATGGTTGCTCCATTAGCTATAACTAAATTAGGATCTCCATTCCATCCATCAATCGATGTTGGTGTTGTTGTTTCAAAACTAGGATTTATTATAATATTAGCTTGATTTGGAAAATAATTAATAAATCTTGAATTACAAGCTCCAGTCGAGTTTAACTCTAGGAGAATTGGTGCAATTTTCTTTAATTTTCTATTAAATTCTTTTATTTCGTAATATCTTTGTGTTTTTTGTCCGTTTATATCTATTAAAGCTGAGACAACTCTTCCAGACTCTGGATAAGAATAATCAATAAAATGAGAAATTCCTTTTGAGCCATATGCAAGAGGCATGTAATTTAATAATCTGGCCTCGCTTAACAACATATCTCTTTGAGTATTATCTTCGTTTTGGTAAACAAATGACTGGGTTGTTGCCCATAATGGAATATTGTGTCTAAGAGTAATGTCTCTAGCTTGGGATAAAACAATTCCGTATTCATTAATTGCTTTATCGTATTCATAAGAGTCTTCATCTGGATAAGGTGTTTCTGGCTGTATTGGAAAATTATGGATATCTAATTCATTTGGCTGAACTGTTTCTACAAAATCTTCAAAAATCCATGGTAAATGAACAGTTGTATAAGCAGGGTGTTGTTTGTCATAGAACTTAATTCTTTCATAAGCTCTTTTTAAACCATCTAACTCTTCAGGGTAAGGTTCATCCATAACAATATATCTTGAAAAAGAGTTGTATCCACAGACAGAATTTACTTTAACTTTTCTAATAACATCATCAATAAACCAACCATACCAAGGACTATTTCCAAATACTTTAATACTTTTTTTATTTGCATCGTCAAGGAGTTTATTAAACAGAATATTGCTTTCAATATTATATTTAATTGGCAAAATAGTGTTAACATTAAGATCTAAAGCAACACTAAAGTTTGTTTTATTAAACATCCATAATCCTATAGGGAAAAATTTTTCTGGCTCTTTCTGGCAACATTTTATTCCATCAACACACTGACTGTTTGTGCCACAATCATTAACAAGAGTTGTTCCAATAACATCTTCACAATAAGAATTAATAGTTCCAGGATTAACACATCTTCTGCTAGTGTTGGCAAATACTTTATTTCCACTGCAGTAATATCCTTCTAAGGGACTACAATCTTTATCTTTATAACATATATTAATACATTTGTTGGAAACACAACCATCAAACTCATTTGCTAAACAATTATACTCTTCAAAAAAAGGTTCACCATAATAACCATTTGCATCACATTTAACACGTCTTAGAGTTTCATTATCAATACATTCGTCATAAATTTTGAAAGATGTGCCATTAGAGTAACTACCATAAACATATTGTTCGCCAGATAAATCACTAGCAGCTCTACAAGATGGGACACATGCTCCATTAATACAGCTTGCATTTGAATTTCCTAAATATAACTTACAACTTCTTTCACTTGAAATAGGGTAAGAGTCTTTCGAACTACACCAATACTCTATAACGCTAGAATTATCCACACAAGTATCATTATACTGGAAAGATGAAGAATTACTACGAATTCCATAAATATAACCAAAGACAATAGGATCATATCCATCAGAATCTGTGCAACTTTTCAAATTTAATATACATCTTTTATAACCCCCATCACATGTTGCATTTATATCACTGCAATTAAATAAAACATTTTTTACCTCGCTAAAGTTACTAGGGCAATAAAACTCATTAATAGTGTTATTATTAAGGCAATAATCATTTAAGTCATAGAAGCTTAAATTAGAATAATACCCATAATTGTTTCCATAATTAAAATAATCAATGCCTGAATCTGATTCAATGCATGTTCCATTAAAAGGCAGACATGCTCCATTAACACAGGAAGAACCATAATTTGCACAATTCAAGCCTCTAAAATATGGTTGTCCCAATTCACATGTTTGTTCCACTAACAAATCTCCATCACAGTAATCAAATAAGCTGAATGGAGATCCGTCTGTGTAGTTCCCATAAATATTTCCCTTATTTGTATAGTTAAGTCCATCTGTGTCAAAACAATTAGCATAAGAAATTAATTCCAAATTTTCAACTAAAATATCTGCAATCATTTGAGAGTCATTTTTATACACTGGATTTTTTAAAATCAAACTTAAGTTTCCTAAGTTTTCCGACCCAAAACTAATCTCCTTAATTACATCCTCTCCATCATAAGTTTTAATCCTAAAAGTCGCGCTTTGATTTTCTTCAGAAACATCTAATAAGTTAAATTCATACCACTTTCTTGGAAAAGATGAATGTAGTTGGATGTAATTTTTATCCTGCGAGAAAACTAAATTTACATTGATTGTTGCTTCATAATGATCAATGTATTCTTTAGCTCTTGTTAGGGTTATTGGTAAGTAATCAATAGTTTTTGTTCCTCCTAAAGAAATCTCTTTTGTAGAATCATCAACTCGTATTGTAGCACCCCCATCTTGTTCTGCTACCACTAAACTTATGTAGTAAGCTCTATCTGGATCAATAAAGCATGCACCATTACTACACATTCCTGATGAACATTCAAACCAGTCACCCTTAGTTATACCATCTTCACAATAATATTCCAAAATATAATCACCATTACATTCATCCCTATAACAAGGAAGTCCACCACCAGCTCCGCCATCACAAGTAGTTCCTTCAATGTAAATATTTATTCCTTTGTCTGTGTCTGTGCAGGTGCTTTGAACCGGCAGAATTTTTTCTTCTTCTAATACAATTGTTTTTTTATTTAATTGGCTAATAGCAAATCCTGTAAATTCACTTAGAAGAATCAATTCAACAATAATAATCACAGATAGAAACAATATAACTAACTTTTGATTTTTACTCATCCTCTTTTTCATATAAAAAATAATAGATTACACTTTAAATATTCTTATTTCTTAAGCCCTCGTTATTGTAACTAATTCCTCACCAAAATCTTTTTTTAAGACTAATTCAAACTTTCCATTAACAACATCTATACAATAAGGATTCTCTCTTAATGTTATGATGTCAATGTCAATATGCTCTATGCTCTTAGGACTCAAGCCTTCTGCTGATTCTATGGGTAGAAAAATTAAATTTTCGTAATTTCCTTTTTGAAAACAGACTTGTTCCACTTTTTTAGGAAGAGAATAAGGCATTTTCTGGCTTCCTCGACTGGCTCTCCATAACTCATCAACATCTTCCTGGAGATTTTCCCTGAATTTTGCTAATTGAGCTGTGCCCTGGACTCCTAAGAAAGTTTTTATTGCGTAAAATGCAAATGCGATGAAAGCAATAATCAATATTATTGAAAACAACATTCCGAAAGAAATGTGCATCTCGCCCCTTTTACTCTTTTTTAACATAGTGAAATAAGAAGTTCTAAACTTATAAAGGTTTTTCAATAAGAATTTAAACTTAAAAGTATAGAATATATTATAGTAAAGGTTAAATCAAAAAAGTTATGACAGTAGAAGATGTTCTTGAATTAAGCAGAAAAAAGAAAATGAAGAAGATTGATACTCAAAAAGTGCTGGACGAAATAGATAAAGAATTATGGCCGGAGGATGAATGATTTGAGACAATTATTGATCCTCATTCAAAATCTTCACTCGCCCTTATTATTATTGAACATTGATCAGGGAAAGGCTCGTTCGTGAATTCATCCATACACTTTATATAATAAGTCCTTGTAGTGTCCCATTCAAGAGAATGCACTTTCTTGTCAAAGGTGTTTATTTTAACCCCGTCATCAAATAAATAACTACAGCTTTGTAGACTGTAAACACAGGCAGCTTCTTCATCAGTTATAATTTCTAGTCTGGATCCGACTTTGTATGCCCTTATGACTTTTGGAGTTGATTCATCTATTTCAACTGTATAACTTGTTTCTTTAGTATCAGCGTTTCCTCCAAGATCCTCACATTTTATAGAGCATTGATATGTTCCCTCTTCTAAATAAATATCCTGGCTATGTGTATGGGTGAATTTATTATCAGGATAAAAGAAAGAAGTGTAGTCTGTCTTGCTTCCCGATACATCAAAACAAGATTCGCTGTAAAAACATATTGCCTCTCCTTCTTTATATCCCGCCGATGTCTCTGCCTTCAATGTAACTTTAATTAAATCAGATGAGCCTTTGACAATTCCTTCTGGCTCAATCTTGTTTATTACTAATGGCTGTGTTCCTATTAATGTTAATTTATATCCTTGAGAGTTTTCATATCTCTTTTTTTCATCTTTTTCTAATGGCTTGTCCTTACATCTAAAATAAAAGTTGTTGTCTTGCTTGTCTTGTAAGCCACTTAAAGTTGCTGTGCATTTGTAAGTGTTTTGTGCATTCATGTCAAATACTCTTAAGTTACATGACATTGTTCCTTCCATTGAACCAAAACTCGCATCCCTATCTCTATTCCATCTACATTCAGCAGGCTCGTCTGTGTAAAGCTCTATTTTTACTGAGCTAGTATTGAATGCTATTGGTGAATTTGTATTAATGTTTGTCCCTAATATCTTTGGAGCTTGTGTGTCAGGGCTGTCATCGACACAATACTTAAAGACAAAACTTGCTGAAGGAGAATCTCCTTTAGGATTTCCATTAGAATCCTGGCACATAACATATAAATTAAATAATCCTCAATTTTGAAGAGTTATATTTTCAGCTTCTAAAGACTCTTTGCTTGGCAAAACAATTTCCATGCTGTGATTGTATTTTGCTGTGCTGCTTCCTCCGAAACTTAAAGACATCTCATCGAATGTTCTTTTTCTATCAGGACTTATCTTGCATCTTGCAGGTTCATCTAATGTTATTCCAAATTTGAAAGGTGTAAAAGCCTGGATACAACCTTCTTTATATCTTATAAATACTCCTCTGTCTGGAGGAGAGATTGCTGTATCTTCTTTATATTTATAGTCGCTATTTAATAAAGCATCATTCCATGGCCTTATTTCAGGAGGCCTTACATCGTCTTTATTCAGCCAGACACATTTTTCTTCTCCTGTTCCTTTATTTATTAACTCGCAGCTTTGTCCTAGACTTTTGCACATGTATTCTGTGCAAGGAAGACTTCCTTGATTGCATTTATCACAATCATTTCCTCCGAGAGGAGCATCCCAGACAAAACAAGAATACTGAACAGTTTCTTCAGCTGTTTTCTTAAACCCCCAGATTACAATGACTGCAATAACTCCTATAGTTATAATCGCAGCCCCCCATGTTAAACCTAGAACTCCTGTCTTATCTCCTAAAAATCCAGGCAGTTTTGCAGCCACAGCTTTTGCAGATAAAGTGCTTGCTGTAAAATATCCTATTGAGGCTGCTGTTGATATAATGTTTATTGCTCCCCTATCGCTTGTTATTAAAGGACCAAGAAGTTGTATAGCAAAGAATATTGTTGATGCAACTGCTGCATTTTTAAGTATTGTTTTAAAGCCGAATTTTGCAGATTCTTCTACTGCACTTTCTCCAACAGCCTTTCCTGCCTCACTGATTATTTTTTGGTTAGGTGTAATTTTTTCAACACCTTTAAGAGTAAAAACAAAAGGCACAGGATTAAATGTTGTAGAAGGAGCAGGTTTTTCAGCAGGAGGTTCATCTTCTCCTTCTTCACCTACCGCACCCACTAAGTTTATCTCACTAAGAATGTATGCAAATGCAAAAATTCCAATTAATAAAATCATTAACTGGCTTATCACCATCCCTTTAGCTTGACTACGTCTAGGCGAGCTAGTAGAAAGTTCACTTTCTCTTTTTTTCTTCACCACTTTTTTTTGCATTTTAAGTTTTTACTCTGTTATTGTGAAATCTGTTAGCCCTATTATATCTCCTTTATACCACCATCTTACTTGATACTCGCCAGCTCCTCCTCTATCAAACAACCAAGCAGAAAAGTCGTAACTATTTTCATGACCAAGTGTCGCACAAAAAGGATTTCCTATTATTGTCCAGTCCTGATCTGCTATTTGCCCTCTTGAAGAATATATCTTTGCTGTTATTTTTTTTCCTCTTGCACTTTCTGATTCAATTGAAGCTGCAATTATTATAGGTTCACCTCTTCTAAACACAAGTTTTCTTTCTTTAAACTCATCTAAACTAGGAATATTATTTCCATTATCATCCCATCTACTGCAAGCAAAATGTTTTATTATACTTGTAGGATTAAGGTCATCTCTTGGAATATTTTTTTCGTTAGTAATTTCTCTTACAACCTCATAATTATCTGGATCATTTTTATCAGCCCAATCATAACCAGGAGCAGGATAATATTTTCCATTTACAATAATTAGGTTAGTTTTATCAGCACTTTCACGAGCAACAATTCTTTCATGCTCTCTTTCTCCTTGTCCTCTTAACAAACCTCCACCTATTTCGAATAATCTACCAAGTTTTCCTGATTTTTGCCTTCCACCCCATTCAATAATAGTTCCTTGAAATATTTTTTCATCAGCTTTTTTTTCCTTTTCATCAGCATAAGCTGGAAGAAAACTACTTCCAACTAAAAATCCTGCCCCAACCAATCTTGCTAAGTTTTTTACCATGTTAAAAACCTACGGTTTTTGATCCCTCAAACAACTTTCTTTTGTTGCCTTTGAGGAAAGTTTTTTACCATGTTTTTACTTTGTTTGTTTTATTTTTAAATGTTACTATTTTTTAATTACTACTTATTTCCATTCACATGCTTCTGGATCTCCATCACAAGTCACAGGATCTTCTCCATGATTAAATCCAAACACATCAAGGAAATTATTCTTGTCCCCGCAATCTCCTAGATTAATACAGAGATTATTTTTTTGAGCGACCCAATTGAACGCATCCTGGCTCCAGACTCCTTTATCTGATATGAAATAACATCCTTGGTCACAATCTTCTAGGTTTTGGTCGGGAGTGTCAAAAACATTATCTGCCTTGTAAAATACTTTTCCTTGAGCATTTCCTAGGGAACAGATATCAACAGCGTCGCTTTCAGCCTGCCAAAAATCATAACCAGGAGAATATTTTGGGACACAGACAAACTGATAATATTGGCTTGGCTCATAAATATCTCCATCTTTTGCAGCATCACTTAATTTCTCTGCAAGCTCTTTAGTTTTTTCCTCGTTTAAATCAGCCCTTAAATTTCCAGAATTTATCCATTGACAATCTCTTTTATCTTCATTCAAACAATTTTTTTCTGTTGTTTGTGCAATACAATCTCTCCATCTGTTTACCCTGCACGCAGCAAAACTAAATCCTCTTTCATTGTCTTGGATGCATCTCTCTCCTCTAAATGCAGCGCACGGCTCTATAGTCACTTCATTAGCATAGCAAACAAGCCTGAAACTCTCGCTTCCAGGAACATTTTCTACACCATTTGTTGCACACCAGGTTTCTCCATGTTCATATCTATTTCCTTCATAATTACAGGATAAATCTCTACAAATATTATTTCCTAATTTAGGATTTGTTATATCTTCTGTTCTGTCATATTTTTTACAAACACTTCCAAGAAGATAATCACAGTTTCCGCATGAGGCAGAGCCAGCATTTCCATTTGGAGAATTTGGATTGCAGCTTTCACCTTTATCTTTAATCCTTGTCCAGTATTCTCTGTCTGGCCTATCATTTTCATATTTTGTTGAGTCATATATATTAGCTAAATTCCCACATGAATCGAGGAAAAAGACTTCATCTCCTCCTTCTATACAAGTTGTTTTTTTTGTCGGAGCACAATTAGTTGCAAGCTCTTCTGCAGTGCATAAAAACCCATCGTGAAATTCAACATTCTCAACACTTCCTTCTAATTTTTTGCATTCTTTCTGGCTTAATATTTTACAGGTCCTTTCAAACTCTTTGTCAAAAACACAAGCTCCCTTTACACTCGAAGATGCTGCAGCAATGCATTCTGCTTCATCAGTTATATCTGCTCTAAAATTAATCTCAAGTCCATATTGAGAAGAAAGAGTTTTACATCTTGTTTGTGTGACAAAAGCTGCCTGATCTCCAATTAAACAGCATCCTAATGCACATTGAGGGATTTCTTCAGGCTCTTCTGGCTTCCATAATCCTTTAGTATTATCACATATTCTTAAAGGAGTGTTTTCCATGCAAATTCCTTGCCTTGAATTTATACATGTTCCAAGCTTGCAGTAATTAGTTGCCTCGCAGTTTGTCGGAACTTTTCTATAAGCATTTTTTGTAACAGGATCTATTGAAGTGTCGCATTCATTTTCAGGGGCATTTAAACAATAAGCCCCTGCTTTTGTTTTCTCACAGCAGAAAGAGACTTCGCCGACAGCATTTACTTTTTGGACATTGACAAGGCCAATTAAAAAGATTACAAGCATCAGCATTAAAATTATTTTTTTATTTATCATCTTGTCTAACTCCATTTATGTAATACTCAGATCCAAATAATCCTGTAAAGCTAATTTTATTACCTTCATCACTAGTTATCTCTGTTCTTATTATATCTCCATTATCTAATATAGCATAATATCTATCTGGCCCTAATTTTATATCTTCTTTAACAATCGCGGCAGGTTTTTCTAAGTAACTAAATTCGTAAACTTTATTTGTTCCTCTTGATCCAAAACCCCCCCCAATAGTATATCCTCCAAAACCTATTACAATCAATAGAGGAACGCCAACTTTCATTTCTATATTTTTCATCTTATCCATATCCTGGAGGCCATGCAACACTCCTTGATGCAAACTGAAATTTATTTCCATTGTTTCTGTCAGTTAAAATATATATTGTCGAGCCGTCTTCCTGGACTTTTTTTTCAACTTTCAAATCCTTATAATATGTCATATAAAGAGTTGTTTCAGCATCACCGTATCTTGCTTCCCAATTTAATATGCTATTAGCTATACTTACAAATTCATAAAGATTGTTGTTCACAATCACTCTAAATGATTCATATTTTTCTGTGCTGTCTTTCGTTGCAGTCATTGTATTATTGAAATTTACCACTATTCTCTTTGGCAGTAATTCAACAGCCATAGAGCCTCTTCTTAGCTCAATACTATAACCTTTGTTTTCATAACTTTTCTTTAAATTGTCAAAGCATTTTCCACTCTCTATGTTTATTTCTTTTCTAATTTCCTCTTCTATATGCTCTTTTAAGAATGGCTGCTGCATTACACAAGTCTTATAATATTCATTTGTATAACAAAGATACTCTATTTTTTCTCCGTTGTAAATTATATAATGCACAGGAGAAACACTTCCGCCTGTTAAAGATAAAATGTCAACAACATCAGTAATTTTATCTTCCAAACAGCTTTGTATAAAAGTGTATGGATTTTCAACTCCTCCAACTCCAGTTCTTATTTTTGGATATAAAAAATAAATTAAGACAGCTAATGCAACGATTATTATTCCTATTATTATAAAAATTGTTGTCTGCCCCTTCACATCTTTTTTCATATCCATCTTAAGCGTTGCATGTTTATAAATTTAGCTTGGTTTTACAATTATTGCACATCCGTTATTTGAATTACCAAATTGGTCTTTGCACTTTATATAATAAGTCTTACTTTCATCCCAATTTGCAGAATGGTTTTTTGAAAAGGATGAAGTTCCTTGTGTCATAGTCCCTCTTTCATCTAATTCAAAAGGTGTGCAGGCATTTATATTATTATAATAACATCTTGCTTCTTCATCAGTTATTATCTTTAATCTCGAGCCATCTTTGAATACTCTTACGACTTTAGGAGGTGTTTCATCAACCTCTATTGAAAAACTGATTATTGTTTCTGCTGTATTTCCTGCTTTATCATTGCACGAAACCTTAACATTATAACTCCCTTCTTCTAAGTTAGTGAATCTGTATTTATGAGAAATTGTTCCTGTTTCTGTAGGCAAATCATTATCACTCCATCCTTGCTCAACAAAAACATAGCCACATTCTGCATTTCCATTATAGGCTCCTCCAGAAGTTTTTATTTCAAGGTCAAGAGGATTTTCCCTGTTTACAGGCCTTTTTAATATTTCTCCATTTAAAGGAGAAACAGCCTCGATTAATAATGGCTCTTTTGTTGCGTAAACAGTGTAAATTTTATCTTCTATATTTGTATTTCCAGCTAAATCTCTGCATTTTATATAAATCTTATTTTCATCCTGGTCTAAACCCTCAAGAGTTGTTAAACAAAATCTTTCTACATATCCTTCTTGGTCTTTATTGCAAGACATTAAACCTGTCATTTCATCATAAGAAGAGAAAGGGAATCTCTCATATTTGCATTCAGCAGGCTCTTTTAAAATAATATTTAGAGATAGGTTTGTCTGCTCTAAAGGAATAAAGCTTCCATCTTCTGGTTCAAACCTTTCTATTCCTGGCTCTTTATTATCTGCTTCAGGACTTATGCAGATATCAGTTACATATTCTGCAGTATTTCTGGTTCCATAAACATCCTGGCAAGAAGTGTAAATCCTCAATCTATCATCAAAACTTAATCTAATATCTATTTGATGGGTTGTGTTATATCTTTTTTCATTTTCTAATGCCTGAAGAAGCTCGCTTGAATTTAATACAAATGCACATTTAGCTCTTTCATCTGTTTCAAGGACAATAGATATATCGCTATGCTTTTCAATGCAACTGCCATCTAGATTTGTTATTTTTACTCCATTTACAAATTCCTCTCCTTTATATCCAGGAGATTCTTTAAATGTTATTTCAGGAGCTCTAAATTCTGGAGGAATTTCACTTATGCATATAGGATTTTCACTATATCTCGTGTCATCTAATATTTTGCATGTTTGTCCGAGAGCATTGCATCTGTAATCATTGCAAGGAATATCTCCTTCATTACATTTGTTGCAGTCTCTTCCTCCAAAAGGAGGCTGCCATGGGTTGCATCTAAAGTCTATAGCTAAAATCTTGTCCCATTCTTGTGGTTTGTATATAACATTTATGTACTTAGTTCCTAAAAAACTTGGATTTCTATTTGTCAAGAAATATTCTGGAAGAACATCTTGAGGATTTTCTTTTTTTAGAAAATCACTGACATTCCAATATGCTGGAACTCCGGTATCCCAGGTTGATGGTAATCCAATATTAGCGTTTAAATATTGCCTACATAACCAAAAATACCATTCTTTCCAAGAACCTCCTTCATCTCCTCTAAGAACTCTTTTGACATAATCTTCGCACACTTCATGTAATCCTCCAGAGAATCCTTCATCATAAGGTTCCATTACCCTGTAATTTACCCCCTGCCACATATTATCAATTGTCTGATAATTTGTTGTTTTGACTCCAACATAATTTATCTCCATTCCACAATCTCCAATAGAAGTGCAAAGATAATTCATATCTCTTATAAATTCAGGGCCAGTGCATTCAATATTAGCAGTCCATTCTCCAATATTATAATCTCTAGGATCAGGAAATCCTGGTTTTACTGCAACCCAACATCTTAAATTTCCTAAAGCACATATGTTCTCTCCATTATACTTAGGATTTTCAGATTTAAAATCAATACCAAGAGGATATTTTGGAACACACATTCCGACATTAAACCAACCAGCAGTAAAAAAAGAAGTATATTTACAATCAGGGTGATTGTTGCATTCGTCATAATACTTTATATTAAAGCAATCCATGGCAAGATTGTTTCTCATTACAGCATTAGATTTTCCATTAGTTATATTTTCAGCGCATAATTTTGTTCTTTTATCACTGCACTCAACTTCTATCTCTCCATTGACACAGGCTAATTTGCATTGCTCACTTCCTACTAAGGATCTACTTTCTCCTATATATCCTTCATATTCACACCAACTCTCTCCATGTTTTCTTATTTTGTCATTTTTTTCATCAAAACAAGTTATATCCTTGCAAGTATAATCTCCTCCTTGCAGCTTGCATATGGATTCTCCTTCTACACAATCCTCAGCTACATTTTCCCTGTTTCCTCCAGAATCATACCAATAAACATCTCCGTTATAACACTCTTTATGATCTTTTTTTTCATAATCGTTGTTTAAGTCAGAACAAAATCTTCCAAGATTAATTTCTCCATTAAACATTTCTACACATTCTTTTTCAGTCGTGAATATACATCTTTCATCAATAACGCAAGCTCCTTCTTCTTCACTTAAAAATCTACACGCTTCTTCAGAAACTGATGAATCCCATACAGGATCAGGAAAGCTTGCTCTTTTAGCCAATATATTGCATCTTGATTCAGTTACATAATCAGTGTTTTTTCCACGATAACAACATCCTTCCTGACATAATTGTTCATCATAATTCCTGAAAAATTGGCCTCCTTTTTCATCACATCTTTTGCTTGTAGAGCCAGATTCACATATTCCCTCACTTACATCATAGCAATATCCTGTCTGACAAAAATTTGTTTCCTCGCAAATATTTGAATTTGTTCTGTATCCAGAAGCACAGTCAACAGGCCCATCTTGGCACCATGCATTTTTTGTTGTTTTTTCACAGCAACCAGTTTGCAATAAAACAGAATCTGTAATTCCTATTAAAGAAATCAAGATAAATATGCTCAATAAAAATTTTACATTAACCATAGACACATCCTCTTACAGCAAATCTAAAGAATTCTTCAGAATCTGCCTGTTTAATTGTATAAATCTTAGTCTTATCTAGAGTTATCACTTTGTCTATGTCATATTCAGGATAAATAGTCATATAATTTATGTAATCAAAATCACAATTTCTAACTTCATCGTTTACTATTCTTTGTGAAACAATTGCTAAATTATAAAGATTAGATGAAATTCTTGTTCCAAAACCAGTTTCCTTGCCAGTTTCCCCTGATTTAGTAAGTGTTAATTCCCCAATAATATCAATAGACACTCCCTTTTCATCTAGAGAAATATCAAATCCTCTATAAACTGCCTGAACAACATACCCATCATTTTCAAGGCTGACCCCTAAATTATCAAAACAATTTTTTACATCGTCTTTAATATAATTTTTTATTTCATCTTTTAAATGTTGTATAAACATTGGCTCTTGATTAACACAAGGCATATTATAGTTTTCATAATAACAAAGATAAGAAATCCTTGAAACATCCTCATTTTCAAATTCAAAATCTAAGTATAAAGGCGGATTTATATAGCCGCCATTTTTCATCAGTAAATCAACACTTTTTTCAACGTTGTCTTTATAACAGCTTGATAAAAAAGCATTTGGATTTTTGTCAGGACTTAAACTCAAATCAGGCTTTGAAACATTCCTCAATAAAATAAATATTATTACTATTGAAACTATCATAATCCCTACTATTATAAACATTGCTACCTGGCCTTTATTGTTTTTATTTATCATTTTTTACTCCCTCTTCTCTGGCCGCGCTTGGACAGAGGTAAATTCTTTCCCTCTCTTTTAATCATCTCTATTAATGCTTCATTTAAAGAAATAGCTCTTGGAACAGTTTCTTTCCATTTTTCCCAGATTTCTTCTGGAATTTCCAGCAGGAATTTTTTGATGCTATATTTTTTGGCCAATTTACTTAGTAATACTTACTTTTACTATATAACCTTTACTTATTATAAGAGTTACTTAGTATTTAAATATATTTGGAATAAAGGAAACTAAATTTTAATAATGTTAATAAAACTCTTAACCTAATTTTAACTAAAAACTATATAAAACTTCTTACCTATTTTCAATCTTCTACTCGGACTAACACTCATTATTTATATCCAAGAAAGTTTCGTGTTAGTCCTCGGTCTCCACCCTAGGTGCAAGAACAAAACTCAATTCCATAGAAGGAGTCTTAAAATCAATTCTTAGAGGATGGTCTTCTGCGAAATTTATAATTGTTCTGTCGCAGAGTTTCGCGCCCTTTATGAATTTTTGTAGATATTCTAAACTATACCTTGCCTTGCAATTTTCAGCGTCTATTTTTGCCTCATCACTTGAAAATTCTGAGAGTGCAGAGTCTAATCCTCTAGCTTCTATTATAAAATAATTTTCTTTGATTATGAAAGAACACGCATCAGCCACTACTGCACAATCTTCTATTGAATCAATAAAATCATTAGAAGGCAATTCAACCCTTGAAGTGAACTCCATTCTTCTTGTTTTTGCATCAAAATCAATTTCTTCACCTTCTATGTCAATTAAACTTAATTTAAAACTCCTTCTTATCCTATCGAGTATCTGTATATTTAAGGTATTATCCTCTCTCTGAATTATCAACGAACTGCCAGGACTGGCTCTTCTTAAGACTCTTTTTAAATTTTCTAAGTTAACCCCAAGCGTTTCTTTATCTCCCTGAAACTCAATAAAAGAGCTCTTTGGCAACTTAAATCCAACCATTGATACATTCGCAGGATCCATTGCAGTTATTGAAAGGCCAAACTCATTCACCTTTATTCTCACCTCCGTTACTAACTCAGAAATAAGCTCTATGACTCTTGTGAGTGTGCCGGGATTGTTAAGTTTAATTATCATTCTAAATAATACCAGGATTATCTTTTAAGCATTATTATAGTTTAGTATAAGTTATTTATATAAACCTTACCTAACATAAATATTCATGGAAGAAAGTATAAAGTCAGAGAGAATAAAAAAAACAGCTTCATTGTATTATTCCAGAAAAGACATACAAGAAGCAATATTTAAGTTTTGCGTTAATAGAGAAACAATTCCGTACTACATAACTGAGAATTTCGGAAAAAGACCAGATTCTCTTCAGTATCCTAATGATGTTTTTGAGCTTGTTAAAAAAGGTGCAACTTCCTTTCATTGTTCACAAGAACTCTGGAGTGACCCTCTAAAAGTTTCAACAGGAATGAGTGAAGAGGAATTGAATAATTTAAGAGAAGGGTGGAACTTTTTAATTGACATTGATAGTAAGTACATAGATTATAGCAAGATTATGGCAGAGCTTGTTATAAAAATGCTAGAGTTCCATGGAGTTAAGAATATAGGATTAAAGTTTAGTGGAAGCAAAGGTTTCCATATTATCCTACCCTGGAAGGCTTTTCCCACAAAAATAAACAATATTAAAACATCCGAGATGTTTCCTGAATGGCCAAGGATAATAACCAATTATATAACAGCTACAATAGAAAAAGATTTAATAAAAAAAATATCTAATCTTGAGAAAGAGAGTAAGTATGTGAGGGATTTTCAAATTTCAAAAGAAGTCATGCCAGACCTTATTTTAGTCTCTCCGAGACATCTTTTTAGGGCTCCTTACTCTCTCCATGAAAAAACAGCACTCTCAAGCGTAGTTATAAACCCAAGTAAAATTTCTTTTTTTGACATTAAAGATGCTCATCCAATGAAAGTAAAAGTCCTTAGTTTTATGCCAGATTGCAAAGAAGGAGAGGCAAAAGAGCTTTTGATGCAGGCTCTTGATTGGCATAAACAAATAAAACCAAATGATGAAAAAATAAAATCAGATTTTAAACCATTAAAACTCGAAAAAATCTCTGATTCTTATTTCCCTCCCTCAATCCAAAAAATACTGAAAGGAGTTTCTGATGGAAGAAAAAGATCTCTTTTTATTTTAATTAACCTCTTCAGGTCAATAGGCATAGATAAAGAAGAGCTTGAAAAGAGAGTTTCTGACTGGAATAAAAAAAATAAAATTCCTCTCAAAGAAGGTTATATTAAAGCCCAGCTTTCTTGGAGTTATAGGAATAAAGTTGTACTTCCTCCTAATTTTGACAAAGATTATTATAAAGGAATAGGAATTATTCCTACAGAAGAAGAGCTCAAAGCAAAAAACCCTGTTAATTATGTGATAAGAAAGGGTTTATTAGAGAATAAAAAAGAATTTAAAGAACCAAAAAAGAATAGATAAATGTTTAAAGAAAGAGTCCTTGTTACAGGAGGTGCAGGTTTTATTGGATGTCATTTAGTTACAGAGCTAGTGAGACAAGGAGCTAATGTTATTGTAATTGATAACGAATTTAGCGGGAAAAAAAAGAATTTGGATGAAGCCCATGAATTAAGTGATGATCCAAAGCTAGGTAATTTAGAGTATATAAAATTAGATATAAGAAACGAATATCTAAAAGATTTAATTCTTGAAAGAAAGCCTTCTTATGTGTTTCATCAGGCTGCTGTTACCTCTGTCCCAAGATCTATAAATGACCCTGATACAACCCTTTCTAATAACATCAATGGAACTTTGAATCTTCTTATTGCATGCAAGGGAGCAGGCGTAAAAAGAGTGCTTTTTGCCTCAAGTTCATCAGTTTACGGAGATGATGAAAATCTTCCAAAAATAGAAGAAAAAACAGGTTCTCCATTGTCTCCTTATGCATTAAGTAAACAGACCTGCGAACATTTAATGAGGCAGTTTTACCATCTTCATGGACTTGAAACAGTTTCTTTAAGATATTTTAATGTTTTTGGGCCTAAACAAGATCCAAATAGCCAGTATTCTGCGGCAATTCCCATATTCATAAAAAAAATGATGAATAGAGAAAGGCCCATAGTTTTTGGAGATGGAGAACAATCAAGAGATTTTACTTTTATTAAAAATGTTGTTGATGGAAACATATTTTTTTCAAAGCTTCCTAAGGAAAAAGTAGCAGGAAAAGTCTTTAATTTGGCTTGTGGCTCTACTTATTCTATAAACTTCTTAGTAGAAAAGTTAAATCAACTCCTTAAACTCAACATAGAGCCTGTTTATACCTCTCCCAGGCCTGGAGAAATAAGAAATTCTTGCGCAGACATAAGAAAGATTTCTGATCTTGGATTTAATTCTTTTATTAATTTTGAAGAAGGCCTTAATCATACAATAGAATTCTATAAAAAAGAATTTGGCTATTGAATTAAAGATAATTTTAAAAATAAGCATTGTCTTTAAAACGTATGAAAAAGCAGGTGATTTTGTTTTTTGTTTTGATATTTTTATCTTTAGTTTTTACTCAATCTACTAGTGCAGCAGGAAATGTAAGTCTTGGATATGAATGTCTTCTTGATAAAGTTGAAGGAAAATGTTTGGCCCTTACTTTAGAGGAAGAGATTTTTTCTTTGCTTTCTGTTGGAGAATGCAAGAGTGATGTTGTTTCAAAATCAAAAAATAATGAATGCTGGCCCTCAACAAATTGCAATTTAAAGACAACTGCCCAAGCCTTGATTGCTTTGGAGAAGACAACCTTTGATACAACAAAAGGAGAAAACTGGCTCTTAAGCAAGAAAGCAATTCCAACAGATATAACATGGTATTTACAAACAGAATCTAATGAGGAAACATCATGTTCCATAGAATTTACAGGAGGCTCTTTTTCTTTTTCAATTGGAGAAGACAAAAAAATAATAACATCCTCAGGCCAGTGTTTTACTAAAGCTCAAGATGATTACTGGCTTAAAATAGCTGGTTCTTGTCATGATAAAACATTCACTATTTCTTGCGATAAAGGTTTTTCTACTAATTTAATATTTCAAAAAGATGGTTCTAATGTTTTTTATATTTCTGGAAAATTAAGCTCAGCACCTGGTGGGGGCTCTTCTACAGAGGAAAAAATCACTTCTTCTTGCTTTTCAAGCGGCTCTGGTTGTGATTATGGGGGAAGTTTGTGGGCAGCATTTGCATTAACTTTCCTTGGAAGAGAAGACGATATTTCTTCTTTTATTCCTTACCTAATAACTTCGGCAGAAAATAATCAGCAGTTTATTCCTGATTCTTTCCTTTATTATATAACTGGTTCTGATGAATTTAAATACAGTTTGCTTTCGAAACAAAAAACAGTTACTGGCGGTTCTTCGACAAAAGGATACTGGCAGGCTTCAGGCTCGTCTTTGGGAAATAGAGTTTATGATACATCTGTTGCTTTATTCTCTTTAGTTGGTGAAGAGCCTCAAGAAAAAACAAGGGCTAAAACCTGGCTCCTTGATGTTCAGGGGGCAAACGGATGCTGGGAAAATAATATAAGAAATACAGCTTTTGTTCTTGCTTCTACATGGCCTGAAGAATCTCCTGTCCAGGCTTCTTGTTTTGATAAGGCTGATTGTGATGACGATGAGAAATGCGTTACTGGAATTTGCATTCCAGAAGATGCTGACTGTACTTTAGACAGACAATGTTCAAACGATAAAATTTGCGTTGATTATTATTGTGTTGAGTGCGAATATGATGATGATTGTAATGATGGTTATGCTTGTAATGATAATAATGTCTGCGAGAAAATAAAAGAATGTAATGATGATTCTGATTGTCCTAATCCAGGAGATGTCTGCAGTTTAGCAGGCTATTGTATTTCAGGAGGAGATTCTTGTATAAACAATGCTGATTGCTCTTCAGGATTTTGTGTCAATCAAACATGTGTTGAATGTGTTAATGAAACTGGTTGCTCTGCTGCTTACGTCTGTCAAAATTATAGATGCATTAATCTTGGAGGAGATGATTGTGTTGATGACGCAGATTGCGGCCAGGAAGGATATGTTTGTGATAGAGGCTCTTGTGTTTCAGAAGGATTGATTGATTGTGAGGATGCAGGATATTATTGTAGAGGAAGATTCTCAACATGCGAAGAAGATGGAGGAAGGATTTTAAGCAATTATGACTGTCCTGTTCCACAAAAGTGTTGCACGCTCCCAGAAGAAGATAAAACATGCTCTCAACTTCAAGGAGAGATATGTAGTTCAAGCGAGTCTTGTATTGATGGAATTGAAAAAAACGACGCCTCTGATCTTAGTTATGGTGAAACCTGCTGTACTGGGGGAACATGCGAGACAACACCAACAACTTCTGATTGTGAGCTTTACGGAGGAAGATGTAGAGATTCGTGTTTTTCTGATGAAACTCAAAATGATGATGAGTGTCTAGATTTAACTCAAGTATGCTGTGAATCTACTGAAGGCCCTATCATACCTGAAGAGAAAAATTATTTATGGATATGGATTCTTTCAGCCTTAATTTTACTCTTGCTTATAGGTATATTGTTTAGAAATAGATTAAGAATGTTCTTTTTAAGATTTAAAGGCGGAAAACCAAAGCCAAGACCTAGTTTATTCCCTCCTCCACCAACAACGAGAATTATGCCAAGGCCTTTATTAAGACCAAGAAGAATAATTCCAAGAATCCCTACTCCAGCAAGGCCTCCTGTAAGGCCGCAACAACAAATTAAGGAAAAGCCTAAAGGAGAATTAGAGGAAGTGTTAAAAAAATTGAAAGATATAAGTAAATAAAACAATATTTATTAACTATTATTTCTTAAATTAATAATGAAAAGAGTCGTGATTTTAATTTTTGTTTTGATGTTTTTATTTGTAAATATAAAAAATGCTTCTGCAGCATCAATAGAAATGAAAAATGAATATAAACAAGGAGAAACAATAATAGCAAAGATTTCAGGAAGTTTTTTTGATACAATACAAACAAGCAATGTCCTTTTTTATAGAAACCACGTCCAGATACCAATGGAGTTTGATATTAAAAAGATTAATGATACTTATTATATATGGGCTTCTTTAGTTGGAAAAACACAAAATAATTATTCCATAAAAATAGAAAATGTAAGATATTATCAGGCAGGCCAATTAATAGATGATGATATAATAAAGAATTTTACTGTAACTAACGACACAGCTTATTTTTCTGTAAAACCAGGATTTGTAATTTCCTCAAGCGATTTTTCAATTGATATCACTAATTTAGTTGATAATACAATTAATGTAGAAATAAATACATTTAATAGCTTATCATCTTTATCTTCTGAGTCAGTAGCTGCAGGAACAATAAAATCACTATCATTTGGAGTTTCGAACATTAATGAAAATACTTTTGGAAATATAAAAATTTCATATTCAGGACTTGAATATATTCTACCTGTTCTTGTTTATGGTCAAGCACCTCAATCTCCTTTATGCGGAAATAACATTATTAATAGTGGAGAGGATTGTGATGGAACAAATTTATCTGGAGAGAGTTGTAATAGTTTGGATTATAATAGCGGGACATTAAAATGCAAGGCAGATTGTACTTTTGACGTCTCTAGTTGTTTAAATAAAAGCCAAGCAAAATCTTGCATATTTACTTTTCAATGTAATGATGATGAAATCTGTGATAATGGAATTTGTGTTCAGGTGGAATGTAAAAAAGACAGTGATTGTAATAGTAATGAAGAATGTACAGATAATGAATGCGTTGACAAAGAAGAAGATGAATGCAGATATGATAGAGATTGTGATTCCTGGGAGAGATGCGATAATGGAGAATGTATTCTTGAAGAAAAAGACGAATGTGGTATTTTCGATCCATGCCCGTCATCAGAAGAGTGTATAAGAGGTACGTGTGTACCTAAAGATATTAATCAATGTGATAGCTGTAAAAGCGATGAAGAATGCTTAAGTGGAATTTGTGTAAAGAAAAATCAAACAATTGATCCTGTTACACAAAAAACATGCAATGAATTAGGTGGGAGAATTTGCTGTGCAAAAGAAACCTGTAGCGGAGATTCTCAAGCAATAAGAGGAAATATTTGTTGTCTTGATGAATGTGTCTCTCAAGGAACGAGTTCATCTTCAAAAATAATAGGGTGGTCTCTTTTGATTATTATTTTGGGATTTATTTTTTGGTTTTATTTCAAATATAAGAGAACGAAAAAGAAAAAGTCAGAAATATCTGATTTGTTAAAGAAGAGAAATTAGGTTACCATCTTCTTTAGTACATACTCTGTAACACCAGACGTAAACAAAAGTTGATCTGCTGGAGGCCCATCACTATAAGAAAGGCCTGCTATTTCATAAACCCTCTTTTCATTTGCAAGATTTATAACCAATAATTGAATTTCTCTCCTTGTTTCTTCAGAAAGCATATTATTTGCCTGTTCTACAATCTTTAATCTTCTTTGGAGAGATAGATCTTTCATCCTACCTATATTATAAGCTATTTCATCATAATCTTCAGCAGTTAACTTTATACCAGCAATACTACATATTGATGTTTTCATTTTTTCATCGTTTCTTTAAATTTTTTTTCTAAAATAAATTTTTCATTTTGAATGACTCTAGCAACTTCATCATAAGCATGGAGTTTTCTTGCCAATTCACTTAAAAAAAGGCTCCAATCATTATTTGATAAGACAACTTTTTCAGGCGAGACAATCTCTATATGTGAGGGCATATATTTAAAAATAATTTCTAAGATTTTATCTATGCTTTTTGCTTCTATTTCAACAACAGCGAAGCTAGAATAAAATTCTTTTTGCTCTTTCATTTCTATGGGTTCGTTTATTTTTTTGTCCAAAACTTTAACACCCGCTTCATTTTCAATTTGTTTTACAAGCTCACTTAGAGTTTCTACTAAATGTTCTGCCGGCTTTCCTATTATCTCCAAAATTAAATTCGTTAAAATTTTTTCATCCGAACTCATTTTTGTATTCCATTTTTTTTAAAAAGAACAGAAGAATAATAACTATTAAAAAACCAATAAGGCCATAAATTGCAATATTCTTCTTTGTTACTTCCTTTGATTCTTCATTATTTAAAGCTTTTCCAAGATTTATAGTATCAAAAACTTTTAGTTCATTTATATTTTTATAATCATAAGATAAATTTTCAGTAACATTTTCATTATTTTTTATATTTTCTGTTTCCTTATCTAATTTCTCTTTTATTTCTTCTTCCTCTTCACATGAATTTCTTTTGCCCCTGCTTTGAATTAAAAATTGCCAGGATTTGCAATACTGCCAGGTCTCGTCATTATTTTTTGCATCATTTAAAGTTCCTGTTTTGTCAATTAATTCATTTTCTTTGTACAAAGAAATTTCTTCACTATTGTCTAGCCACTGTTTCTCAAAAACATAAATAAAATACCCATCAAACTCACCACTTAAAACTACCTCTCCCCCATCTCCGTTAACAAACTTATAGCCTTCAAGGTCAATCTCTTCTAAAGAATAAAGTTCTATCCATTCATTGCCAGTGTCAGATCCAGCAGGATTTAATTCAACCTCATTTATTCTTAAAGATGAAACATTAGAAATCATTAGGCTAAATACGATTAAAATGAACACATTTCTTTTTATCTTCATATAATTTATTAATAATACTATCTTTTAACATTTATTATACTAAAATGAAACATTAAACTAATCCATATTTTTCTTTAAAATTAATATATTCAACATTTCCTCTTTCTTTTCCGTTTTTTGCTATCAATATTTTTGAGAATATTTTATTGTTTAATATGAATTTGCATTTTTCTTTTTCAATTTTATCTAACCAACCATTTTTTTTTACCTCTACACCAATAATATCATACTTAGTTCCAGCTCTTTTGAAGCATACGAAGTCTGGAAATCCGGTTCCGATTGACAAAAATTTAAGAAAAGGATTATACTTTCTCTTTGCCTTCACAATCTTCTTTAACTCTAGGTCAACATTGTTCGTCCATCGGTCAATGATCCAACCCATTTCTTCTAATTGTTGCCTTACTTTTGCCTCAAATCTTGCTCCTGTAGCTCTTGCTTTTTTGCCACGAATAGAATTACTTTTTTTCATGAAGATGAATAGCTAAAGAGGTTTAATAATTTTTGTGAAAAATTATTAATGGATTATTAATGGCTACAGTTTTATAAATTGCATAATATTTATCTTATTAATGAATAATGTTTTTGAAGTAATTGATAAGACTGGAAGGAAAATAAGGTTAACTAAGAAGCAGTGGAGCCATATTACAAAGAAACATCCGCAGGTTGCAAGTTATCATGAAGAAATTAAGGAAACTTTAAAGAATCCATTGAAAATAACTGATTATGGAATAGACGAAGAAGTAGGATATTACTATAAGTATCTAAAGCATAAGATATCTACAGAAAAATATCTTTTGGTTATCGTTAAATATTTAAACGAAGATGGATTTGTAATTTCAGCATTTTTTGAAAAACATATAAAATGAACAAAGAATCAGAGACATATGATATATATTATGATGAAGAAGGCGATTTCTTAGAAGTGACTTTCGGAATTCCTCCTCAAACAGAATATAGTGAAGAAATTGAGCCAGGAGTTTTTCTGACTAAAGATGAAAAAACTGATGAAATAAAGGGAATAGGAATATTGAGTTTTAAGAAAAGGGTTGAAGTTTTAAAAAAAGTGTTAGTTAAGGTAAATAAAAGATTGCCGTTGGATATTAGTGTAAATCATAAACTAAATTGATTTTTCTTAATTAAAACTACTTGTTTTCAGAACTATTTTTGTCGAAGCAACAAAAAACTAATTAAATAATCATCTGAATTTTTATTTCCACATTAATTATCTATACCTATTGATAATCATTCCTAAGGCAATAATAACAAGGATAACAGGAATCCATGGCAATGTTAAATTAAAATATCCAAGCTCATTAAACAGCCATACGAGTCCGAATATTAACAATATCACTGCCAATGCTGGAAATTTTGGTTTTGATGACATGATTATAAAAATGAAGAAAGGGTTTTTATAATTAACTTTTATAATTAGTTAAATACTTCAATTTTATTTGAAGTCTTCGTTATCTTTTTAAAGAAGATTAATCTCAATTATGTATGAAACAAGCATATTTGACTATAGGAATTTTATTAATTGTAATTTTAGCTGGAATTTTGGTTTATAACTTTGCTAAATCTACTTCTACTACTAAAATTAATCAGGAGTGCTCTAATCAAGACGGGTATTGTGTATATGGTCTGCCAGAAGGTTATTTTGAATTGGAATTTTTTGAACCAAGCAAATCTGTAAACGGGTTCATACAATTTGATGGAGATTTGTCAGAATATTTAATTCAGGGTAATGCAAAAAGTTGGGATTTGGAAGATTACAAATGTGTTTCAACAGACGCAACTCCAATAGTAATTGAATATTTTTATTATTTAGATGATGGTTCTTATGGTGAAGGTCTTGGACATAGGAGAAGAGCAATATTTTGTGGAGATGATCTTTATTTTGTAGAAGATTTTACAAGTAGTTATGGTCCAAGACTATACGGACCTTTTTATATGAAATCAAGACCTTACTAAAGATCTCTAGCTTGTAGTGTACGGCGTCCGTTTTCCTTCGCTCTCTTTATCCCCTCTCTCAAAATCTCCTCAACTTTTCTTTCCAAAGCCATGCCGACTTCTTCAGCAACAGAGGTTACATTTTCTTCTTTCCCCTGCAAATCTTTCACGACCTTTTTTATGTTTGATTTTACGATTAAGGACATAACTTATTGAAATGTTTTTTATTTATTAATGTTTATATCCCAAAATTTTGTCGTAATCTCTATGGTTAACTATATCTAAAACAAAATTTATTATCTCAATTTTATTTCCAGTTATTGTATACAAAAGCCTCCACCTGTCTGCCAATTCAATTCTCCAGACATTTTCTACTAAGTATTTTTTAATATATCTTTCAGGAATTAATTTTTTTGGAACCTGATCCCCTGCAAAAGGGTTTTGTTTTAATAATTCCTTAACTCTGTTTATTGACCTTAATAAAGTTTGATGGAAAGAACTGTCTATCCCTTTATTTTTCTCTTCATCAACAATCTTATTTAAATCTCCATAAACTTCATCTGCCTCTTGAGATAAAATTACTTTAACTTCTTTACCTTGATACATTATATCTCTCTTCCCTTTTCAATTGCTTTTTTTAGCCTTGGACTTGGATTGTAAATCCATAATATTCCTTTATGGCTATCTATAATCATCCCTCTCTTTTCTAGGTAATTTAGAATTATGTTTAATGTTTGATGCATTATCTGTTTTGGCAATTTTTCCTTAAGCTCTTCTCTAGTCATTATTTTATCTGCTTCTTTTAAAGCCCTTTCTACCATTAACACTGTTTTAAGATTTGGATAATGAATTATTTGTTCCATTTTATATAAGTTTATTAATCTATCTATATAAATTTATATAATCGGAGGTATATAAATGTTTTGGTATTAACAATTCTGCATTATTCTTTCTTTTTTAAATCTTTTATTAACACGATTAACAAAACTATGGAACTTGGAATTAAGAAAAAATAGAATATGAGTACTGCCCACAAACATTCTCCTCCAAACCACCCACTTTCACAAGTTAACATGACATAAAAATAATAAATAGTTGCCAATATTGAAATTATTGAAAAAATTAAAAAAACAGGTCTTTTTATTAATTCAAAAAGTTTTTTTTGTCTGGCCTTTATAATAACCAATAAAATTAATGGTGAAAGAAAAATCAAGACATACCAAGTAATTTTAGCTCCAATAACTTCTGATAATGAGACCATAATTCAATTAACAAAAATGAGTTTTTATAATTTTTTATTATTTTTTTAACGAGGTTTAGAATTGAAGCCAATTGTTCTACTGTTGTAGTCTTCACAAAAATTTCCTATATCTCTGTCTAATGCCCTTACCTGATCAGTTCTTATGTGTCTTCTTACAATTGTCAACCCTCTCTCAAAATCTTCTTCGCGTATTGGAAAATCTTCTGCTATATCTAAAGTAACTCTTTTAGCTGCATCAAATTCTGTTTCTCCAGGCTTTTTTATTGACCTTGCAGCTCGTCTCAGTGCAGACTCGCCAGCTTTATTACATACCTCTTCAATAGCCCTGTTACTAAATCCTTCTGTTTTTTTAGCTAGGTCTTGAAAATCCATTTTTCTTTTTATTGGCCTTTGTCTTGTATGTATCTCAAAAGTTCTTAATCTACCTATTTCATCTGGCAATGGAACATGAATAATATATCCTACCCTTCCAAACTCTAAAAATCTTGGATCAATTACAAAAGGATTATTTGTTGATCCGTTCAATAAAGTATTTCCTCCCCCAATTCCTTGTAATTTGTTTAACAAGGAGGATGTACCAGCTAAATATTCAGGCCCCATATGATGATGCTTTGGATCTATCATTGCAGATTCTATATCATCACAGAATAGTGCAATATCAACACCAGTCCTACCTTGTAACCTTTTAACAGCATCAAACAAGGTATATTTTTCTTCATCTCCCTTTTTTTCAAAAAGAGATTCAACTAATGTTAAGGCTTCTATTGGAATAAATAATGAGCTATGGTTTTCTGTAGCTAGCACCTTAGCAATAGTTGTCTTTCCAACACCATAAACTCCAGCAAGCATTACAGAACGGTCTCTTAATCCATAGTATTCAGAAATTGTAGGGTTTACAGATCCTCCAAATAAGGTCCATCTGACGAAGTCAAGTATACCTTCAAGACCAGCTAACTCATCAGAGGTTTTTTGATCTACATCTGCTAGCATCAATGATCTATACAAATCATAAATCATTTTCTTCTGGTCTTTTGGAAGATTTGCTCCAAGAACTGAAGAGACTCTAGTAATTTGTTCTAGGGCTGATAAGTTTGTTGTTTCAAGAGGTAATCTTAATTCTACAAAAGATCTTCCATTAAATAACCACCTGCCTCTTTCTCTTCTTACAGCTTTTGTTGCTTCTTCTCTTGAATCAAATTTTCTGACAATGAAAAGTCCCTGGTTTTTCCAAGGATTTTCTGAGATTAAGTATCCTCTTGTACTTTCATGCACCCCAAAACTAGTAGACCTGTATGGTCTTGCAGGAACCAATCTCCCAGATCTATATCTTCTTGTTTCAACTTGATTTGGTTCATTGACTTCTATCATAAGGGATTCTAAAGCACTTACTTTGCCTTCATCCAATTGAAAACCCTCCCATATAGCCACTAGATGGTCTGCAGTGTCATATCCTCTGTAACCGCGCCCAGTTCTTACTGGACAAATTGCAATTGAAGAGGGTGCTCGTCCTTTATATTGAGATACTTTTTCTTTAGCAATATACATTAGTTGAGATCTTTGATTTGGGCTTAAGAAAGATAATTCAGCTGTCAAAGGATTGGTTTTAATTTGCATATATAAAAAATAATTAATTTATTTTTAAAGATTATTGGGCTATTATGCTATTAACTTAATCCAACTTCTTCCTTAATTTTTTTAATTCCTTCTATTGCAATTTTGAAGAATTCATCTAAAGTTAAACCAAGATTTTCATTCCGAATCTGTCGGAGGCAATTAGAAGATTCGGTTTGGTCGCTGGAAGTGTGAGAAACCCGCTGGAGGTTTTCACATTCTCGAATAATTTCTCTATCAACTGCAGCTGCAAAAGTCTTGTCTTTAAATTTCTTTTTCAAGCCAGAAACTTCCATGTCTGAAATTCTTCCTTGTCGCATTAAAGCATAGGCATGTATTAAACCAGTTATAGTTTCACTAGCGGCTAAAGCAAATTCTATTTTCTTTGTTCTTTTTTTATTTAGAAAATCAGAATCATCTCCTCCGCAATCAAATCCGTAAGCATGACTTAAAATTATTTCAATAAACTCATTGTCAAAACCAGTTTTTTTTAAAATTTCAGGAGCTTTAGTCATGTGTGTTTTTGGGTTGTCTTTTGTTAAGCCCCAATCAATGTCATGAAGCAAACCAAGCATTCCATAGTAATCAACATCTTCACCAAGTTTAGAAGCTAACTCTCTCATGACAGCCTCGCTTTCTAAGTAATGAATTAGGTCTCTTTCGTCTTTATTATACTTTTTGATAAGTTCAAAGGCTTGAGTTCTTGTAATTGGTAGTTTTGACATAAAATAATATATCTTAGAGGAAGTTTATAAGAGTTTGTTTTGCAAAAAAAGGAGATCTTTATATTTTATTCTTGTTTGGATTTTTGCTTTTTATTTACTAACTCTTTCATTCTCTTTGTATGTAAAATTTTATTTAGAACATTTAAAAATTGTTCACACTGATCTAATGGAATAGAGATAGAGTGTTCATGAATCCAATCATTTCCAACTTTTCTCTTTTTTTGAATTAATAGGTAGATACCAAACTCCCCCTCTAAAATGTTGAACCATATAGTCTTATTATTATATGAAAGCTTTTCAAAATCAAAATGTTGAATTCTATGATTGGGATAGTAAACTTTTGTAACTCCAAATTGTTTCATATAAATCTCGTTTTCAAGTATTAATATTTGTAAATGTTTTTCAATAGCTTTGCGAGAAAATCCACTACTCTTTACTAATTCTGTCATAGTAAGCCCTTTACTATTCTTTTTCAAAATGTCAAGAACCTTATCATGTATTATTTTTTCTTTTTTTGATGGGTACATTTTAAATTGATATTTAATTGATTACCGAAAACCTTATATATCTATTGTTCTTAATATTGGTTACCAAATATGGTAATATAAAAATGAGGATAAAATTTCAGAATATTGGATGGAAAAGCAAGGTGGCGCAAAAAAGAGCTACTTTTAATATATCTATAAATAAATTGGTTGCACTCGGGTCTTGCTTGAAAAAAGGCCAGTTATTGTATTGTTATTTAGCCGAAGATAAAAATAATAGGCCTATAATAGTTATTTATTTAGACGGCAAAGAAAGAAAATGAAAGAACTAAAATAGAAAGATTTATATATAACCTAATACTAATATCAATTGATACTAGAAATAGTATAATTAACATGACAACTAAGACTCAAGAAGAACTTTTAGATTTTTTATTAGGAAACCCAGACGAACAACTTACTATAAGGGGGCTTGCTAAAAGATTAAACAAATCCTATACACTGGTTTACAACAATATTGCTGATTTAGAGAAAAAGAAAATCATTAAAAAACAGGCTGTACCCCCAGCACAAATTATAAGATTAAATGAATTCGCGCCTGTAGATATTCTTATTAACATTGAGCTCAAAAGAAGAGAAAGATTATTACAAAAAAATCCATGGATAAAATTAATGTTAAAGGATATTTTAACAGCAAGCAAAAATTATTTTTTTGTTATGCTTATTTTTGGAAGTTACGCTAAAGAAACTCAAACACAAAAGTCTGATTTAGATTTATTAATTATTGTACAAAATAAAAAAGATATAAAAGAAATAGAGAATTTTATAGATAAAATATATACTAAAGTTAAAAAAAGAATTAATTTTGTTGATATAAATGATTTTAAAGAAATGATAAAAAATACAAATGAATTTAATATAGGCAATGAAGCGAGAAAACACCACATTATTTTATATGGGGTAGAAGAATACTATCAAATAATAAAAGAGGATTAAGAAATGCAAATAAAGGATACAATTAAAAAGAAAATTGAAATTGCAGAAAAGCAGGTTTTAAGGCTTATTCAATCGGGCGATTTGAAAAAACTTGATGAAGTAGAAAAAGATCAAATAAGCAAATTTTATGAGGAAAAAAGCAAAAACAGATTAGAAACAGCGAAGATTATTTATGATGCATCTAAAGATAATAAAGAAAATCTTAAACTTAGCAGGGATTATAAAGATTACGCAGAGGTTGTATCTGCTGCTTATTATTCAATGTATTATATTGTTCATTCATTTCTCGCATTGAAATATAAAACAAAGCTTAAAGAAGGATTAAGGGGCGTCCATGTAATAACAGAATATATACTTCTGTATTATCTAGTTAAAACTAAAAAATTAGCTAAGCATCTTTATGAGGAATATCTAAAAACTTTTGAAACTACTGCACAGATCCAAAAAATCAATGTTGAAGATTTTCAAGAGAAAGCTTACGAATATACTAAACAATATGATAAAAGCCGTTCTTCAAGAGAGATATTCACTTATCGGGTTACTCCAAATGTAGAAGAATATAATGCAAAACAAGCAATTAATACTGCAGAAGAATTTGTTAATACTATAAGGCAATTAATGCTCTAATAAAATACTTCTTTAATTTCTTTATAAACATAAAAGAGTGTTTCCACACCCCCAAAAACATACGTCATAACTTTTTAAATCAAAAAACTTTTGCAGGATAATGAAAACTGGAAATATGAAACTTGGAGAGGCATTAAGTAAGCTAAAAAAAGAAAAAAGTAGATTAGCCAGACTAATTTCATTAAGAAAAGATAATGTTTATGTTGAAGAAGGTAAGAAAACAAAATTCGACCCAAAAAAACTCTCAAATGAAATAAATAATAAAATTGATGAAATTAGGGTATTGAAAATTAAAATTCAGAAGACTAATCTTAATACAAAGATTGATGGTGAAGAAATAACTTTGGCAGAATCTATAATCAAAGTTAATGATATAAGAAGTAAAATTTCTAATCTTAGTAATTTATTTGAAAGAAGGAGAGATTATTTTTATAAAGATAAAGATGAAAAAGAAATGATAGCACAACTTGATGAGTTGGAGATTGAGGATGAAATAGAAAAATTGGAAATTGAAAAAACTCAGTTAGACAACAAAATACAAATAACTAATTGGACAACTCCATTACAAGATTAAATAACTTAACGTCTTAATGCTTATCTATTTTGTATAGGTAAGATTGCTGGTGGCTTTGATAAGAATATAGGATAGGTTTATTTTATAGCAATTCTTGAGGATTGTTGTAAGATAGATTTTAAATATAATGAGTGTAACTCATTCCAATCATGGAGATGTGATGTTTTAATGATTAAAGATTAACGATTATTGTTTAATGATCACAGGTTAAGGCTCATATACCTATATTTTTCTTAGCTATCGGCAATTATATTTAAATTATTGGCAGAAAAAATGAAAGAATTAGAAAGAATAAACAAATCAGTATTAACTGCAGATAGTATAGAAACAAGAAAAGGATGGAGTTTGGCACAAAAAGATAATCCAGTACTATGTGAATATTGTAAATCACCTCTTTTTTATGTAGGAATTGATTGGGGTATTGTAGAGGAAAGTAGTTTATTTAATGATATAAAGGTGATAGGAAAAGAAAGAAATTTCCAGTATTATTTAAGAGAGGTTGGTTTAATCCTATATTGTGCAGAGTGTGGAAATTTTAATAATCATTATAGTAAATATTTTTACCCGGAGGATAAATTAGTGTGTTCTTGGAATGATGAAGAATTAGATATAGCAGAAATAGAAGAAATTAAACATTGTTTGGAACAATTTAATAGAAAAGGGGATTTCATTCCGAATTATCAAAGTCCTGAAATATCCTTCTTAAAAAAGAAACTAGTAGAATATGAAGAAAAGAATAGTTGTAAAAATGATGCTAAAGAAACCAAGACTAAAAAATTAAAAATTTGATGTTTATTTTTTCATCAGCGGAAATATCACACACTCTCGAACAGGCTTATTGACAAGATAAGCAAATAACCTTTCTGAAACACCAAAGCCACAGGTAGGGGGCATTCCATACTTCAACGCTTCAACAAAACTTTCATCGTGTTCATGAGTTTCTTTATCTCCAGCTTCCTTGAGTTTTCTTTGTTCTTGAAATCTTGCCTCTTGGTCAATTGGATCATTCAACTCGCTATATCCATTTCCAATCTCTGTCCCGGCAATTATTACTTGGAATTGCTCAACTTTTAATGGATTCTCTTTAGATCTTTTTGCCAAAGGAATAATATCAACTGGCTGGCCGACTAAAAAGCCAGGCCCTGAAAGTTTCTTTCTGCAGTATTTCCACAAAGAATCAACTAATTTCCATTTGCTATCATGTCCTTCATGTTTGATATTTAATTCATTTATCTTTGCTTTTATTTTCTTATCAGAATCATTATAGATATCAACCCCTATATATTTCTTTATTGTTTTTTCATAATCATATTCTTCCCATTTTTTTCCTAAATCAACTTTATAACCTCTAGTTTCAAATTTTAAACTGCCTATAACTTCTTTAGCGACTTTCTTATACATTTCCTCGACTAATTTCATTCCATCCCTGTAATTTGCATATCCCCAATAAAATTCCATTTGAGTGTAATCCTGCAAATGTTCATGATCTATTCCTTCATTCCTAAACTGCCTTCCAATTTCAAAAGTCTTTTCAAATCCAGCAACCATTAATTTTTTCTGCCACAATTCTCCCATTGAAATCCTTAAATATACATCTAAATCCAGGGCATTATGATGCGTTTTAAAAGGAGTTGCAGCAGCTCCTCCTGCAGATATTTCAAGAGCAGGAGTTTCTACTTCAATAAATCCCTTGTCCAGCAAAAAATCTCTAATAGCTTTCCAAAACTTACCCTTTTTAATAAATAATTCTTTAACTTCTTCATTCATTAGAATATCTAAATATCTTTTTCTTAATTTCTCTTCTTCATCTTGCAGCCCTTTATGTTTGTCAGGAAGAGGAAGAATAGACTTAGACAAAATGTCAAGTTTTTTAACTAAGATAGACAGTTCTTTTGTTTTTGTTTTAAAAATCTGGCCTTCAATTCCAACAAAATCTCCAGAATCAATATACTTCTTGAAAAAATTAAAAACTTCTTTTGGTGTTTTTTTATCTTGAAAAACAATCTGGATTTCTCCTGTTCCGTCTTTTATCTTTGAGAATATAATCTTGCCTATGTCTCTTATTAACATAACTCTTCCTGCTGTCTGCACTTTTCCTTTTGATTTTAAACACTGTTTTATTGTGTGTTTTTTCTCAAACTTGCTAGGATAAGGATTTATTCCCTGTTTTTTCAACTCATGAATCTTTTTCTTTCTTTCATTTATTATCTGTTCTTCTCTAGACATTTTATATTAAAATGGCTTATGCAGAATCTTTGATTCTAGCTTACCATAATTTAATAAAGAAGAGATTAGTTTAAATAACTTATTAAATGCATTAAGAAATATCTGCTTTTAGTGGCTGAATAGGAACCACTCCATGATATTCACTAATTCTTTTAAATCTAGATTGATCAACATAAACTGCGTTAGCAGGAACACAATCTAAATGCGTTAAAACAGTCATAGCTCCTCTAATAGCATGGGGCAACATGTCATGAAGAGTCATGTAACTCAATTGTATTTCATTATGTACAGATTCAGCTTTAACAACTTCATTATTATATGTATAGTTACCATTACTATCTTTATCTAAAAAATAAAAGTCATCTGGCCTATTTCTTAACTTTTTTATTACCAGTTTTAATATTTTAACTAATCTGGACATTATTATATGCTATTGGGCTATTTTATATATCTATCTAACCTTATTTATTCTTATGTTTAAACCAGCCCTTTATATCTTCTTTATTCCTAAAAAATAATTCTAACAAAAACCAGGCCAGGAAAATGTAAAAGAAGAAAAAATCATTCAAAAATAATTGAGTCTTGGCAAAACCAGAGAAATTGTAGAGAATATAAGCTATTATTATCCCATAAGGAAACACTAGAATTGGAACATATAAGAAATTCCAGAAATTTTTCTTTTTTAATCCGCTATGCAGGAAATATAGAGAGAGAAACGCTGGGTGTAAGGCAGCCACAAGCAGTGTTTTCTCCAACTCTCCTTCTTTTTCTTTGATATTTCTTTTTTTTGCTATTAATCTTCCAGCTCCATAGTTGACAACTGAACTTAGCGTTATGGCTATTGTAGTTACGAATATAATCAAGACAATATTGCTAAACTGCTCGTTTGATACAATTATTGATATGAAAATTATAGACATTCCAGGGAAATAATGCCCAATATATACAATGCCTTCTAAAAATGCTGCAATAAAAAGACCAAAGAGGCCAACATCTTTATAGAGATTTTCCAAAAAAGTAAAGATTTCCTCGGGAGGGGGGATAATATTTAATTTCCATAAGATTATCACTATGCTGATAAATATTAAAACACTCAAAGGCAAGAAAGGCACCCTCTCTTTTATTTTTCTTTTCATCTTCTAAACTTTTTATACCCAAGCTTATCTAGCTCTTCATTAACCATCTCATCAACAATAACTTGGAATTTATTCCACCTTGAAACATATAAGTATCTTATTCTTTTAAAGTTATCCTGCAGTTTTTGAACTTTTAAGAATAATGTAAGAAGCCTTGGATGTTTGACTTTATATTCTCCGAGAAGCTGTTTGACAATTAGCTCTGAATCAAGTATACATGTTACCTCTTTTTTTGTGAATTTTGATGCTAATTCTAGGGCTTTTATTAAAGCTTCATACTCTGCAATGTTATTTGTTACCCTCTCACCAATAAATGTGCTATATTTTGTAAGAATTTTCCCATCTTTCCTTACAATGACTCCTATTGCTCCTGGTCCAGGATTTCCACGGCAACCTCCGTCTGAATTGGTGTAAATCATATAAATAAAAAAGAATAAGTATTTTTATACTTTTCAAATCACCTATCTTTGATTTATTTCACAAACATTTTAAACACGAAAGATTTATTATTAAAATGAAAAATTTAAAAAAAGATAGATATAAAATCTCCCCTAAAACTCAGATAGGGCATATACATTTAACAGTTAACAATATGCAAAAATCTTTAAGATTCTACAGAGACGTCCTGGGTTTTGAGGTACAACAAAAGTTTGGTGGAGCAGTTTTTCTTTCTGCAGGAGGCTATCATCACCATATAGGCTTAAATATATGGGGTTCTGAATTTGCCAGAAAGCCGCAAGAAGGACAAATAGGACTCTATCATTTTGCTATCCTCTACCCCAATAAAAAAGAGCTTGCAAAAGCAGTTATTAATTTACTCAAGATTAAATATCCTATAACTGGAATGGCAGATCATGGAGTTTCAGAAGCAGTTTATCTTAAAGATCCTGATGGAAATGGGATTGAACTTTATTATGATAAGCCAAAATCCAAGTGGCCATTTGATAAAAATGGAAAATTAAGGATGTTTACAAAAGCCCTAAACTTAAATGCACTTATTCGTGAAGCTAATCTCTGAAATATGATTTGTAATAATACCTTTATTTCAAAAATGCAATACTTTGAAACTCTTTAGATCTTGGAATTTTTCTTCCTTTATATCGACGTTTTTTATTATAGAATGTTTAGGGCCTTTGCTACATAACTCAACCATCTTACCGACATCTTCTGGATTTCCTTCTAAAAAAATCTCAACTCTTCCATCTTCAAGATTTCTTACAAACCCCTTTACATTATATCTTTCAGCATTTTCCTTAACAAAACTCCTAAAAAAAACACCCTGAACTGTTCCATTAATATAAAGCCTTACTGATTTTTTCATAAATTAAGTAAGTTTATAGAATTATTAAAGATTTCTTTATATTTCAAATATCTTTTCTTTCCTTGCAACATTTATGATTTTTGTTTTTCCTATCTGATCTTCTAGGCCAGCAGCTTCATGGATATGAGAACAGATAGCTATGTCTGGCTGAAATTTTTCTATCGCATTTCTTACAGCATCACTTCCTCTCCAACCAGAAAATTCAAAATTTGTTTTAGAAGGATGGATATGAGTTACCATTACTTTTTTACTCATTTCTTTTATTTTTTCATGCCCTTTTTTTAGCAGGTTAAATATTTCTATGTCTGGTATTTGATGAGGCCCCATGTTAGCTGTTCCAGCACCAAAAAAACCAATATCCTCTTTTTTAAAATAATACCCGTGAAGATTTTTAGAATAAGGACTGTAAAGCTCTGACAAGAAGAAATTTGTCGCAACACTTTCATGATTTCCTGGAATTATAAGGACTTTCTTTTTTTGTTCTGCAAAAGGTCCTATTATTCCCTTCAAAGATCTCTCTGCAAAAGTCAAATCTCCGGATAAGATGACTATATCTACATCTTCTTTTTTTACTTTTTCTGCCAGCCTTGTTACTAAACCAACATCTCCGTGAATGTCTCCTACTGCTAAAATTTTTGTTTTTTTGCCTTTATTTTCCATGCATATAGGTTATACATTTGGTTAATAAGCTTTACTAAATAAAAAAATTTCACTTAAGATTAGGAGTGATTATGTATACTCCAAAACATTTAAAAATACACTACTATCTGAATATATACATTAAAAAACATACATGCCAAAATGAAAGATAACTTTGACATTTTTTTTAGGAGAAAACCAGCATTGATGTTGGTGTCTCTAAAGAAAAATTTAAGGATGAGGTATGGTAGTATTTTGGCAAAAGAGGTAGACTGCACTTACAGCCACGCTGTAAAGATTCTGCAGACACTTAAAGCCTTGAAGCTTGTTGATTTTGAGAAAAAGGGGCGAATTAAACTGATAAAGCTTACAAAAAAAGGCAAAGATGTTGCAGACGCAATAGAAAACATACAAATTTTAATCCGTTAGTTTTCTAATACTATCACGCCCCTGAAAGAAATTTGTTAGAATTTTATTTATTCTATCAAACCAAAATTTTTCTTTAAATTATCTAACCTTTTTCTATAATTTTGAAGAAGAGAATTATCTTTAATTCCAAGTATTTCCATTTTAATTTCCAAGGCTTTTAACAGGCCTTTGTCTATCTCTTTTATACGATATCTTCCTCTTTCAATTTTGTTTTCTAGATTTCATATAAACACTACCCTAAATATCTCACTTTTCCCGGCCGAGGCTCGAAAACTATCCCATCTTCAACCATTTTCTGGACTTCTTGATTTATTATTTCAGTAGAAATGTCATTTAAATTCATTATTAACTTATCTTTCTCAATACCTCCTTGTTCTTCAGAATTTTTTATGGCCCTTAATATCCTATCTTTTACAGCTATGATTTGATCTCTTCCCAACGGATCAGCCTTGGCTTTTTCTTTATCTATTTCAAGCTTTCTTAATAAAAGATATTTTGGATCCTGTTCTCTTATTATTTCAGGATTAATATATGTTTCATTATTCCAGCTTCTTAATATCCCTATAACAATAATAGTCTGACCCTGTATGATTGAATTGAACTTAGTTATATCTTCTCCAAAAGATTTTAATTTTATTTGGCCAGAACCATCATCTATTGTTAAGGATAAAAATTTTGATTCTCCAGGACTTTCATACTTATCAATTACATTTCCAACTATATTAACTCTAACTATTTTTTTGCTTCCAAGTTCTAGAAAAGAAAATCTTTCTCCATTCATTGTAGGCTTCCCATTTAATATATCTCCAATTCTAAGCTTAAATGCTGTATGCCTCTTGAATTGTTCTTCAACCATTTTAAATTAATTTAATCTTTTATTTTAGTCGTTTTTTATAAAATCTTAAGTTGTTTTTAAGCATTTATGTAGCTGTAACTGTTTTTATGAAAGACTTATTTTCTTAATACTTTAAAATTACTTTTTTTGTCTGCATTAAAACTAATCAATCTCAGAGTTATAGCGAGTCTATTTTTTATGTCCTCCCAACAAATCCTCTTCTTGGCCTAAATAACTCGCCTTGTGCATTTAATTTGTTTATAGCATCTTCAATTTCATCTTTTGTCATTTTTCCTTCTAGTTCTTTTTCAATTTCTTCTATTGGTATCATTTTCCCTAAACGATTTTCTAAATCATTGATTACTTCTCTTACAGCGAATATTTTGCTTCTTTGGGACGCAGTTATTCCAGATGTTGCCTTGTCAATATCAAAGGTTTTTGATTCATAATCATAACCAACCTGCATTAAATAATATTTCATAAGCTCAATTGCCCTTTTTGCATCCTCAACAGAAACCTCTTCACTAAGCTTTAATTTTGCAGATGCTTCTGCCATTCTTATTAATGCTTGTAATTGCCTTGCTGAAATAGGTATAGGTCTTAAAGCACTTTCAGACGAAACAGGCTTATTCCTCAATTCAACATAAAACTTTTTTATCTCTTCAATGGCTTTCTCTCCTAATATAGGTTTTATTCTTTGTTTTGCATATGCAACATATTTTCTAAATAATTCTCTAGGTATTAACATATTCTCACCTTTTTTCTGATGCTCTAAAAGAACATGGCTTGCAATTTTCTCATCTTTGTCCCTGCTAGGTATATCCCTTAAAGTGAATATGACATCAAACCTGTTTATTAAAGTAGGAGGAAGATCAATTTGTTGAGCTATTGATTGATAAGGATCAAATCTCCCGAATTTAGGATTTGCAGCAGCAAGAACAGATGTCTGAGCCCTAAGGGTTGCCTGAACATTCGCCTTTGAAATTGTTATAGATTGTTGTTCCATTGCTTCATGCATAGCACTCCTATCATTAGGATCCATTTTTTCTAATTCATCAATACAAACAAGCCCTTTATTTGACAAAACCATTGCTCCTGCTTCTAAACTCCAGCCTCTTAAATATTCATCTCTGACTACAGTGGCTGTTAAGCCGGCACCACTTGCTGATTTTCCAACAACATACCTTCCTTTAGGAGAAATCTTAGCCATGAAATCGAGTGTGACAGATTTCGCCACGCCAGGATCCCCTATAAGAAGAATATGTATGTCTCCTCGGCTTTTTTGCCCATCAGCATGAATTTTAGGAACTCCTCCAAAAAGTTGCAAAACTAAAGATCTTTTTATTTCATCATAACCCCATATACTTGGAGTTATACTTCCTGACAATTTTTCAAAAATCAATGGATCTTCTGCAAGCTCTAGAATCTGTCTTTCGTCTTCATCATTTATATCAAGTTCTTCAAAGGTTTCCTCAAGAGGAATTATGTTATTTACTTCTATTGCTAATTCAAATCTTGTTGAAAGGCCTCCTGCATGAAGGGGTACAGGAACTTCTTTTAATATACCTATTATCTTGACCCTACTCCCAGGAGTTGTTTTTTCTTCCATTCTCGGTTCAACAAGATCCTCTTTCACAAAAACATTAATCCTTTTAGGTTGTTCTCCTCCAGATAAAGATTCAGGAGCTTCTTCAATCACGAGTCTTTGAGTATCAACCATTTCCTTGCTTATTAATCTAAACCCCCCTCTTCTCCCACAAGAGCATCTTGCTGGCTCCCTAAATTTTTTTTCTATTTGTAAAACACCGATAACTGTTCCGCATGAAGGGCATTCAAACTTAGCATTTATTACTTGAGGCCTTACATCAGAGGCCTGTCTTATAATACCCTCAATAACTATCATCTCATCAAGATTCTTTGATCTTATGTTCCTGACTTTCATCTCCTGGCTTTTAGGCAGATTAAAAAGCCTAACTCTCGCATTGTTTACAAGACCAAGTTCTTCTATAGCTATCTCAATAAGCCTTAGTATTTCTTCAGGATTAATTATTATCTGATCTGACAATGTATTTGAAAATTCAGTAAGCTTCATAAAATCAAGATATATGACATTTTTTCCTTTTTTTAACGATTCTCCAAGCTCTTTTTTGTAGAAATCAAAAAAATTCTTTGCTTCGAGAATCAAATCTTCTTTTTTTATGTTTACTACCTCTGCCATAAATTAGGAATAAAATACTGGTTTTTATAGATTTATGTTGCGTAACTATAAAAATAGCTTCGGAAGAATTATTTTAAAGGGGTGAAAGTTGATTATTATTTATACTAAAAATTTTGCAATATCTTAAATTAAATATTCTTACATATAACTTTTAACTTTAGAATTAATATGCGTACAAATAATTAATGATAAATAGTGTAAATAAGTCCAATATTTTAAATATTAAATTAAGGATGTAAAATATATTTTACTTTCCTATATCTTACAAAATCACTTCTCATAATTTTTCAAAGCCGTCTTGACATTCCTTAAAAGCTGTGACATTGAGAATTCAAGTTGTTCTTTATTTTTTGTTCCAGTGCATACAAGTTTACCGTTGCTGAAAAGCAAGAAAGTGGCTGTCGGTTCAATCAATTTATATACTAATCCAGGGAATTGCTCTGGTTCATATTCTGTGTTTTCCATTTCTAAAGCAAGAAAATTTAGATTTAAGCTTAAGTCAATTGAACCTGAAGCAACAATATTCTGGACAGTTATTTTTGGCTTAGCAGTTACATTGACATTTATTTTTCTAAGCTGTCTTATTACTGCCTGTATAACTTCTTTTACTTGTGCTATTGATTTTGTTCCTGTGCAAACTAAATTTCCTGAAGAAAATACTAAAACAGCTGACTTTGGTTCTTTAATCCTTAAAACCAGGCCAGGAAAAGTCTCAGGATTGTATTCTGTGTTTGGCTGTGTCCTAGCCAATTTTGTCAACGGAACAGGCTTTTCAAGAGAAGTTGTAGCTACTATGTTTTGTATCTTGTAATTGCTTTTTGAGTCAGTCATTTTATACTTTTTAAACTCTCCAGTAATAAAATAGAGAAAAAATGGCTTTATAAAGCCTTCGTCGGGGAATAAGTTAGGTTTTTAAACTTTTAAAGAACTTGGGGGTTTAGAAGATTGTTTGAAGATTAAGATAAGTGATACTATGGCATAAATGGTAGCAACTATTGTTGCAGTGAGATCAAATTCAAAACCCAATCTCTGATCTGCTATTCTTGATATCATCATGGCCCCAAAAAAGACCATTAAATAACCTAAAATTTTATCTATCTTTCGACTATATTTTTCTTTAAGTTTTAGTGAAAAAACCAATATGGACAAAATTAAGACGTACAAATAATAAAAAAATGGACCATTAGTGGTAATAAGATGTATTTTGTACATGTAATATTTTATTCCATAATAAAATTTTTCTAAATAGCCGTAGAATAAAATACTTGCTAAGTGTGTTACTCCAACAATAATCCAAGCCCAAGTTTTTTTATTATAAAGAAGGAATAGTGAGGCCAGAACCAAAATTAAAAAAATCCAGGATACAAGAGGCCATGCACCAAACGCCCAAATGAAACCGTAGTATATTGTTGCTTCAACTAGCAATAGGGCTATAAGAAAAATTATAGCAAGACCATATATCTTGGCGCTCAAATCCAATTCTTTGAAACCCATACTAAACCTCTTCAAAGTATAATGTTAATAGCATTTATAAATATTTGATAATAAGTATTTTCATGCCCAAAAGATGCCCCTGGCCCGGTGAAAGTGAATTAATGATAAAGTATCATGACGAAGAATGGGGAAAACCTCTTCACGATGACAAAAAGTTATTTGAGTTCTTAGTTTTAGACGCTTTTCAGGCTGGTTTGAGCTGGCAAATAGTCTTGAAAAAAAGAGATGGATTTAGAAAAGCATTTCATGGTTTTGATTATAAGAAAATAGCTAATTATACAGAGAAAGATTTTGAACGTTTAAGAAACGACGAGAAAATAATAAGAAATCGTGCAAAGATTCGTGGCACAATTGTGAATGCCCAGAAATTCCAAGAAGTACAAAAAGAATTTGGTAGCTTTAACAAATATATCTGGAAGTTTGTAAATAATAATCCTATTAAAAATAAAATAAAAACTCTTAAAGATTACAAGGCAACATCAAAAGAAAGTGATGAAATGTCTGCTGATTTGAAAGCCAGAGGTTTTAAATTTGTCGGCTCAACAATTTGCTATGCTTTTATGCAGGCAGCTGGCCTTGTTAATGACCATAGTGTTGATTGTTTTAGGAATAAGAAATAATTCAACATCACAATAATATATAAAAGTACTAATTAATTAAATCTTTTATGAAAGCAACAACTCTAGCTAGTTGGGAAGGAAGACTTAGACCACTTATCACACAGTTACCTCCAAAAACAGTTGTTTCAAGATATTCTCAAGGTAGATTAGATTTTTTAGCAAGATTAAAAGAAGAAATTCCTTATGAAACTTATTCACCTCCAGAGGAATTTAGTAGAGAATTGTGGGGAATAAGATTTCGTTCTCCAATTATGAATTCTGCTGGAATGTTCAAGAATGGAGAATGTTATGAAATGGTTGCTAGGCAGGGAGCAGGAGCTTATCTTGGTGGAACAGGAACATGGAATCCAAGAAAAGGAAATGAAAAAGACGGAATTTATCTTCCTTTTGTCCCCTATCCAAAATCACGTTCAGCTTCTAATTGGCTAGGTCTACCAAATGATGGAGATGTAGTTAATTCTCGAAGAGCGGAGCAACTTGAAAGAGTTGCAGGCACTCCGATTGGCTGGAGTGTAATGGGCTCTCCTGACTTGCAAGGAGAAGAAAAATTAAGATATCTTGTTCAAGGAATGAGGCATTATGAATATGCTGGAGTAGACTTTCTTGAAATTAACGAATCTTGCCCTAACACAAATCACTGCAGGCCTCAAGATGATGACATGGCAAATAGATTAAAATATGTAAAAGAACATTTCTTAGACAAAAGAACAGTTTCAGAAACAGGCAGATTTAGGACAGTTCCTGTTATTGTTAAATTTTCTAACGATACACAAGTAAAGCAAATCCCTCCTTTGCTTGACCTATTATTTGAGTTAGGTTATGATGGTGTTAATTTTGGAAACACTTCAACTGATTACCAAAAAAGAAGAGAGTTAATACATCCAAGTGAAAGAGCTCTTTATGATTTTTTTACAACTTCTAAAGAATTTGGTGTTGGTGGAGGAGTAAGTGGGAAGCCATTAAAAGAATCTTCATTAAAGTTAACAACCTGTGCAGCAATTAACTATCTTAGAGCAGGCCCACCTTCTCAAGAATTTCATATTATAAGAACTGGCGGAATTGAAACCATAGAGGATATTATAGAATCGGAGAGAGCTGGGATTTCTTTGAATCAATGGTTTACAGGATATTTTGAGAACTTTGCTAAACACGGACATGATGTTTATAGAAAATTATTTGAACCAGTATAAAAATAAATAAAATACTTTTTATCACAATAATCTTTATAAGTAATTAATCTTTTAGCTGTCGATGGAAGTTTACAAAGCTCAATTTATTAATTTTTTACTTGAGACCGGCGCATTAAAAATAGGTGGAGATTTTACGCTAAAAAGCAAGAGGATTTCTCCTTGGTTTATAAATATTGGAGATTTTAATGATGCTAAATCTACGGAAGCTTTAGGAAGATATTATGCACGGACTTTATTGAGTTCTGACGAACAATTTGATATCCTTTATGGTATTCCAGAAAAAGGAAATGCATTAGCTGTTGCAACTGCAATTGCATTATCTACACAAAGACCTGATTTACCCTGGTTTTTCACAAGAAAAATACCCAAAGAATATGGTGAAGCAACAAATCTTTCTCCATCTGAAAGAATAAAGGCTTTAGTTGTTGGGAGGGCGCCTAAAGAAGGGCAATCTATTGCACAGCTAGATGATGTATTTACAGCAGGTGATGCTAAATATCAAGCTAGAGATACTTTGTTGAGCATGGGAGATTTTAAACTTCCTATTTTAGCCATCGCTGTTGACAGACAAGAGGTCGGTATAAATGGATCAAGTGCAATAAAAGAATATGAAGAAAAAACAGGAACAAGAGTTATCTCTGTTTTAAGTGCTTCTGACATATACAGTTTTTTAAAAGAACAAATCACTCATACTGATGGTTTGGAAAGAATGGCAAATTATATGAGGGTTTATGGAACAGAAGCAGCACGTGAGACAGTCGGTAAATTAGAACAAAAAATAATTGAAAGAGAAAAGAGTGTTATACCTGCTTGCGATGTTGAAACTTTGGAGCAATTTGAGAGCCTTGTTAAACAGACAGGGAACATTGAAGGAATTGGAGCATATAAATTAGGATTTGAGTTAGGTTTAGGTTACGGCCTTCCTAAAGCGGTTGAAACAGCAAGAAAACATACTAACAAGCCATTAATATATGATCATCAAAAAGCTGGAACAGATATTCCAGATACAGGGAAAAATTTTGCAAGAGTAATGAAGAAGGCAGGTGTTAATGCAGTTATTTTATTCCCTCAATCAGGACCAGAAACAGAAAGAGCCTGGATTTATCATGCTTTAGATCATGGTCTAAAAGTTATTGTAGGTGGAAGAATGACTCATCCTGCTTATGCTGTAAGTGAAGGCGGATTTATTACAGATGAAGGAGCATTAGAAATGTACAGAATTGCGGCAAGAATCGGAATTAATAATTTTGTTGTTCCAGGAAATAAACCAGAAGTAATAAAACAAATAAGAGAATTAGTTGAATATGAAGGATCTAGCCCAGTATTTTATGCTCCAGGATTTATTGCGCAAGGAGGAAGTATTTCTGAAGCAGCAAAAGTTGCAGGCAATAGCTTTCATGGAATAGTCGGTAGAGGAATTTATTCTGCTTCAAACATGAGGGAAGCAGCTATAGAACATACATCGCAACTGTAATTCACTTCAACAACTTATACCCCTTTTCCTCCAGTTCATCTGCGACTTCCTTACCACCTTCATGGACTATCTTACCTTGCTTCATAATAAATATCTTATCTGGCTTTATATGCTCTAAGATTCTTTTGTAATGAGTTATAATTAATACAGTTTTATTTTCGTTCATGAATTTTTTGACTCCTTCGGCAACTATCTTTAAAGAATCAATATCTAGACCAGAGTCTGTTTCATCAAGGATAGCAATATCAGGATTTAAGGTTAAAAGCTGTAAGATTTCTGACTTCTTTTTTTCTCCGCCTGAAAAACCTTTGTTTAAATAACGACTCACAAATTCTTCATCAATGTCAAGTTCTTTAGATTTTTCTTTGATTAATTCTCTAAACTTGATGAAGCTCATCTTCTCTTCCCTCAAAGAATTCACAGCTCCTTTCAAAAAATTATAGATGCTAACTCCTTCAATTTCTTGAGGATACTGGAAAGACATAAAAATTCCCTTCTTCGCCCTTTCATCTGGGTTAATATCAGTTATATCCTCATTATTAATAAATATTTTTCCATTTGTTATTTTGTATTTTGGATTTCCCATTAAAGCATTTGCAAGAGTTGATTTTCCAGAACCATTAGGCCCCATAAGAGCATAGACTTTTCCTTTTTCAAATTCTAAATTAATGTTTTCAACAATTTTCTTGCCCTCAATTTCCACATCTAGATTATTTATTTTTAGCATTTTATCTTTTTCAAAGCCTCCAAAGGAAGAAGCTCACAATTTATTCTTGTAGGAATAACATTTATCCCAAGAAAACCATCAATATCTTTTTTTGTTAATTTTTTTGCATCTTCAACCTTTATTCCTTTTATATTCTCTGTCAATGCAGCAGCAGAAACAACACTAATAAAACAACTTATTCCATGAAACTTTGCATCTATGATTTTCCCTTCTTTTACATTTAATTCAAGAGTTATTTCATCATTGCAGATAGGATTACTATGTTTTAACTCGTGAGTCTTGCTGTCTAATTTTCCAAAATTAGGCCTTCTTTCATAAAGCTCTAATATTTTTTCTTCATACATTGTTCCCATTTTTATCTCCTATTTAATTTATAAAGATTAGGAGTTTGATTTGTAATTCTTTTTATAATTTTGCAAGCTTCTAAATCTCTTTTAACTACTTGATTGTACCAAGCAATACTTCCCTGGAATTTTCCATTTAGATTCTTTTTTACAGAATTTTCTAATTGTGTATGTGTTAACACTTTGTTTTTTAAGGATTGTAATATTGCTTTTTTTATAATATCATATTTTTCTTTGTTAATATTTCTCCCAATCATGGTTTTATAAGGGTTTTTTGTAAGAATCTTTTCTTTATATTCCATTTTAAATTTCAGCAAACAGAGTTTTCTATCTCTAACTCTATTAATTTATTTAATTCCATTGCGTATTCTAAAGGAAGCTGTTTAATAACAGGCTCTATAAATCCAGAAACAATCATTTTTGTTGCTTCTTCCTCACTTAATCCGCGAGACATTAAGTAAAATAATTGTTCTTCTCCAACCTTTCCAACAGCTGCTTCATGTGCAACCTTGACATCATGATTGTGCACTTCCATGCTTGGAACAGTGGCTGCAATACTTATATCATCAAGCATCAATCCATCGCATCTTACACTAGCTTTGGAATTTTTTGCATTTTTTGAAACCTTTAACAATCCTCTATAAGTAGAAATCCCGCCATTTTTACTAATGCTTTTGCTTAAAATATTTGAACTTGTATTTTTTCCTATATGGATTGCCTTACATCCAGTGTCTTGATTTTGCCCCTGACCAGCGTATGCAATTCCTACATAATCTGTCTTAGAATTATCTCCGACTAAAACAGAGCATGGATAAAGCATTGTTATATTTGAATTATGTACAATTAATCCATTAGCCACAAAATTAGAGTAATTTTCTATCTCTATATCAAATGTTGGCTTAATCCCAACTTCTTGGATTTTAGTTATTTTAGAAAAACCTATTTCATCATTTACCTTGCTCCTAAAGTTCAAGCCCTCTGAAGAGACATAATTTCTTTTTGTTTTAATTTTGCTAATTTTCTCTTTTTTTCTTTTTGAACGAACAGGTAAATCTTTAATTCTTTTTCCATTAAACAAAATTCTCCAGGAATCTTTAGCTATAGTCTTTTTTCCCAAAATCTCCATTTCTTTTGCTTTGCCATGAGAAAATATTCTTGAGACACCAAAACCAGTCATAATTCCAAGATACTTAATGCCTTCAAGAATATCTTTGTTTATACTAGTAAAGTAAAGTCCGTTTTTTTGTGGATGACCATCAGAATCAAAATATCCTGCTAAAAAAGCCAGTATCTGGTTTTCAGGTAGCTTAAAAACCCATTTTGGAACTATCTTTGTATCTGCATTGCCCGATAAACCAATCTCCTTAAATAATTGACATAGTAATTTAGAATTAATGATTATGTATCTTTCTTTCTTTTCTGTAACATTATAATTAAAAATTTCTTTAAGTTTTTCAACTAAATACTCTCTATAATCTTCTTTTTCATGAGTAGCTATGTTTATTTTATTATTTTTTAAATCAACATGTCCATCACCTAACAAAATTCCACAGAGCCACATAAAATCTTCATTGGTTTCTCTTGGAAGGATAATTTTTTCGTTATACAAATGAGACACATTCATTTTAAATTCTGAATATTGATTCCTACTTTTTATTATTTTATCTTTGCTAATTTCTGGCAAAACATAAGATTCGCCTTTTATTGGTAATTTTTTTGATATTGCCACAATATCTCCAACTTTTAACTCTTCTAATGGTCTCCATTCTTTATAGAAAAAACCTTTTTTATGAGAAAGGTCATGTTTTTTTCTAACTAATGTAAGAAAAGGATGATTTGAAGATGCTTCAATTTCTCTTCCACCAGACTCTATCCTATAAACTATTTTATCTCCACTAAATATTTTATTCTTTATAACAGAGATCTTAATTTTATTTTCTTTTTCATCAAACACGTATACTTTATCTCCTATTTTTATTGACTCTATGCATATAGGCCCATTTGGATTAGTTAATACTTTAACGTCGCCCGTGAGGCAACCCAAATTCCCATTTACCCATTCAAGAATTCCATCTTCTTCAACTATTCCTCTTTTAGTGTTAAGATTAAAAGTATTTTTACTCCAATTTTCAATGCTGGAATAACGAACTCTAGCCCCCTTCTTTACAAATATCTCTACACCTCCTGCATGTAAAGAATTTTTTGAGTATTGGGGAGCTGAACAGTTATGCACAGCTAATCCTGCAACAGTGTAAGTTTCATCATCTTCAACAGAAAAATTAAAGACAGGGGTCTTTTCAACTCCCTTTTTTGTTATTTTTTTAATTGGTAAAAAGGCAAATTTTTCATTAATTCCAAACATAGAAGCTCTATTTTTGCCGTTCAATTTATTTTTTATCTTAAGGCCAACAATTTCTGAGAATTTTATCATCTGTTCTCCTGCAACTCCAAGCGTAAACATTGTTTTCCTTCCTTCTTTGAGCCTATTTCTCTTATTCAAAAATCCAACCACCCCTAATCTTAATAAGATGTCTCTCCCCTGCCTTGCTAACTTTTCGGAAGTGGTGTTTATTCTAAAAATTTCCTTATGGCCCGACTTGTGTTTTTTGTTGTAATAATTTCCATCTCCTCTAAACCACCCCTTTATTAGATTGGCCTGGTTTTCTTTTGTCTCTTGCATAGTCCAATCAGAAACCTGTTTATTGTAATTCCTGTTTCCAAATTGTTTAAATAATCTTGCCAATTTTGTAGAATTAACCCTTACAGAAACCCCATTGTTTAGTTTGTGTGGTTGCTCGTAAGCTTTCGCATCAAATATTTTTTTTATAAGGCTTTTTACATCGTCAATGTATTCCCTTTCTTTCGAATTAAAATCAAAACAAAGATAGTACTCTCCTATAGTTGATCCTTCTGCAAGATAATACCCTACAAGCCTAAAAAAATTAGAAGTCATCGGAATTTTTATTTTTTCTTTTTTCCCTTTATATTCTACCTCAAATTCCTTATAAGCTTCGTGCTTAATGGTTTTATTTATTGGCATTGCTAGGTAGTCTCCCTGTTTGAAGAATTTTGGAGTATTCCATCTTGGTTTAAATATTTTATTTCTATCATTTTTGCTTTTCCTATCAACGTAAAGAAAAGGATGCTCTGGAGTAACTCCAATTTTTTGCGTAGAATCTCCATAAAATTCAATACTATAGAGATCTCCAGAATATGTTCTTGTCTGAACATCATTTACTTTTTTAAAACCCCCTTCACTGGTTAAAACAAAATCATTCTCTTTTATATCCTCAATTTTTTTATAATCTGGATTTGTTGTGACTATATTCCCCTTTGTAAAGCAACCCTCTATATAATGAATCTCACTTCCTTCATCAGCAATTATTAAAGTGTGTTCAAATTGTCCGCCTTTTTGAGCATTCATTCTAAAATAAGCTTGTAGAGGTTCTTTCACCTTTACACCCTTAGGAACATAAATAAAAGTTCCCCCACTCCAAACAGCCCCATGCAATGCTGCAAACTTATGTAATGTAGCAGGAATACAATTAGTCATGAAATATTTTTTAAAAAGCTCTGGGTATTGTTTAAGACCTTCATCACAATCCAGAAAAACCACTCCCTGCTTCTCAAGTTCTTTTTTTAGTTTATGATATATTACCTCTGATTCGTATTGTGCTCCAACTCCTGCGAGAACCTCTCTTTCAGCTTTTGGAATTCCGAGTCTCTCGTAAGTATCTCTTATTTCTTTAGGAACCTCATCCCAAGAAGTAGAATTTTTTTTGGCATTTGGTCTGACATACAATGAAATTTCATCTATATTTAATCCAGATAAATCTGGCCCCCAGGTTGGAACAGGCTTGCTGTCGAATATCTTTAAGGCTTCTAATCTCTTTTGAAGCATCCATTCAGGTTCATTTTTATCTCTAGAAATTTGTCTAACAAGTTCTTCACTTACCCCAGGCTCTGCTTTAAATTTTAAGTCCTCTGGATTGCTATGGTCATAGTTATCTCTTTCTATCTGCAAGGTTTCCATATTAACAATAGTTAAGAAAATCGTATTTAAATATTTTGGTAAACCTTAAATACTTACTAATGTTTGTAATTTAATGAGAACTTCACTTCCACAAGAAATAGAAATTTGGTATATAATTCCAGCTTTAAGAAGAGAACTAGCCAAGGCCTTTATCAAAAGAGGCCTTTCTCAGAAAGATGTTTCTAAAATTCTTGGAGTCACAGAAGCAGCTGTTTCAAATTATGTAAGCCAGAAAAGAGGTTCTGATGTCAAGTTCTCTAACGAGGATAAGATTAAAATTAAAGATTGCGCTGATAAAATTTTAAATGACAAAAAAAACTATTTGGGATATCTTTATGAACTATCTGTAAAGTTTAGAAAGCCAGAAATAATTTGTAAAGTACATAAAATCAAAGATAGGAGTATAAGTAAAAATTGTAATATTTGTTTTAGATAATTACTTCTTCAGCAACTTAAAAGCATGTGTCCAATGATTATTTTTAAAGCCATAAGTTATCCAAATCATTGCAAGGGATTCAAGAAGATAAGCATTGTCTATATTCCCAATATCGATGACTTCCCACCCCCAACCTTTTGCGATTTGAGAGACAGTTTCCTTTGCTTCTTTGGAATTTCCAGCAATAAACAAACTTGGAAATCCTTCTCTAAAATTAGCATTTGTCATATAGTGTGCAGGCACTGTATTAAAGGCTTTAACAACCATTGAGTTAGAAAGCATCTCCTGGAGTTTCTTTCCATTTGAATCAGGGTATCCAACTGCAAGTTTTGGTGCTTCGCCTTCTTTTTCAAGTTTTAAAGGATTTGTAACATCAATAATTATCTTGTTTTCAAAATTTTCCTTTCCTGCAATATCAACTGCATTTTTTATCTCTGTTCCTTTCACACAGAAAACTATTAACTCTCCAAACTTTGTTGTCTCGCTCATACTCGCAACATTAATACTGTTTGTTTTAGCCCATTCAGAAATCTTATCAGGATTGCTAGTTCCTACCATTACTTCATTATCTTTCTTAAATCCCAAAGCTAGCATCTGTCCTACCTGACCAGCTCCAATAATTCCTACTTTCATCTGTTAACCTCCAGCGTCTCTTTTTGGGAACCTTTGAGAAAGGTTCATTCACAACTTCAGCAACCAATAATTTCATTTCTTTGCTTCCTTATAATTCTTTTCTACCTGATCCCAATTAATCACATTGAAAAAAGCAGCGACATAATCAGGCCTTTTATTCTGATATTTCAAATAATAAGCATGTTCCCAAACATCGATTCCAAGAACAGGAATTTTTCCAAGTGAAATCGGAGAATCTTGATTTTTTGTTTGAATTATTTCTAGTTTTCCTTTGTCCAAGACAAGCCAAGCCCACCCGCTTCCAAATAAAGTTGTTGCTGAATTAGTAAATGTTTCTTTAAACTTATCAAAGCTTTCAAATGTTTTTTCTATCGCTTTTTGTATTTCTCCTTTGTATTTTGTTCCTTTCTTCAGCATCGGCCACCAAAAACTGTGATTGTAATGCCCTCCTCCATGATTAATGACTGCTTGTTTAATTTCTTGAGGAATAGAATTTAAATTTTTTAATAAATCTTCAACTTTCTTTTTTTGCAATTCAGGATGCTTTTCTAAGGCTACATTTAACTTATCAACGTAAGCCTGATGATGCTTTCCATGATGAATCTCCATTGTTTTTGCATCTATGAAAGGCTCTAAAGCATAATATGGATAAGGAAGTGTAGGTAGTTTGTGCATGAATTAACAATAGAAAAGAATTATATAAATTTATCGATGTTTAAATTTTGAAGAATTTATTCACTAACAAGTTGTTGATTAACTCCACTTTTCTGGTTCGCTTTGTTAGATTTCTCCACATAAAATGTTAAGGTATAAATTTTAACAGTTTATCGAAATTAATTAACTTGCATATAAATATTGCGAACTTTGTGAGTACAATTAAGCGAGCACAGCGAGCGAGCTCTTTGCTTGAATTCGCTTAGTTTTTATACTCCAATTCAGTAAAAATTTTATGCCAACGTGCCAGAATGGTTAATGGGCTGGTCTCGAACACCAGTGTCGAAAGACTTCTAGGTTCGAATCCTAGCGTTGGCGTTTTTTACAATGATTTTTCACCACCATAATTATTATAAAGTTTTTCAATAAACAATATTCATGAGAGAAAAACCAGCTCTTGAAAGAGCTAGAGAGCAAGGACTAGCTTTAACCTATGATGACGTTAGGTTAGTTCCTGGGGAATCTGATGTGTTGCCTGGAGAAGTTGCGACCTCTACAATGTTTTCTAGAAATGTTGCTTTAAAAATTCCTATTGTTAGCGCAGCCATGGACACTGTTACTGAATATGCTTTAGCTATAGAACTTGCTAAGCTTGGAGGGCTTGGAGTTATACACAGAAGCCTTTCAATAGAAAAACAAGTTTCTCATGTCGATAAAGTTAAACATCATTTAAATGGGTTAATAGAGAAACCAATATGTGTTTACGATGGCCAAACTGTTGAGTATGTTTTAAGAAGAATAGAAGCAAAGAAGTATTCTTTTTTTAGTTTTCCCGTAATTAATCAAGATAATAAGTTAGTTGGTATTGTAACAAATAATGATTTTGATTTTTGTGATGACCACTCGCTTTCTATAGAAGATATAATGTCTAGAGATCTTTTAACTGCTCTTGAAGGAACTACGATAGATCAAGCTTATGAAATTATGAGAAAGGAAAAGAAAAAGGCTCTGCCTTTAGTTTCAAAAGATATGGAAGTAAGAGGATTGTATGTTTTTAGCGATGTTAAAAGAATTGTAACTGATAGCGGAAAAATGCACAATATAGATGATAAAGGTAGATTAAGAGTTGCTGCTGCTGTTGGTGTAGGAAATGAAGCTTTAAGAAGAGTTAAGAGTTTGATTGAAAAAGATGTTGATGTAATTGTTTTAGACTCTGCTCATGGTGGCAGTTCTAATGTTATTAAAACATTGGAGAGAATAAAAAGAGATTATAAAGTTGATGTTGTGGCTGGAAACGTATCTTCTGGAGTTTTAGCTGTAAGATTGGCTGATGCAGGAGCAGATGGAATTAAAGTAGGCCAAGGTCCTGGCTCTATATGCACTACTAGGGTTATTGCAGGAATTGGAGTGCCTCAAGTTTCAGCTGTTTACGATTGTGCAAGAGCTTTAGCTGGAAGCGGTATTCCTATTTGTGCTGATGGAGGGTTAAGATTCTCAGGAGATATTCCTGTAGCCATAGCTGCTGGCGCTGATTCTGTCATGATGGGAAGTATGTTAGCTGGAACAGAAGAGGCTCCTGGAGAAAAAATATTCTTAGAAGGAAGAACATGGAAACATTATAGAGGCATGGGTTCACTAGAAGCAATGGCAAAGAGTAAAGGCTCTAGAGAGAGATATTCCCAAGAAAATGGAAAACTTGTTCCTGAAGGCATAGAAGGAGCTGTACCTTATAGAGGTAAACTAGAAGATGTTATTTTTCAATATGTTGGAGGTCTCAGGAATGGAATGGGTTATGTTGGAGCCGCTACAATAAGAGAGTTAAAAGAAAAAGGTGAGTTAATAAGAATAACTAGTGCTGGAATTGCAGAGTCTCATCCACATGATGTTAGGATAATTAAAGATGCTCCTAATTACTCAAGAGAATAAAATGTCTTTGTCTAAATTATTAAACAACGTGCAAGTTGCCTCTATTGTCTGCAATCAATGGGGTGATACTGGCAAGGGAAAAATAGTTGATTATTTTTCTTCATGGGCAGATGTGATTGCAAGAGGAACTGGAGGAAATAACGCTGGACATACATCAATAGTTGATGGAAAAGAAATCATTCTTCATTTAATCCCGACAGGAATATTAAGAGATTCTGATGGAAAGATTAACATAATGGGTAATGGAATGGTTATAGATCCTATAGCTTTTTCTAGAGAACTTGATGAATTAGATTCTAGAGGTATAACCTACAATCATCTTATGGTTAGCAAAGATGCTCATGCCATAATGCCTTACCATGTTACATTAGATAAAGCTAGGGATTCTTCTCAAGATAAAGGAGGTATTGGCAGTACTGGTAGAGGAATAGGTCCTGCTTACACTGATAAAATAGCTAGGAGAGGCATAACTATTGAAGATTTGTTTGATAGAGATAAACTTGTAAGGAAAATTAGAAAGCAGGCCGAGTTCTACTCAGAGCAAGAAATAAATGTAGACGATGTTATAAGTGAATTGCAACCTTATATTGATAGATTAAGGCCCTTTGTCAGAGATACTGTTTCAGAGATGCATGAATTTTATAGGCAAGGAAAGAGAATTTTGTTAGAAGGAGCTCAAGGTCTTTTGCTTAGTGTTGAACATGGAACATATCCTTACGTTACATCATCAGATTGTTCTTTGAGTGGAACTTGTAATGGTGTTGGACTATCTTCCAGAGTTGTTGATTTACCTTTAGGTGTTATTAAATTCCCTTTCATGACAAGAGTTGGAGCAGGTCCATTTCCAACAGAACTTGGAGGTTTAGAATCAGAAAAATATTGTGCAAAGGGATTAGAACATAATTTAGTGTCTGAATTAAAAAGTGCTGAAATACCTTTTGAAGAAATTGCTGGTGAAATAAAATATAACAGACATCATCCAAAAATAATTGAATTAATGAAGTCTACTGATCCTTTCACTAAAGGACTTGGAATAAGATTGGCTGCTGGCGAGTATGGTGCAACAACTAAACGGCCAAGAAGAATTGGCTGGACAGATGCAGTAGCTGCCAAATATGCTGTTGGAATAAATGGGCCTTTAATTGTATTGACTAAAGTAGACTCTTTGGCTGGAATTGATGAATTTAAAATTTGTTATAGTTATTATATTGACAGAAATAAAATTGAAACTAGCTTTTCAAAAGATGAAAATTTCTTAAGAAGAGTTCATCCACAATATCAAAGGTATGAAGGTTATAGGGATGTAAGTAGAGTTAGAAGATACGAAGATCTCCCTTTTAGTATTAGAGTTGTTGTGAGGGATTTTGAAAGATTTACAGGAGGAACAGTTAAAGCCATTTCAGTTGGAGCAGAAAGTGATGCAACTATAGTTCGTTAACTAAAAATGTCCAAAACATTTGCAAAATCATTAAAATACTCATCACTATAATCAGGTATTTGTTGTCCAGAAATAATTCCAACCAAGAATATGTAAAATATAATTCCAATATAGATCTTTCTAATATAGTTAAGTAGGAAGTAGTATCAATAATGCTTGCTAATTTTTATAATGTTTTTTGTGTTTGTTTTTTATAATAATCAAAAGACAATAATTATTATAAACTATTAATAAATACTATAAATATGGGAAATTTATATACGATTGTAGGATTTTTTGACGAGTTTGATGGAGTAAAAACTACTTTTGGAGGTTATTTTATCACAGGAGATGAACTTAGCGAAAAACCTACTTCTAAAAAAGATCTACGGGGCATGTTAGCTGATAGATGGGGCAACTCAAACATAAACGGGAGTATGAAGTTAAACACTCTACTTAGTTTTATGAAACAATACAGTAATAACCTATTTAGTTATCGATTTGATTTTGATAAAGATAAAAAACTTTGGGTTGGAACTTGGGTTGGAACTTATAAGCTCAGATACGATCATCAAGAAAACCTACCACATTTAGGAGGAGGACTTCAAACAATATGCAAAACGAATCTCGTCGCAAGAAATGTGGAAGCAAACATACGGGGCCGAATTACAAGTCAAGATCTTCCTTTACTTAGAGAATACGCTGATACAGAATAATCATCCATACTTCCAATTTCTCTTTTGGCTTTCAAAATCTTTTTCAATTTCTTCTATTGATGCTATTTCAGAAAGATGTTTTTCTTGTCTTAAAGCAGTGAATCTTGGAAACCTTAATGCAAATCCAGATTTATAATTAGGAGAGTGTTGTATTTCTTGATAAGTAACTGCCACAACAACTTTAGGTTTTATGTTAACTAACTTACCTTTTTCACTTGTAATTAAAGGCTTTAACAATTCAGTTAATTCATCATAAGAAACTCCTTCGCTAGTTTTTTCTTTTAAACCAGTTGAAACTTTTCCGACTTCAAGATACTCTCCAGAATTTCCTCTGCATGAAATATAAAACGAAGAAAGCCAGCCAGACCTTTTTCCAGTGCCGTATTCAGCCCCTGTAATAACAAGGTCATAGTCTTTTTCTTCTGGTTTTAATTTTAACATGTGTCCAACCCTTGAACCAGGATTATAACCAGATTTAAGGTTCTTCATCATAACTCCTTCTTGATTGTCTTTTAATGCAGCCTTGTAAAATTCTTCTGTCTTTTTTTCATCATCAGTTATTATCTGCTTTGCATGAATTATTTTGTATGGCTGACTTTTTATTATTTCTTTAATTAATTTTGTCCTCTTTTCAAAAGGCTCATCAAGTAAAGATTTACCATTATAATAAAGAATATCAAAAACATTAATTTCTACAGGAAGTTCTTTAGAGAGTTTTTCAATATCATATTTTCTTCTTATTCTCTGAGAAATTTTCTGAAATTGAGTGTATCTCTTTGTTTTCAAATCAAAACCAACTGCTTCGCTGTCAAGAATGAAAGAATTACCTTTAACATATTTCTTAACGTAATCTACTACTTCAGGGAATTGTTTTGTGACATTTTCGAGTCTTCTTGTGAATAAAATTATTTCATTTCCTTTTTTATGTATAATTAATCTAAAACCATCATATTTATATTCTACAGCACAAGGTTTTCCTAATTTTTCAAAACCATCTTTTATTGACTCTGCTTTTTGTGCCAACATTGCTTTTATCGGCTTTCCAACTTCAAGGCTTACTTTTTCAAGGTCTTTTATTTTGCCTTTTTTAGCTTTCTCAAATACTTCTCCAATGTCATTTGATTTATCTATTGCTCTCTGAACTTTTCCAGAATCTTCTTTATCTCCTTTGAAAAAAGCCTTTGACACTGCATCTCTTACACTGCTTTCCTTTACACCTATTCTTAAATCACCAATTAAAGTCCTAATCAAATACTTAGCTTCAATAGGAGAGGCAGATGTTAATAATTCTGTAATTAAAGAGAGTTTTTTCCCAATTGTTCCTTTTCCTTCTAAAGCAGGAAGTTTTCTTAGATTTTCAATGACTTTTTCAGTTGTTAAGACATGGCTATGTAGTGTTGATTGTTTTCTTTTTTTAGTTAATTTTTCAGCAACTAAACCTAAATCTCCAATATCTTTCCATTCTTTCACTACTTGTTCTTTTTCAGTTCCTGTAGATATTGAAATTGCCTTTATAGCTAATTGGTCACTAATTCCAATTCTCCGCTCATCAAACTCAGGATAAATATCTCCAAGAAGCAAATAAAGAACATCTTTATCAGAATCATGTAAGGCTAGAAGAAATTTTCTTAATATTTCTATTTTCTCAAGCCTTTTTGTTGTCGAAGATAGTTCTTCATATACCTCAGAGAGTTTTTTGTAGAGCATTTTAAAACCTACGGTTTTTCCCTTTTGGGAACCTTTTTGAAAGGTTCATCCTCATACGACTTTCTTTAGTTGCCTCCGATGAAAGTCAGGATAAACCTATATTGAACAAGAATAAGAAGTTTTTAAGTTTACTCTTAACTACCCATTTTTCTTCTCTAAGGCCCTGTCTTTATTCTTGAGTCTTTTTACCTCAATCCCCTCGCCTTTTTCGCAGCAGAAGTTAAACCTCTTAAAACCCTGTTTCTGTTTACAGGCTTTGTTATCCAATTAATTACAGGATCATTTTTTATTTCAGGCCTTTCAGGATCAACACAAATTACTTCATAAAAATAATGAATCCCGTCTTTTCCAATTAAGTATGAATTTAAAACCTCGAGATTAGGGTATCTTTTTTGGACTCTAGATTCTGCAATCCATCTATAATTCATAATTAGATTCTTCCTTGTATGTAACCTTTTTGACCTTCTTGCTTTATTTGGCCTTGGCCTTTTATGCCCTCCTCTCATTAATCTTATTCTTATAACAACAAATCCTTTCTTATCTTTATATCCTAGGTTTCTAGCCCTATCTAATCTTAAAGGCTTTTCAACTTTTGTAAAAACCCCAGAGCTTCTCCAAGAAATCATTCTCTCTCTTAATATTTTAGGATCTGGCTTTTTCCATGCTTGTTTAATATAGTGGTACATTCCTTTAGACATTTTATTTATAAAATGGATTTGACGAAATCCTTTTGGATTTCAGTCTGTCATTATATTGATTAAGAAAAGTGGTTTAAAAAGCTTTTTAAACAATAAGCTTTTGTTTTCAATAATGAGGCTGTAGCTCAGTCTGGTTAGAGCACTGCATTCTGTTTTTATGTAAAAGTTAAGCAGAAGGTGATTCTGATAGGAATAGGATGAGAAATACCTTAAACTATCTCGGCCAGGCAGGGGTCCACAGTTCAAATCTGTGCAGCCTCATGGCATTTATTTTTATGCAAAATATGGTCTAACCTTTCACACCTAACTCAAGAATCAACTTGTCTTTATCTAACTTATATTGTTTCAACGGCAGATCAATTGGAATTATTTTTTTGTAAGCTTTATCCTTTGCAACAGCCTTGATTTCTATGCTGTTCTCTAATCTTACTATAGATATGTCTTTTATTGATTCAACACCAGGCATATCAACCTCATAAAGAACTCTATTAGAAAATCTTCTAACGTTTGTTTTAGGTTCTGATTTTGGCAATTCTATAAACCTTTTTATGGATTCTTCATCAAGATGGGTAGAATTGTGATGTTTCTTTTCATTTTGTTTTTGTACAGGCTTTTTTATAACCCTTATGTTTTCAGGATTAATCTTCTTTCCATTGACATATAATTCAAAATTTGTTCTTATGCCTTCTTGCTCCATACTTCTTTGCATCTCTTTCTCAAGCATTTTCATTGCTCCTGAAAGCATTTTGTTCAGCATTTTTCCGCTAACCCCTCCAAACATTACCTTAGACATTTCATCAAATTCATCAATAGAATCATCTCTCCCTAGCAAACCAAAGTCTTCTCTTTCGTTTCCTGTAAGAACACCGCAGTTAGGACAATAAGTAAACTTATTACTTATTTTTTCTCCGCATCTGTGGCATTTTTTTCTTCCGAACATTCAATTTAAAAATTATAATAGTTTAAATATTTTTTGTAGGATTTTTTTGTTACGTAAATTAACACAATAAATATTAAATACTCTTTTATTATGGATTTTTTATGGCCGAAAGAACAGAACTCGAGAAGAGAGTAAGAAGACTAATATCATCTGATATTTCTTACAGGGTCTTAAAAAGCTTAGGCGAGAAAGGAGTTAGAAGGCTGACCAAAGTTGCTACAGAGATTGTTGATTTATTAGACAAAGAAGAAGTTAATGAAAGATTTTTTGCATATTTAGAAGAAAGTGAAGAAGAAAAGTCAAGGACATTAAGAGAAGGGATATACTTATTTAAAATAGAGAATCCTAGATATGGAGATATTTTAGAAGGCATGATAGCTCAAAAACGTGTTCAAAGAAACAAGAATCTTGTTTACGGATTAAACCCAGGATACAAATTATCAGAAGAAGATTATATACATGTTATAATGGATCTTGGTTTTGAAAGAAGAGAGGCTTCTGCAATTTATCCTCATCTTTTGAGAATTTCTGAAAGCCTTAAAAAAGCAAATGAGCAAGAAAAAAGGACAATTTTAATTGGTGATGAATAGTTCAAAATGCGCCATCCGGGAATTGAACCCGGCCCTAAAGCTTTTTCCGAGAACACTAAAATCTTTCAGATTTTGTGAACGAACGTCCAAGCATGGCCGTTCGTGGGAAGCTTTCATTCTACCGATAAACTAATGACGCATATTAATATCTTTCTAGTTAGGTTTTTATATATTGTTTTTCTGTTATTTTCATGGCAAAGAAGTTTTACATTACAACAGCTATTGATTACGTCAATTCACGTCCTCACATAGGTCATGCATTTGAGAAAGTCATAGCTGATGCTATAGTAAGATGGAAAAAATTACAAGGAAAAAAAACATACTATCTAACTGGCACTGATGAAAATGCCCAAAAAAACGCACAGGCTGCAAAAGAAGAAGGTATCCCAGTAAAAAAATTTGTAGACAGAAATTCTAAAATCTTTCTTGAGCTTTGCAATAAATTAAATTTGGCTTATGATGATTTTATTAGGACAACAGAAGAAAGACATGTAAAAACTGCAAGGAAAATTTTCAAACAAGTTTATGATAAAGGGGAGATGTACAAAGGAAAATACGAAGGATTTTACTGTTATGGATGTGAGGCATTTAAAACAGAAAAAGACTTAATTGACGGAAAATGCCCCGAACATAACAAGAAGGTTGAGTTAATTTCAGAAGAAGGATATTTTTTTAAGTTAAGCAAGTATAAAGACAAAATAATTAAGTTTATTGAAAGTTATATTGTTCCAGAAACAAGAAAAAACGAAATATTGTCAAGATTACAAAATGGAGAGCTAAAAGATTTGTATGTTTCAAGAAAAAATTTGGATTGGGGTATAACTTCGCCTATAGATAAAAGTTACAAGATTTATGTTTGGTTTGATGCCCTTATTAATTATATTTCAGGAGCCGATGGAAACTGGCCTGCTGATGTTCATGTTGTTGGAAAAGGCATTAATTGGTTTCATTCTGTTATATGGCCTGCAATTTTAATTTCTGCAGGATATGAGTTGCCAAAAACACTTCTAGTCCATGGTTATATAAATCTTAAAGGACAAAAAATAAGCAAAACTTTCGGAAATACAATAGATCCTCTAAATCTTATTGAAAAATATGGTGTTGACTCTGTAAGATATTCATTATTTCGTTGCTCTATTTTTGAAGATTCTGATTATAGTGAAGAAATCCTGGTTGAAAGACACAACAACGAACTAGCAAATAAACTTGGCAACTTGATAAGCAGAGTTTCTAATCTAATTGAAAAAAATGGGGTTGAAAAAACAGAAAACAAGATAAAGTTAGAGAAAAGATTAAAAAAATCTATAGAGAAAGGTGAGGCAGAACTAAGAGTTAATGATGAAGGTTGCTTATGCATATTTAGAAAATATAGCGGAGCTAAAAAAGGACAAGTTTCTGAAATAAATGATATAGCATTTCTTAGTGAACATCCTAATGAATGGATTGAAGCTATTGGATTGTTTGTTAAAAAATATATGGAGGAATATCAATTTGATAAAGCATTAAATACAATCTTTTCTTTTATTGATCATTGTAATTGGTATGTTCAAATAAAAAAACCCTGGGAAACCAAAAACAAAAAAGTTTTGTATGAGCTAAAAGAAAGCATATTAAATATTTCAGAACTGCTTTGGCCGTTTATTCCTGGAACAAGCGAGAAAATAACTAGCTTGTTTAGTGCAAAAAATATTAAAAAGCCTCAAATTTTGTTTAAGAAGATATGACTCTTTTGCTCTATAAAACAAGCAGATTTACGGCAAGTAAGCCAAAAGAATTTGATTTTGAAAATTGGGTTTATGTTTGTTCTTCTTTAGCTAGAGGAGATGATTCTTGTTATACAGGAAAAACACCTCAAGATCTCGTTTCAAGAATTGCTGTTGAGAGGCCAAGCAGAGATAGAATGCTACCAGATAGAAGCAGTTTCATTCGCGACACTCCACTAGGAGGAGTATACATGGTTACTATAAATGGTGTAAAAACCGAATACAGACCAATTTCCCAAGCAGATGCTAACAGGGTTTTTAATGAGATAGAAGGACACAATTATAAACAGCTTATTTCAAATAGAGAATTAGTTACTTCTTAATACTCCATCTAATTCGAGCAGTAAAGAAATTAAAAAAACATGTTTAATTTGTTATTAACATACACCTCCAAGCCTTGCCACAACATAATTAACATCTTGATAATTTATGACATTATTTAAATCAGTGTCAAGATATCTATAATTGTTCCAATCTAAATCACTCGATCTTTTGCCTTGCCAGTAAACTACTAATGCCAAATCTATAACATTAATAATACTATCTTTATTAAAGTCAGGGCAGATTACAGCCCCCTTAGTATAAATGATGACTAATTTTGGCCTTAGAGTCTGATTAAAGTGTTCTGAAGAATAAAATCTGTATCTCATGGCATTTGTAATAGCTGGTGATTTTATTACAATCCCATAATTATTTACACTATCACTTGTATTTGTCCATCCTTGCACTGCACTCTCATTTAAATTCCAAGAATACCATCCTAATGGGCTTGTCTGTGTAAATGTTTTAGAATCCTGGAAATTTGTTTCTCTATCAACACTAGCTTGGTTAGCTCCTGGCTGACCCCATAAAACAGTATTGTAGAAAGAATAATTCCACGAAACCTCTCCAGGATTTATTGTGCCATCATTTCCCTGATTTCCCCAGTCTCTAAGAACTCTGTAAAGATTGCCTGTTATAGGGTATTGAGTCAAAGTTATATTGTCTGATTTGTCATAAAGATAAGTCTCGAGAGTTGCTGATATTATGTTTGCATTAGAAGGAATTGGAGAAACATCGAATCTTAAAATTGGATGGGAAAAATCTCCATTATCAAGCCTCTGTCCAAGTCTAAAATCATTTAAATAACCAACATCAATATCTCCTTGAGAATAAAGATAAGTGTCTTTAGTTCCAAAATAATAATTAAATATTCCTTGCTGAAGTTCTATTGTTACAGGCGAGTTTATTGTAAATGTCCTATCAGAATCATATTGTGTGTTTCCAGACTGGTCACTAGAAGTAATTCTATAATGATATAACTGATCTAAATTAATTCCATTAATAACAAGCATATGAGATGTTTTAAGAGTCGTAAAGTTCGAAACAACGCTTCCGTAACTAGTTGTTAATCCATATTGAACCTGGCCCCAAGAAGGCTCATCAGTATTCCATGTTATTATCACATTTTCCCCAAAAAAGTTTATTTGTTGATTAGAAATTGTTGGAGGAACTGTATCTGGCAAGACATTTAGATATTGATTAAATGTCCTTGAGTCAACACTAACAGAGACATTTTGAACCATCCTCGCAATAAAGTAATATTCAGGAGGATCGCTGTCTGGAAAAATATCATCATTAACTAGTTCAGCTCTCCATGTTGTAATTGCAGATTCAAAAAAATCAACAAAAGCTGTTATAGGTTGTTGTGTAGCAGGGCCCTGGCTTACACTTCCTCCTTCTGTAATTGTAAAACTTATTTCTCTTCCAGCACATCCGCTTGTGTTAACAATGAGGGAAACTGTTTGATTAACTACAGCACTACTCTGACTCCAGCGAGCACTAATAAGCTGACATTGCGCAGGATTACCTGTTGTAGAAAGATCAACAGTTCCTCCTGATTGACTCCATTGCCTGCTTCCAGATATATTTATTGCACTAACATTATTGATTGAAAAATTAAGCAAAACAGAACTCGTATCATCTCTCCAAGAATCTAAAACATAGTCTCCTCTATTTCCTCCTCCTGCCCAACAATTTACTCCAACACCATTTATTATTCCAGTAGGATCTTTAGTTGTGACAACATCTCCTCTTCTTAAAAGTTTGTCATTAAAAGTTGAAACTCCACTACTATATCTGCCAAAAAAAGCCCTTGGCGTGACAACAGGTATAGGATCTAAGGCAAAATTAACATTGCTTGCAGACGCAATAACATTCTGAACCTTAGGCATATAACCTTGATAAATAACATTATCCCAGCATTGGCCTGTTACTAATGTTGTATTATAATAATAAAAAGCCCTGACAGTGTATTGGTTTCCATTAATTAATCCAGAACTTAAGACATAATTACCATTTATGTCTGTCGTGGTTTCAGTTATTAAACTGTCAACAGCCCAATTCCAGGCTTCAACAACTGCATTAGGAATAACACTTCCTGTCGAATTTCTGACTGTTCCAGTAATTGTTTGAGCAGAAGCTAAGCTAACTAAAAAAATGAAAACAAAAACAAAGGTAATTAAAAGTCCTCTTTTCATATTCATGACTATCTTTTATTATTTATAAATTTATAGACAATAATCCAATGTATCTGAATTTAACATCCTGATTAAATAACCATTTCCTGGCTTCATCTCAGTTAAATCAGAAAAAGGAATCAAGTCAGGATCATAGGTTTTCCATGCACCATTTTCAAATGTCCTTATATAGTCGTAGTTTCCAGCAACAGAAGATAAAGCTCCTGAAGTTGCTTCTGGATTGCTAGGCCAGTAACCGATCCAATGAGTTCCTAGATTAAGGTTTAAAGAATTACAACTCGTTATTTTGTTTCCAGCGACAACTAAATCATAATCAGGAGTTGTTATTAATTTTACCCAATATCCTTGCAGAGGATTCATGTTATTTAAATCATTGAATGCTCCTCCAGGAACATATTGATCTGAATTTCCATTTAAAAGAGCTTGAACTACATCGTAAAAAGGAGCTCCTAAAACACTTGTTAAAGGATTTAAAATATTTTGGGGGGTTGTGTTTGCAGGCAAAACATTAAAAGAGAAAAAATACCATCCAAAAGAAGGAATTGGTATTAAAATTGAAGTTAAGTTAGTAGGATAACAATAAGCAAAACTATCAACAACACTAATACTATTTGAATCAAATCCAGGAATAAAGCATGGAGGAGTTGAATGCCCCCAGTAGTTTCCAAATTTAGCATAAGAGACTTCAAGAGGAAAATCACTTTCAATATTTTTTTGAGAGTTAGAATAAATATCATTTAAAAAAATATTAACATCGTTGTCAAGATAGAGAGATTGCATTCCTACATAATTATTATAAATCTTATTTGCACTTACTAAAGTCCCGTTGGCAGCATATACAGGAATTCCAATCATTCCTCCAGAGATATTATTATTGAAAATCCGATTATTTTTCCCATAGTGATTGTTTAAGACAAAGACTCCGCCGCCAAAATTTGTTAGATTGTTATCATGTATTGAGACATCACTAATTGGGTATGGTTTTGCATTACCTAGAGGCCATGCATTAACTACAATACAATGATCAAAGGGGGATATTGCGTAGCCAACACATTCGTTTTCATAAATTTCTATGTTCTTCGAAGGAAATATTTCTGAGGAAAAGGCGTGTGGAGAAATCCTAACAGCATAGAATTCATTTCCATAAAACTTATTTTTAAGAATTTTCACATCAGTGTTTCTAGTTCTATTATCACTAGCAGTAAATCCTGTCCCCTGAATATCAATAGCCCCGGCCCGATTATTTGAAAATTCATTCTTCTCTATTGTTACTGTTCCATTAGGCAATATTTGATTATTCACAATAGCTCGATGAGACACCCTTAATGCAGGACCTTCTGGAGTATTTTTAAAAACATTAGAACTAATGTTAGCTACATAACTACATTTATAGTAATAAGTTGAGTTAGTTATAGCAATGTTATAAATAGGGTAAGAAACATTGTCAGCAGTATTATTTATGTATTTTTGGTCACATCCTCCTAAGAAAATCATACATTCATGACCTAATGCAGAGTCTTTAAAGAGATTTCCTTCTATCGTTGAGTTCGGAGCTTGAAAATCATAAATACAATGATTGTAATTTCTGATAAAATTATTTCCTTTTATTACATCATTTTTTGAGTAAGGACTAGGATAGAGTCCAACCCAAGAGTCTGTTAGATTATTATTTAAAAGCTTAACCCCAAACATAAAACCTGGAGGATGTGGCCCAGCATCCCTATTGTAATAAAAATTGTCTGCAATTTCATATACCCAATTTTTCATGTTGCAATTTTTAATTATTATGTTGTAATTATTTCCAATTTCAATTCCAGAAAAGTCTGTATTATTTGGAGGAGGCCATGTGCTTCCAGTTATTCCTTTGATTGTAGCTCCATTGCAATCCAGTGTAACATTATTTGCTATTATAGATATTGAATCATTAAAAATGTAAGTTCCAGGATTAAATGTTGTATTTTGTGTAATTGTGCAACCATTTGTAGGAATACTCCCACATTCCGCTGCTGTACTAACACCTTGAACATCTCTCTTTGGAAAAGAAAAATCAGGAACAGTTGGTGAACCAAGTGGTTGGGGTGGGACCAATATAATACGATTAGCTGTCCCAACTCCTTTAATAGTTTCTTCACTAATCTGAGTTGGAATTGCTAATACAAAATTAATGTTAATTAAGAAGAATAAAACAACAATAATTAAATTTACAACCTCTTTTTTCATATAATTAATTAATAACCTTGGTTTTTAATCTTTATTACAAACAATAATCCAATGTATCTGAATTTAACATCTTAATTAAATAACCATTTCCAGGCTTCATCTCTGTAAGGTCAGAAAAAGGAATCAAGTCAGGATCATAAGTTTTCCAAGCTCCATTTTCAAATGTCCTTATGTAATCATAATTTCCAGCAACACTTGACAAAGCTCCTGATGTTGCTTCAGGATTATTTTGCCAATAACCAATCCAGTGAATTCCTGAATTAAGGTTTAAAGAACAAACGACTGGTTTAAATCCAAAAGGAATGAAGCCTTCTTCTGGTTTCTCTATTATTTTAATCCAGTAGCCATTATGTGGGTACATCCATTGTAAATCATTAAATGGATTTCCAGGAACATACTGATCAGCGTTTCCATTTAGAAAAGTTTGTATTATTTCAAATTGATTAGTAGAAAAATCTTCTCCTTGTAAAGAGTACATATGACCCTCATATACTTTTCTGTTTGAGTTTAGATTTTGGGAAACAAAATACCAGGCAGGAGAGGATGTATTTATTTCAAGGAAACTTATTAGATTACAGATTGGAAAACTATCTTGAACAGGTCCAGTTGAATCTGTTCCAGAAATAAAGCACGGAGAATTTGTATGACCCCAATAATTTCCTAAAGACTGATAAGAAGCTTCCATTACTACATTACTATTAATATTATAACTAGTACTTCCATAAATATTATTGAGGAAGACTTTGATATTGTTTACAGAATTAACAATTCCAAGACCGAATATATTGTTTACAAGAGTATTTCTACTCACTTTAATATTTTGTGTTCCTTCAAGGTCAACACCTGCAAAATTAGATCTAAAGTCATTTGAAAGGACTCTTATATTAACAGCTCCAGGATCTCTTATTAACACTCCTATAACATACTTTGTAAAATTGTTATTTTTTACTGTTATATTTTTATTTGGGCCGTCGAGAAGTTGGGGGTGATTATCTATATAAATTCCGTAATGAAACCCTGTTGAATCGTAGGCGAATTGTGTTCCAGAATTATTTTCTATTGTTACATTTGTTGCATTTCCAAACAACCACACACCACTATTAAACCCAGTTCCTCTTGTATTATCATAAAAATAATTATCTCTTATTTGAATATTTCTTGCAGCTTTTTTTACGAATATGCTTCCTTCAAAAATATCATAAAATTTGTTGTTTTTTATCATGGTTTCATATTGTTTTATACCATCTGGAGAAGGATAAACATTGAGAGAATAGATCCCTTGTCTGTCTATCTTTTTGATAGTATTACTCTCAATTGATATAAATTTTTGGCAGATACCTCTTGCCTTCGCGTTATCCAAAAGAATCCCTCTATAACTGTTTTGAATATCATTGCCAATTATGTTTATATCACAAGCTGCGTTCTGGATAATAATATCTGAATAATTAGCTGTAGAACTATTTCTTATAGTATTATTTTTTATAGTAAAGTTAGATGTGTCTATCCCAATAACCGCCCCCCATTTTACTTCTGGTAAACCACTTCTGATGCTACTTATGTTGATGGTATTATTTTCTATCAATCCGTTACTTAAGCCGAAAAAAATGAACCCAAATAAAGGAGAATTTAAAATAGTGTTATTCCTTGCACTAAAATTAGTTCCACTATTAGTATCATAAAGACTGCCTATTTGCACCCCTCCAAAAACACTTTCTATAATATTATTATTTATATTTAAGTTATTTACTAACTTAGCGTATATAGCCGGTCTGTTGTTGTTTCTAATCTTGCAATTTTTTATTTCTATATTGTTACCCGGTAAGACCCATAAAAGAGAAGCTAAATCTGAATTAAGTCCGTCTAAAATTGCTCCGTTGCAATTCAATACTATATTAGACCCATTGATTTTTATTCCATTTTGAACGGTGTATGTTCCTGGATTAAAAGTAGTGTTTGTTGTTATTGTACAGCCATCTGTAGGAGCAGAACCACATTCTGCAGCAGGAGTGGCACCAGAAACTCTCACTTCTTTAGGAAGAATAAATTCTCTTGTTTCAACCTCTTGCGAGATAGGTGGATTAAGGAGTGACGAAATTGTATTCATTGTTCCGCTTGTTTTTGGGACTAATCCTTCATCCTCTGGAACAGTCGTAAGAGCTAAAACTGAGTGTATACCAATCAACAATATAAAAACAATTAAAACCTCTTTTTTCATATAATTAATTAATAACCTTGGTTTTTAATCTTTATTACAAACAATAATCCAATGTATCTGAATTTAACATCTTAATTAAATAACCATTTCCAGGCTTCATCTCTGTAAGGTCAGAAAAAGGAATCAAGTCAGGATCATAAGTTTTCCAAGCTCCATTTTCAAATGTCCTTATGTAATCATAATTTCCAGCAACACTTGACAAAGCTCCTGATGTTGCTTCTGGATTCTCTTGCCAATAACCAATCCAGTGGGTTCCTGGATTTAAATTTAGCTGGTGGCATATTGTTATTTCATTTCCAATTACAACTAAATTATTTGGGTTGCTATCATTAATCTTAATCCAATAGCCATTCCAAGGAACCATATTATTTAAATCATTGAAAGGACTTCCAGGAACATACTGATCAGCATTTCCATTCAATAATGCCTGAACAATGCTATATTGTGGAATATTATTTTCTTCTAACGATTTAAGGACAGTTTGTGTTGCAGTGTTTTCTGGATTGATATTAAAAGATACAATGTTCCATGAATTAGGATTTAATTTAGTTACTGTTGATGTTAAATTCTGTGGATTACAATACGGATAACTATCAATGACATCTAATCTGTTAGAATCAACTCCTGCGACAAAGCATGGTGGGTTTGTCCTGCCCCAATAGTTTCCGTGTTGAATGTAAGATACTTCCCTAGGTAAATCACTAAAAGCATTATAATTGTTTAGGTGTATATTATTTAGGAATGCTTTTGAAGTAGTAGATCCAAGAATTCCTAGTCCAAACATATTATTTAATATATTGTTTCCTGTAATTATCTCAGCCCCATTTGAATATTCTGTTGATATTCCAACATAATTTCCACTAATTATGTTTTTCTTTATTATATTGTTTTTTGAGTTAAAGTTGTTATAAACAAAAATACCTACATTTGAGTTAGATGCTGTATTATTTTCGAATAAGGTATTGCTGGTTGGACCTTGAAAAGCCCTCATAATAAAGCAGTGATCAAATCCTGCAGCAACTCCAACCCCAATACAAATATTATTTTTAATTCTCATGTCAGTTTCTCCATATGCGATTGAATTTCCTGCGTTATCTACAGCATACCAATTATTATTATAAAATCTGTTGTCTAGAATATCAATCTTCCCCCTATGATCATTAATAAAAATCGTTCCTTGATTAGAATTTCTAAAAGTATTGTTTTCTATTAGTATTTCCCCACTAAAATTATTCCAGTAAATATGAATTACTCCTTTGTCATTATTTATGAATTGATTATTTTTTATAGATACATCTAAATTTCCACTCACATTACTTCCAATTATATCAATTCCATGCCTAGTGGAATTTTCTACAATGTTATTAGTAAAACTGAATAGGTACGAACAATTTGAGTAAGTTTTAGTTTGTGGAGTTGCTCTAAAACCAGGAATATTGTAAAATCTATTGTTAGTCACATTGATTTCACAAGAGTTAGATAAGAGCACTCCATCATCAAAGCCAAGATTTAGAGTGTTATTTTTTATAGTCCAGTTTTTACCTCCACCCCATATAGGGTTTTGTGCTGCAGGAGTTATGTTGTAAAAAGTATTTCCTTCAATTAGAGTATTATTTCCAAGAACTCCTAAACCCTCTCCTAGATTCTCAAAATAATTATTTTGCGCGTACATACAGAAACCATATCCAGGACTTGAATTATTATTACAATCCCTCATCACAATTCCTATCCTATAATTTATAATTCTACAATTTTTTATCACAATATTATGCTTTCCATCAGCATTTATCGCTTCTTGCCAAACATAAATTGGAAATGGTTGAGGTTCTATACCATTTAAAGTAGCGCCGTTACAGTTAAGAACAATATTATCTGCAATAATAGTTGTTCCGTTAGGTAAGACATATGTTCCAGGATTAAATGTAGTATTTTGAGATATTACACAACCATCTGTAGGATTTGAGCCACATTCAACTGCTGCAGTACTTACTCCTCCTACTATTCTTTTATCCACAGCAGGAATTTCCGGCTCTTCACTTTGAAAGGGTATAACTTGTGGTGGCAGTCCTATTTGATTAAGAGAACTTAAAGCTTCGTTTGAGGAAGCAGGAGTTATAATACGGATTGAGAAAACTATCAATATTAAAATAAATCCAGTCTCTTTTTTCATTTTACAAATCTATGGTGATTCCTACTGCAGCCAAATCCTCTTCTGTTTGTTGCCTTTCTAAATCTGTTGGCTGTTGAAGATAACTGGAAACACTAGAATCACCACAGGGAGGAGGGCCACTTTTAAATATGAAGTTAACAAGATAAATAATATCTCCTGAAGTAATTCTACCATCATTATTTACATCTCCTAAATCATTATTAAATGGAGGGGGTCCGCCTTTAAAAACATGGTTGACTAAGAAAATAAGGTCTGCTGCATTAATAGCTTTATTTAAATTTACATCCCCACAAACAAATGGAAATTCGATATTTACATTTTTAATTGAACCATCACTCCAAGTGCTATCAGAAGGCCCTAGCTCATTTAATGAATAACTATTCCAATAAAAAGAAATGTCATCATTATTACAGTCAGGCATATCTCCTCCACAAGTGCAATGCAAAAATCCATAGAGTCCTTCACCTGGTTGAGTAGGGTTTACTGAAAAACTGCCACAAACATCTCCGGCTGTTGTTTTTGCTTCAACTACATACCCTGAAGGAGCATTTAAATTTGCAACCTTAAAACTCCCGTAAAAATCAGTAACACCAGGAGGAGAGGTAGAAAGTAAAAATCTTTCATAAGGAGTTTTTGGGCCAGAACTAGTTGTGGCGGTTGTACCTGTTTTTTCTGTATCCTGAGTGTCCTTTACAGCAATTTTCTTCAATGCAGTTTTCTCAAAAAGCACATTTCCTGTAAGAGTAGGATATAACAAATAGATAAATATAAAAAAGACAGAAATAATTACTAAGACAGACAAAAAAAATGTGACATATTTTCTTTTCATAATAACCTCTTATTTTACTAATTTAATTATCTTTAGTTTAAAAATGTTTAGGAATTTATTAAACTTTTAACCTAATAATTATTTTATGATCATTTATAAAATTGACTTAATGTTACATAAAAATTTATATAATCTTTTTTTGTTATTTTATGATGGAAAATGGAAATTAATTTTTCAGACTGGCAGAAACTGGATTTACGAGTCGCAAAGATTCTTAAGGTTGAAGAAATTGAAGGAGCTGACAAACTCTATAAGTTAACTGTTGATGTTGGTGAACTAGGAAAAAGAGTATTGTGTGCTGGAATAAAACCCTACTATACTAAAGAAGAATTAAAAAACAAAAAAATAGTAGTTTTTACAAACCTACAACCTAGAATTATTAAAGGAATTGAAAGCCAAGGAATGTTATTAGCGGCTGTTAACAAAGATTTAGACAAAGTAACAATTTTACAGCCAGAAGGAAATGCAGAGCCTGGATGGAAAATTAGATAGTTATTAATGATTCATGAGGAGAATATATATTAAACAATTATTAAGAATGTCAATATAAAAGTTTGGATATTTGATAAAATTTCTTCATGAACCAATCTAACAATATTAATAATCCTGCATTAAGCCGTTATCCTAATATAAAAGCTCTTTTTTAACATATTCACTTTCTAAGTTCCTTTATGATAAATTACTTTTATTAAAACGATACCTTTTCAATTCAATTATCTCAACTTTTTTATGAGTAAAGGCTTTTTTTATTTCTTCCATATTCATATTTTTTAGTTCTGGATAATGAATATATTCTTTTTTAAAATGCTCAAAATCTTTAATAAAAATACTATCAATGACAATAAGCCTCTCCCCCCAGGCAGTTTTTACATACTCTCCTTTTTTATATTTCCCATGCTCTGATGAGCTTATCACAGAATGAAATCTGTCTTTTTCTTTAAGTATCTCTTTTATTTTTTCTGCCTCTTTTCCAGGAAAATAAATTAATCTCATGATTTAAATCCAAGTTTTCTAAATATAAATTCCATTATATTCTCTTTTTCAGAATTTGAATCATAAGGAATGTTTATTATCTTTGCAGCAATTTCTTTATATGCTCTTGCTGGTTGACTTTTCGGATGAGTATGAACCACAGCATCCCTCATACTTAGAGATTTTTGAACTATTTCGTCTTCAGGAATCATGCCAAGAAAAGGCACCTCAAGCATCTCCCTTACAGTCTCAGGTTGCATTTCAATCTTATTTTTTTTCACTCTTGTGACTATAACCCCAAGAACAGATTTCATCCTTTCTTGGGCAAGCTTTATTGTTTTTAATGCGTCAGTGACAGCAGCTATTTCAGGATTAGTAACTATAATAAGTTCATCAGCCATATCAATAGCACTGATAGCTTCTAATCCAAGACCAGCTGAACTATCTACAATTATATAATCAGCCATTTTCTTGAAATCTCTTTTAAAATCTTTTATCTTTTGAGGGTTTACTTTTTTTAACTCTTTTATTGAAAGAGAAGAAGGCATAATCTTTAAACCAGACTCATGCTCATATACTGCTTCAAAAGGCTCTGCTTTTCCGTTAAGAACTTTGTTTAAATCTATTGGAACCTCTGGAGAGTTTAAATGTAAACCAATATTTGGGGTTGAAAAATTTCCGTCCATTACTAAAACATCCTCTCCAAAATAATTCATAGCAGCCCCTAAATTTATTGCTGTTGTAGTCTTTCCAACCCCCCCCTTACCAGATGTTATAACAATTAATCTTTTCATCTTAAATAAATCTTTATTCTTGTTTAAAAACCTTACTCAAATTAAGATAGAAGAAATTGCTTAATAGATCTTATAAATTTTTCCACTTTATCGGCGTAAATTTTTAATTGCTCTAAATCTATATTTATTTCTTTTCCTTGGTAAAAAACCTTTAAAGTTACATTTTTTCTAAATTCTCCAATTCTTTCTGTCCTTAATTCCTTAATTTTTTTGAACATCTCGTACATGTCTAAAACTTCCACGAGATTAACATCTTTTCTAAATAATTTTCTTAATGTTTCTATTTTTCCAACAGGGTTTCCTGGTATGATGCTTATCTTTTTCTTCTTTTTTGCATGTTTTAATAAGGTTTCAACTGCTAAGTCAATCATCTCCTTCCATCTAAAAAGAAGATTAATTATTACATCACATGTCTTAGTGTATTTTAAACTAACGTATAAAAGATGGTCTGCACTAATCTTTTCTTTTATTATGTCCTCCATTAACTATCACTCTCAAAAACTCTTTTTAGAAGCATAATGAACAAAGAATTTCAGCTTTTTATATTTTTCTAGCTTATTCTATATACTTTTTTCCTTGTTTTTGCGAGAATATTTTTTGCAAGTGCCAAAAATTCTTTAGTTTTTTTTATGTCAACAATTTCTTTTGTCATATTTTCAGAGAGAATAACAATTTTATCGTCTTTTAAGAATTCAAACGGGCTTTGTTTATGTCTTTCTACTATCTTAAACAATTCAATTATCTTTTTTAACTCGTCATATGTTATTCCAAATCTTCTTGAAGATTTATTTAGAAATACCTTAAAATTCTCTCTCGCATCATTATGTAGTTCTATTTTTTTGTTTAAATATTCATATTGTAATATTGAATTTATACAATGAATAATTACTTTTTTTGTCTCTTCCAGTATTTTTATTAACAATTTCTTATCCTTTATTAACGTGAAAGTAACATATGCCATGTGGTCTACTGCTTTAAAGACTCTTTCTGCTTCATTAAGCTGTTCTATGAATTTCTCCATAATTAAACAAAGAAATTAGAATTAATATAAATATTGGTTATTAATGGAATATCAAAAGATAACTTGAGGTATAACCTGAACAAGGCTTCTAAGATAGATGATTAAAACTAACTAAATTTCAAAATCGCCTCTGCTAAATCACCCGTCTCTTCTAATGCTTTTTTTGCTTGCTTTTCACTACAGCCTGTTTTTTCCATAATAGTTTTAATATCTTCCTCACTTATTCCAACTTTACGACTTTCTTCTCTTACCTCGCCTATAACTTGAAAAGTTTCCTGTCCTTGCATCTTTATTTTTGTTACAGAAGGACTTTCTATAATTATCCTTGAGCCATCTTCTTTATCAATAGTTACTTTTGAAGAAGGTACTCCTTCTTGAGATATTCCCATTTGCTTCATAATGGCTTGCATTTTTTTAGGATCAAAACTAGGTAATCCAAACATTTTATTGGGAAATTTAAATAAAAATTAATTTAAGTATAAGGTTTAATTAAGGGAAGTATAATCCTTAATCCTATAATTAGAATTATAAAAACAATAACATGCATAGGCTTTAAATTAAATCTTGATTCATACTCTTCATCATATCTCATTAACCCTCCGAGTCCAGAGGGCATTTGTATTTTATTGTCTGTCATAAAATAAATATAAAAAGCTAGTATAAAAATGTTTGTAAAACTACTTTAAAATCTTCCCAGTCTCATTATACCAAAGATAAAGATCTAATTCTCCTAAAGACATTTCAAGTTTATCTGCTAATTCACGCAAAACACTTTCAATTTCTAGATATTTTTTTTGAGTCATTATCTTTGGCTTTTCAATCAAGCTATGCTCGACTAAAATATCAACAATATGAAAATCAACTATTGCATAATCATTAAATCCTATGTTTCTCAAAAAATGCGAAGCCTCTTTCATTCCTATACCTTTAACATTATTAACTAACCAATCTCTGATATTTTCATCTTTTAAATTTACATATTTAAATATCTCTCTTGCATCATGCAAATATTCTGCCCTAACAGTATGAAATCTGTAAACTTCTTTTAGTTTTTTCTGGATTTCCTCTTGAGTTCCTTGAAATAAAATTTCTCCGAGATGGTTTATTGTTTTTATTCCAAGCTCTGCGCTAGTTCCTGCAGCTAGAATGCAGAAAGCTAATTCCTTGAATAAAGAGTTAAAGTCTTGAGGAATTGAAAAGAATTCTTGCATTCTTGAATCAATTAAATCTTTAATTTCAGAATTTCTAAGATTATTAACCAAAGTGATGAGGGAATCCATTTTTTAATTTAAATGTGATAAATTTATATATGTTTTGGGTAGCGAACAATTTCACGAGACAAAATTGCTAATTCGTAAACTCATTAGTTAGTTCATTAAAATTAGATTAATCTCGAACGCTAGTGAGACTATAGACTTAGTGGTTGATGGTGCTTGGTTTATCTTATCCTCTTAATCTTATCAAGTAATAAATTTTTCTGTTTTTTGGAGGTATGTGTTTTTCCAAACCTAATTAAAGTTGGATTTACGTATTTCCATGTTTTTTTAGGAAATAATTTTTTTAAATCTTCTTCAATTTTGTAAGGATTTTTGTTCTTACTCCATCCAAGATACCTCGAGATTTGATAAACGTGAGTATCCACAGCAAGAGCCGCTTTTCCATGCTCGCTTAAAAATACATTCGCTGTTTTTCTTCCAACCCCCGGCAATTTAAGAAGCTCATCTATTTTTCTTGGGATTTTTCCATTGTAATTTTTAATTAAAGCCCATGAACAACTAATAATTGATTTTGATTTGTTTTTATAAAAATTAATAGGCTTAATTATTCTCTGAACATCATTTATTTTTGCATTAGCTAATTTGTTTACATTCGAATATTTTTTGAATAATTTCTTAGCTATTGAAATTGTTACTTCGTCTCTTGTTCTTGCTGATAAGATTGTAGAAATTAAAGTCTGAAATGGTGTTTTCCAAGATTCTGCTGCAAGGCGCATTCCTTTGGAATTTTTTTTAAGTGCTTTAAGTTGTTTAAGGAGTGTTGAGGGGTTCATTTTAACAAATTCAAAAATTCTTTAGGTGTGAGAATTTTTATATTTCTAAATTCTTTAAGTTTTAACAAATGATTATCTTGGCTTATAATATAGTTTGCTTTTCCAGCTATAGCAACCTCAATAAACTTGTTGTCATCAGGATCTTCTTTAACAACATCCATTCTTTCTTTTGGTTCAATCATAGTAGTTTTCCATAATAAAATACTTAGCCATAGCAATATATCTTTAACAGATAAAGGAATTCTAAAATTCATTAATGTATTAATTACTTCTTCTATAATTTCCTCAGAGGAAATTAATTCAAATTTTTTATAAGCCAAAGCGTATAGAATTTTTTCAGAATCTCCTCTCCAAAATATTCCTGAAATAAAGATGTTTGTGTCTAGAACTACTCTCATTCTTTTTTTCCATTATTTTTTTCTTCTTGTTTTTTTGATAGCGTCCCACATATCTTTTTCTGTAAGATTGTGTTTTTTAGCATGTTCATGGCTTTCTTTTAAGAGTTTTTCAAACTCTTCTTTAGTTGGGGCCTTCATTCTCTTTAGAATAAGAGAATCTCCTCTTCCAACTATAATAAACTTTTCCCCCTTATGTAATTTAAGGTGCTCTCTAAATACTTGAGGTATTACTATTTGCCCCCTCTCTCCTAACTTAGTGACTTCGAATTCCATGATCATATTAATATGATTTACATATTTATATACTTTTTGGTTTGGTTTGATATTTTATAATTCTTTAAAGAATATCTATTTTTAAAATATATAGAAAAATAAAGCTATGCTGTTTGACGAATTCTCCTACTTGTCCAGTCGATCATATTCATCTTTCTCAAAAAATCTCTTTTACTTTGAAGGATTTCATCACTAAGATGCCTGCAACTACACTCGAAAGGAATTTCTTTAATTTTATCTTGCATTAAAACATCAAAAGCTTCTAAATGTTTCCATTTTTCTTCGACATCCCCTCTTGCGTAACTTTCACTAAAATTTATTCCTTGTTTAGAATAAATGTCTAAGACTTCTTTGACAACCTCTTCCAATGCAATTCCCTTCAATCTCTCAAATTCTCCTTCCCATAATCCCATGTAAAAGTAACCTTTTTTACCTATACCTCTCTCGTAGCTTAATGCGAGAACGCTTCTTCTATCTCTCAAATCAAAATCAGAATAAGGATGACCTGAAGGAAAAAATGGAGTGCTAGGCCCTAAAGGCATTTTCTGAACCAAAGTTAAAAATTTTGAATATTCTTCATTAGTTAATGTTAACTCGCCTTTTTGCCTAACCTCAGGATGGATGGTGATTCTCGCCTCCATTCTTTTTTGTCCTTCAAGATCAGAATTTCTCTCATTGTCTGCAAAATCCAAAACTGCCTGGTGAAGAAGACCAATTTCTCCTAATCTATATTGGTGCTCAACTTTATTAGCATGAAGAATGGAACTTATTATTAATTCTCGGCGAGCATTTGTAACAACAACATATTCTTTATTTCTGCTACTATCCATTGTATAATGTAATCAATTTACTATATAAATATTTAGATAAAAATCCTAATCCCCCAACAAAACAACAGCTGCAATAACTGTTGTCCATAAACCGTCTTTATTGCCTTCTGCAGATTGAGTTATATTCATTGTCTTGAAAATATGACCACTTGTTTTATAGATTTGTTCTCTTTCTTCCCAGGCAGTATCTGGATTAAATTCAATTCCTAAAGTAGTAGCCAACATTGTAGCAGCTAAATCTTCTGCATAATCTCCTGATTTTTTTGCTGTTTCTCCATGTGCATGATGCTCTGAAAGATATCCATAATGATTTTCTCTGTCACTAGGAACAGCAATTCCTATTGCACTAGAAATTAATCTATTTGGCTCATTAGTTTCACTCCTTGCCATCACACAATAAGTTATCTGGCCTGGTTGTAAATATTTTAAACCATCTTCTTTAGAAATTATTTTACAATTAGGAGGCAAAATGCTTGAAACATAAACTAAATTTTGTTTTTCTATACCTGCGTTTCTTAATGCTAATTCAAAAGAAGCTAGTTTATCTTTATGAACCCCAACCCCTTTTGTTAAAAACATTCTCGTCGGAACAAACGATCCATTAGTCATAATCTTTTTTATAAGATAAAATATTTTAAAAAGGTTTTGGAAATAAGAGAATTTATAAAATTCTTTGAAATAAATAAGATATGGACACATTATCACATGGAATCTGGGCTGGATTGTTTGCAAGATTTACGAATATAAAAGTTAAAAGAAGAATAAATGTATGGTGGACTGCTTTCTTTGGAGTTTTTCCTGATTTGTTTGCATTTACCATTCCTTTTACATGGCTTATTTTAAATTTAATTTTAGGGAACATTTCTCCTGGAGAATTTAGGGGGCCTGAATCAAACTCTCTTCCAGAAGGCAGTGAATTCATGTTTGGTCTGGCTTCAAATCTCTATAACCTAAGTCACAGCTTGATTATTTTTGGATTAGTTTATTTAATTGTAACTTTAATAAGGAAAAAACAAACTTATGAGATGTTTGGATGGCTTCTACATATTTTAATAGATATTCCAACACATACTCGTGCATTTTATCCAACCCCAATTTTCTGGCCAACATCTAGCTTTAAATTTAGCGGAATCAACTGGGCAAATAAATGGTTCATGATAATAAATATTACTGCAATGGTTTTGTTTTATGTTTATATAAAGATGAGGGAGAAGAGGAAAAAGAAAAAATGTTAAATGATTTAATCAAAGACCTTCAAGAAGCTGGAAATCCTGAGCAAGCAAAAGTCCTTCAGAGATTTTTTAAGACAGGACCTGGAGAATATGGAGAAGGAGATATTTTTCTTGGGATCAAAGTTCCTAAAACAAGAGAGATTGCTAAAAAATATTCTGGACTGAGTTTGCCTAAGGTAGAAGAGTTATTAAAAAGTAAAATCCATGAGCATAGACTAGCTGGATTATTAATTTTAGTTGATAAATTTAAGAAAGCAGATGAAAGAACTAAAGGAGATATTTTCAATTTTTATTTAAAAAACTCTAAATATGTAAATAATTGGGATTTAGTTGACTTGACAGCTCCAAACATTGTCGGAGAGTTTTTGTTTAATAAAAAAAGAGATAAACTTTATGAGTTAGCTGGCTCAAAAAATTTATGGGAGAAAAGAATTTCTATAATTTCAACTTTTTCTTTTATAAGGAAAAACTATTTCAAAGATGCTTTTAGAATTTCTGAGATTTTAATGAATGACAAACATGATTTAATCCATAAGGCTATTGGATGGATGCTTAGAGAGATTGGAAAAAGAGATTCTAATATCCTAGAAGATTTCTTGAAGAAACATCATAAAACAATGCCAAGAACAGCTTTAAGGTATGCTATTGAGAAATTTGATGAGGAGAGGAGAAAAGAATATCTGAATGGGAAGGTTTAATTGTTTAATTAATTAAATTGTCTTCTCGACATTTATTTTCTGAACATTTACACCCATATTTCCAAGGTGGCCCACAGACTGGGCCAGTGTAAGAATTATTCTCTTCCCAAACTCTACTAACACATTCTTCCGAGCACGTATTGTACTTTATACAATCGTCATCGGTCTCACAGAAATATTTTTGGTTATCATTTGGAAGATATTTAATTTGAACTTCAATGCATTTATTTTCAACACATCTCGCTTCAAAATAATCTAATGGCAAACTTACTTCACAAGAAACTTTATTCCATGGTAGAGAATGTCTAAAATTCTCTCTTTTAAGATAATTATTCCATTTATCAACATAATCTTTATTTATTGCCTCTGCATTTCCACAATAACCCGCATTAACAATAACACAATCAGTATCAACATTGCAACCACTTCCATGCAGGGATTATTGAAATTTCCTTACCATTATATGTTTGCTTTTTTTCCTGTTCTCTTGAAATAACAAAACCCTTCTTGATATTAAATAAACCCATAAATCTAAGCAAGCCTTTAATATCTTTTATTTCTCCATATTTAACTTCTACAGGAATGATTTTTCCT
>CAZCCD010000004.1:32725-117921 GCA_964497435.1 Candidatus Woesearchaeota archaeon | reverse complement strand
ACAGCACTTGTTAAAAGGGGATGTTAAGAAGCTTAAACAATCAATGAGAAAGCAATCCTCTTTCCTGAACAAACAGCAGTTTGATGACAGCTTTAAAGGAATATTTGGCCCTTATTCCTACAAAGAGGAAGATGTTCAGATAGCACGAGAATTAATTAAGGGAATCTTGAAAGAAAAAGATAAAAAAGGAAAGTAGAAGAAAATTGACCAAGATGTTGAGAATGACTTACTATTGCAAAAATTTAGATTAAAAGAATTATTGAGGAGAAGAGGGGAAAATGATTTAATTTTTATTTTCCTTTAAACCAAATTAATAAACATATACCTCCAATAATAGCCCAATAAACAAAAGGACTAATATTCCAAATCATATTATAGGCAAAATAATGTATGCTCTTAAAATAAGTATAAGCGATAAGTAAGATAATTCCAATAAAAATATAAGAAGTTTTAAGTTTAAAACCTCTCTTTCTGGGTTCTCTGAAACGTTTTCTTCTATGCCCTTTCCCCGTACTAAATTTAAGAATCCAACAATTTTAAATCTTCCTAAAAAAAATAGTGGGAGTGGGATTTGAACCACACGATCTCAGAGTTTCCTATGTGTAACACGTAGGAATGGAAATCCTACGGATTTACTTATGGGCCTTTCGCGTTCTTCAATGCATCTTGATATTCATTTAACATATCTATTCAATCGTAATTCTGGAAGAGTCCTCATGTATTCTTCTAAACTAGGAGAGGTTCTTCTATGGGCTTCTTCGTCTCCTAAAATAATTCCAAAATCCCCCTTAAAAGTGGATTTGCCTGTTCGTTGAATATTGTTTTTTATATGAATTGGAAGAGCTTTAACTAAATTTCCCTGCCTCGATTTTTCATATGGAAACATGAAAAAGTCCCTATCTTTACCATCCTCTCCTATGCCCGGAACCATTCCGTAGACGAAACCTATTATAAATTCTATATTATTTCTTGGAATTTTTTCTATTCTTTCTGCCACATTTTGAGAAGCTTTCACGACATTTTCATAAACCTCTTCTAAAAATTCGTTGGAAATGTAAATTCTGGAAGGAATCTGAAAATTAGGAAGATTTAATACAGCAGCCAAATCAGGAGAATAATCAAAAATTTTTTCTAATCTAACAAGTTGTCCAGCCATTAAAACAATTAATTTAGTTTGTTTTTAAGAATTATGTAATTATTGTAGTTGTTATCTTTTTATTTTAATACATCTCAACACCTCAATCCTAACCTATTTCTAACTTCACTAACATCTTGATAATTCATCTCCAACTAACATTAACTTCATCGGTTCTATAAACACAAGTGCCACCAATAAATTTATAAGTAAAAAATCTATAGTTTTTGCATGGAAGCAAGATTACAAAAAAGAATTATAATGAACCCAAAGATAATGATAGGTAAACCTATAATAAAAGGGACAAGAATACCTGTGGATACAATTATAAGACTTCTAGCTCAAGGAATGACAGAGGAAGAAATAATTGAAGATTATCCCAATCTAACAAAAGAAGATATAAGAGCTGCACTGGCTTATGTAGCTGAAATAGTTAATGATGAAAATATATTTCCATTAAATGAATAAAATGCTTTCTTTTTTAATAGATGAAAGCTCTGGTAAAAAATTACATAATTATCTTGTAAAAAATGGATTTGATTCTAAATACATAGGAGACATTATGCCAGGAGTTTCTGATGAAAGAGTGCTCTATTTTGCAGAAAAAGAAAAAAGAATTTTAATAACTAATGATAAAGATTTTGGCAAACTTATTTTTAGAATAAAAAAGCCTTCTTCAGGAGTTATTCTTTTAAGATTAAAAGAAGACTTGCCCATTAAAAGACAGAAATACATTGAACAAACTATAAAAATTTTAGGGAACAAACTAAATTCAAGTTTTGTTGTAGTAACTGAAGGCCAGATAAGAGTTAGGAATATATGATTCGCTTCCAACTAACATTAACGAATTTTACAAAACTTATTTAAAGATAAATCAACTAAAAATAATATGAATACTTGGTTAAAGGTATATATTTTAGGTTCTTTAGCATGGATTACATACCTTTATTTTTGGTCCAGAAATCAATTTTTAATTCCATTAATAATATTTGGCGCGATAGTTATTCCATTTCTAATCTATACCTTTAAAAAAGCAGAGGATGAGAATTCCTATAATTTCTTGTCAAAGTTTTATTTTAGTGTTGGAACAATGTTTTTTGTACTTGTAATAATTTTTTTGATATATATTTCAAGAGTAGTGTTTCTACCGATATTATACCTTGCTCCTTTTATAATCTTAGGGTTTCTGTATAGAACATATACCAAACATAAATATGCTCTCTCATTTTCAACCTATTTGTTAATATTCTTCTCAGTAATAACAACAATCTCTGCAACAATAGTGATAGTTCTAACAGGAATAGAGGTTCAACGGGGGTGGGGAAGGGTTTACTCTTATGTTAATAGTGGGTGTGATATTATTTTTAGGTATTCCAACAATTATCTTCTTAATTATAGACTGGATAAAATTTAACAATTTCAAAAAGAAAATTGCTTAAACTTTCCAACTAACTTCCACTTCATCAGTTCGTTGTCTTGGTTTTATATCAACTTTATCTAAATTTTTGGGCATAATTTTTATTCCTGACTTAAACATAATTTCACCAAGGTAAGCAATCATCGTAGCATTGTCAATTAACAAAGATTTTTCTGGAACAAACATTTTAGCTTCTCTTTCTTTGCACATTATCTTGCACATTTCTTGAAGCCTTGAATTGCATGCAACACCCCCTCCAAGGACAAGCTCTTTTTTTCCTGTATGAGCAAGAGCTCTTTCAGCAACTTCAACTAGCATTGCAAAGACAGTTTCCTGCATGCTGAATGCTAAATCTTCTTTTGTAAAATTTATTAAATTGTCTCGCTCTAATTTGGCCAAGCTTGGACGAATTTTTCTATCGCTCGCTCGAATTTTATTTAAATTGTTAATAGAAAAATTTTGAGGTGATTGTTTATCTAAACTTCCGAGACTTTTAACCTTAACAATTTTTTTAAGCGAAGAACTTGACAAAGTCTGTTCTGAGCCATTAATATCACGAGTGTTGAACGAGTGCAAATTATGAACGGGTCGGAGGTTGTTAGGGTTGGTGGTGGGGGTTAGGAGGTGGGAAGAATTTCCAGGTCTATTCATCTTCTCAATCTTCTGCCTTAAATTAGTCAATATTCCAGATAAAGCAATGTCCATTCCTTTAACAGTGTAAGGCAATTCAATATAATTTTTGCTTTTCAAAGCTAGTTGTTCAATCTGAGGGCCTCCTGGAAATCCTAGGCTGAGATATCTTGCGAATGTGTCAATAAAATTTCCAACTCCTAAATCAAGAGTCTCGCCAAAAATCCTGTATTTTCCAGATTCGTAGGCAATGATTTGTGTATTTGCTCCTGAAACATAAAGCAAAACAGGATCTTTAGCTCCTGTAATTTTCCCAATTTCTAAATGCGCGACACAATGGTTAACAGGAACTAAAGGGACATTTAATTTTTTACAAATATGCTTTGTAAATTTCATTCCTTCAAGAAGACAAGGAGATAAACCCGGACCTTGTGAAAAAGCAACAGCATCAATATCTTTTTCTTTAACTTGGCCAAGCTTGGACGAGTTAGCTTCTTCAATAGCTTTGTTATAAATTTCTTGGGCAACTAAAGAATGATGCTTGGCAGATTCTATAGGAATTATGCCTCCTTTTTCAGTAGAATACATACTTTTTACATTGCTTAATATTTTTCCATTCCTAACAATTCCTACTCCAAATGTGTGGGCTGTTGATTCTATGCCTAAGATTATTACCATTTCAACATATTTTTAAACCAGTCATTAATATATAAAATTATCATAATTGATGGTTCCGTAGCTCAGTCTGGTTAAAGGCTAATGCCAAACCATACTGGGAATTGTGGTTCCGTAGCTCAGTCTGGTTAGAGCACTGGACTCTTAATCAAGAAGAACCAAGGTTCTTCCTTGGACCATCTCCTTTAGGCAGAAAGGTTATTTTCAAATTGCCTCTGATAAAATCGCAAGGAGAAGTCAAAAAAGAAATCCAGGTGTCGGGGGTTCAAATCCCCTCGGGACCATTTAATCTCTAAACAATTTTTTTATAGCATCTTGTCTAATTCTATCGCTTAAACCTTCTGTGCTTTTTGCTTCAACATGTATACAAGATTTCCTAAAATTATTAATTCAGACTTACCTATCTCTTGTGAGAATATTGACTCTCTATAAGTACACATTCCGTGTTGAGAATCGTAAAACCTGCAATCTTTATCGCAATAAACTCCTGCCTTTCTAACCATTTTTACCTATAATCTCGCCAGGTATGCTGGCATTTCGTGCATTTGAAAAACTTTGTTTCTGCCTCATCTCCTGCCCTTGTTTGAACAGACCAAAAATATGCTTTCTCATTTCCACACTTCTTACATGTTTCTGCAACAATAGGATGAACTTCTGCTTCTCTTTCAGAAACAACAACCACTTCTCTCTTTCCATTGATTTTCTCAGAGGTTTTTATCTTAACTCTCCCTTTAGCAGAGTAATTACATCTAGGGCATCCATCTCTCTTCCTTTTTTGTACAAGGACTGCACCGCATCTAGGGCAAAATTCCATTTTAGTTTTATTGAATTTTGAAAATACTCACATCTTCGTATTTAGGGCAAAATTCCATGTTATCTTTGTTTTTATTTAATGTCTATTTATTTTATTTAAAAACTTTTCCACTATTTAAAATTGCTACTCGTTTTACTCGTAGTTATTTTCTCAAATACTAACCAAACACAAACCTTTTTATTATTAACTATTATAATTTTTATCATATCTAATTTACCTAAATCTTTCTATTGCTCAAATAAGTTATCAATTTTCATGACAAAAACCTTTTTCATTAGACACTCTATTAGCCTCAAAAAATATTAGCTTCACCCATCCAATATAAGGCACTAACTTAAAGACGGCCCTACCTATAATTTGATTTTCTTTTATATCTTTTTCAACAGACAATTGGCCGTTATTATTATCTCCTATTGTTGAAAAGGATTTCTCACTAGTTTCCAAATCAGTTTCTATATCAACGACTCTATGAATTAATGGATTTTGCTTTCCAGCATCAAATATTATAATATCTCCTTTTTTTATTTTACCAAGATCTGTTCCAACAATAAATAAAATATCTCCTTTATTAAAGCCATTTTTGAACTTATAATTTTCAAAATCATTTATATTTATATTAAAATCTAAATATTTTTCATCATGTCTATTCCACCATGCATCAAAATCAGAAAATAAATTTCCTTTATGATACATTGAGCAAGATTCAACAATTGCCAAAGGTAAAGATGTTCCGGTAACTAAATTCAATATAGGAAAAAATATAAATTTTATAACGACAAAAAGAAATATTATAGAGATTAACCATCCTTTGACACTATTATCTTTCCAGACAATAAACCAGAATTTACTCCAGTATTTCTTTAGATTCTCTTTAAAACTCATAAAGTGAATAATTTATCTTGGTTTATAAGGGTTTTTAAAATATTTTTGTTTAGTCTTTACTCTCTAGATATCAATTAAATTTAGCTGTTCGTCCGATTTCATTTATAATTTAACCAATATTAATTTTAGCTTTTTTATTATTAATTTATTAAATAACTAGCGATTTTAAGAGCTAGCATCTTTTGTTAGAGTATTATTATCATCAGTTAATTTCATAAATCCTTTTTACTATAAATAATAATGCCCCCATTCGAAACTGAAATTTCGGATGGGTGGAAAGATTTACAAAAGTAAATTTTTGTTCAATTTTTTGAACCATTTATCGCAGATAAATGCCTCTATAGTTCAATGGATAGAACGTGCCGTTGCGGTCGGTAAAATCAAGGTTCAATTCCTTGTAGAGGCGTTTTTATTTTTCCTTCCCATTAATCCTTATGAAATAAATTAAAGAAGCTACAAAGATTCCTGATGTATTTATCATGATATCATAAAAAGACATGAATCTATTTGGTGTAAAATATTGGTGAAGTTCATCAAGAATTCCATAAACAACTGATACAATTATAACTAAAATGATTAAATGTTTTTTCTTAAAATCTCCTTTTATACATGAAATTGAAAGAAAAAAAGATAAAAAAAAGAATGCAAAAAAATGATAAATGATTGATGGAAAATTTCCTTGTGTGTTTGTTTTCCCAAAATTTAGAGATGATAGGTAAAAAATAGTTGAAGCTATCAATAAAGTAATAATCCAAGAAAATTTATTATTTTTTTCAAACCACTTTAACATGATTTTATAAATTGGTTTTGATTTTAAAAATATTCTACAATTTTAATGATTACTTTATAATTATAACAAATTAACCAAAACATTTAAATAGTATACACCTTATGTATACACATGAGGTATATACTTCATAAGTAACCTCTTCCCATTGGCAATTTATTGACGATGGCAGAGGAATAACCTCTTTTCTCCGGCTACGCTTAGACGGAGGTAGAGGAATAACCTCTTTTCAACCCCACTGGCTGTATCTAAAGATACAGCCTTCATAATTAAGGAGTAAAATGGCCGATATATTCGACAACGCAATACTATGCAAAGACTGCGAAGAGAAAATGCAAAAGATAAATATTTCTAAAAACGGCTTCAATTTAAGGGCAATTGAATGTCCTAAATGCTCAAGTAAGATAATCCATCCTGTTGATGAGGATGAATACAATAAATTTATGAACCTTAAAAACAGAGAATTTAAAGTAAAAATGAGGATAGTAGGCAACAGTTACGCTGTCTCTATCCCAAAAGAAATAGTCTCATTTATAAGAGAACAGGAAAAAATAATGGATGACATGGTTAAACTATGTTTTGAAGAAGCTGGCAGACTTTCATTGAGTTTTGGAGAAATAATCAGGAGGAAAAATGAAAGAAGAAAACAGAATCTTTGAAGAATTAGGATTTGAAGAATGTGTCTTATGTCATAATCCAATAAATATACTTATAGAAACCCCAATAAGGTTAAGAGAAGGATATGTAGAAGGAGCAGGACAAACATGTAAAAGTTGTTACAATATTGTGTATAATTTAGGAGGAAATTAAAATGTTAGAAACTATAAAACAAAAAAGGTTGAAGAAAATTCGCCCAAATCTATCTAAACTAAAGAAAGGAGATAAAATAGAGATTAACGGAAAAGAATATTTAGTTGAGGATTTTAATATTAACACCCAGTATAATGAAAAGACAGGAGATAAATCAGGAACTAAAGAGATAATCCTTATAAAAAAAGGAGATGACTCTAAAGGTTTTTTAAAGCAAAGATATACAATAAAATATAATGAGAAAACAAAGGAATTTAAACTAGTAAAATTATCAGAAGAAAAAGAAATATCTCCAAAAGGATTTAAATATCAATCCACGCAAATCTTCGCTGGATATAAAAGAGGATAAAATATAACATGACAGAAAAAAAAGTTCAGTTAAAGGTTGTTGAAGCATTGCAAGATGATGCATACAAAGGAATAGCAAGAATAGATTCTGAAATCATGAGAGAACTAGGTATAAAAAGAGGAGATGTAATCTTGATTAAAGGAAATAAAGAAACAATTGCAATAGCTGATAGGGCCTATCCTGCAGATGTTGGAGAAGGAATAATAAGAATAGATGGAATACTAAGGAGAAATGCAAGGACAGGTATAGGAGATGTTGTCTCTGTTTCTAAAGTTGAAATTAAAGAAGCTAAAAAAGTAATTATTGCTCCTGCTCAAAAAGGCATAATGATTCAGGCTGACTCTAATAGTTTAAGAAGAGGGCTTTTAGGAAGGGCAATAGTTAAAGGAGATATAGTTGTCCTTGGCGGAGTCCAAAGAAGACGAGATCTCTTCTCTGAGTCAATGGATGATGAATTCAGCGGATTGTTTGGAGAAATGTTAAACAATATGGGATTTGGAAATCTTGGAGGAGGAATAACACAAATAAAATTTCTCGTAGTGAATATCTCTCCAAGCCAGCCATGTATTGTCACAGAAAACACAGAAGTAACATTAAATCCAAAAGCAGTCGAAATCTCTGAAGAAAAAATCCCTGAAATAACTTATGAAGACATTGGTGGATTAGATGATGAGGTCAAAAAGATAAGAGAAATGGTTGAGATACCTATGAAACATCCTGAAATATTTGAAAGGTTAAGTGTAGAGCCTCCAAAAGGAGTTTTACTCCATGGTCCTCCTGGAACAGGAAAAACACTCTTGGCCAAGGCAGTCGCAAACGAAACAGATGCTAATTTTATTTTGTTAAACGGGCCAGAAGTAATGTGTGTTTCTGGAGAAACACAAGTCTTAACAAATCCTGATGGATATATAAAGGCTAAACAGATTTATCTACAAGAAGGAAAAGATGAAAAATTTAGAGATTATATTCTAAAAAAACTTGATAAGCCAATCAGCACATATTCATTTAAGGACGGCAAAATAGAGAAAGCCAACATCACACATGTTACGAAATTAGAGGCAGAGTCTTTTAAATTAGAATTAAGCGACGGAAACGAAATTATTGCTTCTGAAAATCAGCCGTTTTTGGTTTATAGAAACGGAGAGTTAGTTTGGGAGGCTGTGAGAAACCTAAATAAAGGAGATTTTGTTGCCAGGTTAAATAAAATAGATTTAGAGGAATCTAGTTTTAATGTCCCGTTAAGTGAACTGCATCAAAAATTCAGCTTAACAGAGAAAGATGGTAATTTCGCTATTAAAAGTATAAACCTTTCAAGAAGTAATTTTATCAAGCTTCCCAAAAAAACATCTTCAGAGCTTTTAGAATTGTTAGGTTTAATAGTTTCTGATGGGAATATCTCTGGAAAAGATGACTCGATTGGTTTTTATAACAATAATATTGAATTAATAGAACGTTTTAAGTTTCTCGTTAAGAGGGTTTTCAATATTGATAATTTTAAGGAAAAAAATAAGGGGAAGATGTTTGGGGTTATAGTTTATTCAAAACTTTTAGTAGAATATCTAAGACTACTAAAGTTTACGAGTGAAAATAAGGAACATATTCCTAGTTATTTCTTCACCCTTCCAAAAAATGAAATTGAGTCTTTTATTAGAGGATATTTTGATGGGGATGGAACAGTTATGAAAATAAAAGTAAAGAATATGATCTATCCAACACCTTATCTTTATAGCGTTAAAAAGGAGTTTTTATCCCAATTACAGTCATTGATGCTATTAAAATTAGGTATAAGTACTAAATTAGCAGAACATCATACACCAAAAGGATTAATGTATAAGTTAGTTGTTAGGGGTAATGAAGGAAGAGTTAAATTTTTGCAAATTGGTGCAGTAAGCAAACATAAATTAGCTGCTTTGAAAGAAATAGAAAAAGTTATAAGAGTGAAAGAGTATGAGAATATACCTCACCCTTCCTTATTAATAGAAGAGATAAAAAGAATTCCTTATAAAAATTATAGAAATAAAGATTATTATATTTATAAAACTGATAAGGCTACAAAACATTCATTAAAAGTTCTTTATGATTTGGCGGTCGAACACAACATTGTAAATGATGCTGTGAAAAAAGAGTTTAACACTTTGCTTAGAAATGATATTGCATGGGAGAGAGTAGATAATTTAACTCCTCTCGGCAAAATGGAATTGTATGATTTTACCGTTGATAAAGACAGCTTTACTGCTTCTCCTTATTTTTTAATGCATAATTCTAAGTTCTATGGAGAGAGTGAAAAGAGAGTTAGAGATGTTTTTGAAGAGGCTGAGAAAACAGCACCAGCAATAGTTTTCATAGATGAGATTGATGCCATTGCACCAAAACGTGAAGATGTTTCTGGAGAAGTCGAAAGAAGAGTCGTCTCCCAGATATTAACTATGATGGATGGCCTAAAATCTCGAGGAAAAGTAATTGTAATTGGGGCAACAAATAGAGTAAATGCACTTGACCCTGCTTTAAGGAGGCCTGGGAGATTTGATAGAGAGATTGAAGTAGGAGTCCCGGATAAAAATGGAAGGTTACAAATTTTGCAAATTCATACAAGAGGAATGCCTCTTGATTTTTGGGATATTAATATCTCTAAAAAAGTTTTCTTAAATGAATTATCTTCTTTTGAAGAAAATTCAAATATTAAGATATCAAAGTTAGCAGAAAAAATAGAGAAGATTTCTAAAGAGAAAAAAGATAAAAGTAAAGAATTAAAGGATTTAAATTCTGATTCTGAAGGAAAAAGTCTGTTGTTAAAAAGATTAGAGAATGAATTTAGAACGTTAGAAAGAGAATATGAAAGAAAATTTCACCTCTCAGAAGTATTAGAGCTGTTTAGACTAAAAAAAAGTGAATTAAAAAAACTAAGAGAAAATATAGATGATTTGAACGATCAAATTCTTACTTTAGAAAAGCGTATACAAACAATTACCAAAGATGTAAAAGATTCTGAAAGTCAAATAGATAAAATAAGGAAAGACATATTAGTAGTTAGGAAAAGAAGTGATGAATTTAAGAATAATAAACAACTTCTAATTGAGTTGATAAAAGAGATATGTGTATTAAAGGATTCTCTCGCTAAAAGAGGACAAAATGATCCTAGAAGCATTTTTTTAAAAAGAAATTTGTCTGAAAGTGAGAAACAAGTTTTTGAGATTTTAAATGACCTACAGGATTCAAACGTGTTATCTAAAGAATATTTTGATATAGTAAGAAAAGAGTCAATCCCAGCAGTGTTATATGAAATAGCTTCATTAACACATGGTTTTGTTGGAGCCGATCTTGAAGCTCTCGCAAAAGAATCTGCAATGAATGTTCTAAGAAAACTGCTTCCTGAAATGAAATTAGACAAAGAAGAGCAGATTCCTCCTGAAATGCTGGAAAAATTAATTATCAAACATAATGATTTTATGGATGCTTTAAAAGTAGTAAGGCCAAGTGCAATGAGGGAGGTTTTAGTTGAAACCCCAAATATTGGTTGGGAAGATGTTGGTGGTCTAGAAAAAGTAAAACAAGAATTGAAAGAAGCTGTTGAATGGCCTCTTAAATTTCCAGAGGGTTTTGACAGAATGGGGATACGACCATCTAGAGGAATACTTCTTTATGGCCCTCCTGGAACAGGAAAAACACTCTTGGCCAAGGCTGTCGCAAAAGAATCAGAGGCTAATTTTATCCAGATTAAGGGTCCTGAATTGCTAAGTAAATGGGTTGGTGAAAGTGAGGAAGGAATGAGGAAAGTATTTGAAAGAGCAAGACAGGTTGCTCCTTGTATAGTATTTTTTGATGAAATAGATGCACTTGCAGGAAGAAGAGGCCTAGAAGCAGGAACAAAAGTTACAGAAAGAGTCTTAAATCAAATGCTTGCTGAAATGGATGGCTTAGAAGATCTAAAAGATGTTTTAGTAATAGGTGCAACTAATAGGCCAGACTTGCTAGATCCTGGATTATTAAGACCAGGGAGGTTTGACAAAATACTTTTAGTCACTGCGCCAACAGAAGAAGGAAGATTAAAAATACTTGAGATTCATACAAAAAAAATGCCTCTGGCAAAAAACATCTCATTAAAAGAACTCGCAAAGAAAACAGAAGGATATACCGGAGCTGATTTAGAGGCTGTAGTGAGAGAGGCAGGAATGCTCGCCTTGAGAGAATCAAAAGAAGCAAAGCAAGTAAAGCTTTCTCACTTTGAAGAAGCATTGAAAAAAATAAAACCAAGCATCACAAAATCAACAATAGAAGTATACAAAAAAGTCGAAGACAATTATCTAAAAGCAGTCAAAGCAGCTGTTCCTGCAGAAAGCAGTTATCTTGGATAGATTTAAATATTCTTTTTTAGAGTTAATGAAATGACAAAGGAATCTATTATAATAGCTGACCCTAGCAAGTTTACAAGAGAGGCAACACAAGAATGGTTAGAAAAAACCCTTTCTGGAAATTATCATTATGAGCATTTTAATAATGGAATGGATCTTAGTAGCAGATTGATTGGAGAAGATTCAAGCAACGTTGTTTTATTAATTACAGAAGAAGACTTGGATTATGGACCAAAAGGAACAGAAATTATTCAAAGAATCTCAAGAAAGGTCAGTTTTCCATCTATATTCTATTGCTGGGATGATGATGACCATGTAAAAAATAGAGTTTTAGAAGTTGGTGCAGAAGGTTTTTATAAAAAACCATTTAGTCATCCTGATCTTGCTTATCATGTAAAGCAATTGTTAGAAAGAGAGGAATTTGAATCTACTGAGTTATAACTGTCACTTTATCTTTCTCAATAAGGAAAGTATTTTCTGCCTGACTAACCTTCGCATTTTGAATTTCAACTAACTGGTTAAATTGTCTTAAATTTCCATTTTCTTCTAGCTGTCTTAACGCAAAAAATGTTTTAGCTCCAAATTTCTTAAAGAGCCACCTTGAGCAAAAAGGCAGGGTTTTATATTCTTCAATAATAAAACTCAAGACTTCTCTGGCGATTGTACTCCTAACATTCTTCTCGCTAATTAATTCATAAATTCCAGAGGGTTTTCCGTCATGAACTCTACCAAGACCTGTTGATGTGAAGGGCTCGATAGCATACAAACCTTCTTCAAATTTAACATTCCTATTATCATCAATATTAGGTATTGTTACTCCGGAATGTAACTCATAATGATTTATTTGATGTCCTGAAAGATTTACAATTGGAGAAAAACCTTCGTCTTCAATTGTCTCCTGAATAACTTTTCCAATCTCTCCGACTTTTATTCCACTATTCACTTTTTTTGAAGCATTTTCAAGTGCTTTTTCAGATGCAATAACGAGTTTTTTGTTTTCTTCATTATCTTCCAAATCAACACTAAAAGAAGTGTCAGCTATCCATCCATCAATATGGACTCCAAAATCAACCTTCAATAAGCCACGAGCTTTACTTTTATCATCGTGAGAAGGAGTGTAATGTGCAGCAATATTATCAATTGAAAGATTAACAGGGAAAGCAGGTTTTCCTCCTAACTCAAAAATCTTGCTTTCTACTTTTTCAGCAATTTCCAATAAGCTAACGTCTTTCTTCAAAATTTCCCTTGCATATTTCTTAACCTCAACAGCTATTTTCCCAGCCTTTATAATTTCATTTTTATCCATTCACTTCACTAGAATCAATATTTTATAAATTGTTTGATGTTAAAATAAAACGCTTTATTTTTAATTCGTAATAATTATCTTGGTGTTAATGTAATAACAAGTTAGTAATCTAAATATTCCATAATTAGTTTATCTATTAATATTATTTATAGCAAAGATTCTTGATAGAGTCTGAATCTGAGCAAATAAGTTATTAATTAAACAAAGTTAAACAATTATTTTGGAGTATGCAAAAATATTTCTAATCAATCCATCTCACTCTTGAAAAATGATACCTTGTAGCTATGAGTATTATGTCAATAAGATACCACACTCCTAGACCCCCAAGCGTTATCAATTTCAATATTCCAGTCCATATGTATTCCAAATAAAACCTATCAACTCCAAAAAAACCTAAAAAAATAGAAAAAAGAAATGCTATACTCCATCTCTTATTCTTTTTCCCTTTTGTCATTTTAAATAAATATTAATTAAAAATAAAAACTATAAAAATAAAAATCTTTATCTCTTTTTCTTTTTCTTTCTTCCACCTCTAGCCATCTTTGCCTCACAAACATTTCCTTTTCCATCTACATAATAAAGATAGCCGTGTTTTCTCTTAACCACATTTCTAACAAGAACTTTTCCCATATTTAATTTTCTATACCTCCTTTCATAGTGTAATGATAAAATCAATCGGAACATCTTTTTAAATCTTTTGTTATCCGACGAGAAACTTCACGAAATAATCCATAAGCTAGTGGGGTTTCGAGCAGAGAAACTTCACGAAATAATCCATAAGCTAGTGGGGTTTCGAGCAGAGAAATTTAATCTCACGCTTATATCTGTGATTTACTGGAATTTCTAAAATCCTGTTAAATCTCTTTTTTGTTCTTATTAGAGGCTTGAACGGCTTTATCAGCCTTATGTCAACAATCCTTTCTCCATCAAGCCATACAGCAACAAAAGGGAAAAACACAAATAAAGAGGTTAAAGGGGTTTTAGATTGATTATCAAATTCAAACAATAAGGCGTTTGTATTTTTAGATTTAAACATCAATCCTCTACCAGCCTTTAAACCCTCACAAATCTCTGCATCAAATTTGAATTTCTTTCCATTAAGGTTAAAATAAACTTTTTTGGTTTTCATTTTTTCTCCTATTATATTCCCTATAATGCAAATTCACATTTCTTTGACAAACATAATCATGATGTTTAAAACCTCCTCCAAAGCTTTTTGGTATGTGCATTAATTCATGGATTATTACTTTTATCTGTTCTTCTTTGTCTAATTTATCAAACCTCTCTGATAAAAATTCAAGAGTATAGAATGCATTGACTCCTATGGCTTTCTGCATAATCTTTCCAAGTGCATGGCATCTGGCTATTGTTCCTCTGCTTGAAGAGCCATAACTTCTATAGCATTTAATCCTCTCAAGTCTAATATGAGGATACAGCATTTTTGAGATTTCCTCGGCTATTAATTGTATATCTAACGCAAATTCATACTTCATTCTCCTATAAACAAAAAACTATTTATATACATTATCTTCTACTTTCAAATAATGATAAAAAAAATAAAAAAAGATGTCTGGCAATTAAATTTTAAAGAATTCGGCTCTTGTGTTTATCTCATAGATTTAAAAAATCCGATATTAATTGATACATCATCTAAAGAAAACGAACATGAGTTAATCAATGATATTGAAAAAATTGGTTTTAAAAAAGAGGGCATAAATTCAATTATACTGACCCATACTCATTGGGATCATGTAGGAAATTTAAATGTTTTTCCTAATGCAAAAATATATTCAAAACACAACATAAAAGAATTAGAACAAGAATTTCCAATGTTAAAAGTAATTGAAACTCCAGGGCATACTAGAGACAGTATATGTATATTGTATAGAAATGTTCTTTTTTCAGGAGACAGTATTTTTAATGATGGCTATATAGGTAGGACAGATCTCCCAGAAAGCGATCCTAAAAAAATGCAAGAAAGCCTTGAGAAAATAAAAAAAATAAAATATAAATATTTATGCCCAGGACATTTAGTTTAACCTTGACTTTCATTTTTTACTTTATTCCCATTCCTTCTTTTTCTTCCTTCTTTTATATAAAATAAATATTATAAATAATATCAAAATTAAAACCAACAATATCAACAATATATAACTTATCTTCAAGAATTTCTTTTGCACAACAACAAAAGTGTCATAAGTGCTAATACTTATATTTGTATATTTAGCCTCTCCTAAAACAAGATAAGTCCCACTTGTTGCATCTATAGGAACATATAAAGTTCTTTCAATTGATAAATTAGTTTCAACAGCAATGACTTCTTTAGAAGACTCATAAAGTATTACTTTTTCAAGGTCAACAATATAAAGAACAAGATCCACGTCAACAGCTGTCCCATATAAACCAATATTTAACATTTTAACTATGACTCCTATATTTTCTCCAGGATTAACTACTTTGTATTCAGGAGGAACTATTACTTTCAAATCAAACAAAGGCTCTCTCTCTTTAACTTCTAAAACTATCTTTACATATTTTGTTGATGCACCGTCGCTCACCATAATTCTCCCAAAGTAAACTCCTGGAGTTGTCTCACTTAGGGCATAAAGATAAAGTCTAACAATTTTTGATTTGCCTGGTATTAGATTGAAATTTTCTTCACTTAAAATTGCCTTATCTGTTAAATTCTCTATTGCCATTGAAATATCTATGATTGCTGTTCCTGTATTTGTAACATTAATATCAAAGCTCTTTCCTTGTTGATGTAAAACAGTTGTTGTTATAAATTCTGGATAGACACTGAATTCCTTAAACCCGGCAAATCCACCTCCTCCACCCTCGCCCCCACCAACAACTGGTGGAGGAGCGGCACATGAAACTTCATTAATAGTTACATTCCATTGTAATGAATCATTAAGCAAACCATCTGTAATCTCAACACTAATATTATGAATTCCTGAAATACCACATCCAAAAGTATAACTAAATGTGTCAACAAAACTTCCTGAATCAAGCTCCCTAAATACACCATCCAGATACCAATAAGCATCAGGAATTGTTCCATCAGGATCATGCTTTGTTATATTGAAAAAAAGTGACGAAGTTCCTAAGCTACTAAATTCCAAACTAGTAGGATAATAAGAAGTAATATTTGGTGGCCTATTTTCGTCTGTTATTGTTAAACTGAAAGAGTCGCAAACAGATTGAGAATTTCCAGAGTTACCACATATAGAACTTATATTTTGATGAGGGTTAGAAAGTCCTGTATCATTAACACAAACAGTTACATTATAAACTCCTAAAGTCGTAGAAGTATTTGCTGTAAAATTAATGACTCCTAAAGAACTTATATTAAATAAATTAACTGCAGAGCCAGAAGAATTTTTAATAGATATGTTATAAGTCAAACCGCCATAACCAAGGTTAAACTCTGTATCATTAACACTCCAAACCTCATACAAAGTTGAATTCTCTCCTTGTGTATAGATTGTTTTAACTCCTATGTCTTCAACTACAGGAACATTGTTCTTTTCCACAACAGTTATATTAACCTTTTCAGAATCTTCACAGCAGCTTGAATTAAAATTATCGCTAATAAAAACAGTTTCCTGGTATAACTGAAAGCCATTGTTAACTCCTCCGACATCTCCCTTGTCTAGAGTCCCGGAAACTATTGCAAAATTATGAGTATTAGGACTTTCTTGAGAGACCCAAAATACAAAAAATGGATCTTGAGGAGAAATCCTTCCTGTTAAAACATCTCCGTCAATATCTGTAGCATTAAATTGATAAAACATGCTCTGACTCTCACAAATAAATAAAGAGCTGTTAATTGGCCCTATAACAGGAAAAGAATTTCCTGCAGAAATAGTGACGTTTGATGGAGTGGTTGCATTTATTGCAAATCCCAAAAATCTTATATTGAAGAAAATTGCCACTATAGTTAAAAATATAGATAATAATAACCAACCTCTTTTTAATCTAATCATAAAAAGAATAATTATCCTATATTTTTATTTCTTTAGTTTATATAAAATGAATCTTTAATTTGATATAATTGCCCAAATTTAGAGTATTATGACCCCTCGTTATAAATTATTATTAACAAGTCAGACTTCTTGTTAATTTTAGTTATCTTATTTAACTTCAACCTATTATTAAATGCCAACACTAATATATTCCAGAGTCTAAAAATGTACAATCATATAAAAAATATTTATCATGAATTAGATATTAAATAATTTAATTTTTAAAAAAGATAACTATCTTTTTTTAGATTTGCCTTTACCTTTACTCTCTTCCTTAGCTATCTCTGCCTTAAGTTTCATTAACTTCTCCCTGTCCCTCTGAACTTTAGGCTTTCTATATCTCTTGAATAATACAAATCCTACAACAAACACTGAAATCAAAGCCAGAGAAACATAAACAGCAGTATACTCCCTGGGATGAGGAATACATTCAACCCTGACATTTAATTTTGTAGAAACTGATAATTTTGTTGCAGAGCCACCAGCCCCCCCAATATCTGTACTTGAAGGTTGAGTTGTAAGAGAAATTTCTCCAGAGTATTCTTTTTGAGGTTCATTACAAGTAAGTTCACAAATAAAACTCCCTATAGAACAATCTCTTTGATAGAATTTAGGGACCTTAAAACAAAACTTTAAAGGTATTGCATCATTACTTGAGGTAAAAGCAGGAAGTAATTTTGATTCCGCCTCTTGTAAAATAAGGACTTCTTTCAGTTCATCAGAAATGCCAACTATGACTTTTGTATCTTCATTGAAAGGATTATAAGCTCCAACAGACACGCATCCTTCTTGATTTTCTCTAAGAAGTATTGATTCTTGATAAGACCTAATCCCAACACCAGATTCTGCTGAAACAAAATAAACATTTAAAATAATGATTAAATACAAAACAAAGCAGAGTTTATTTTTCATTTTTTGTATTGGTTTTAATTTATTTTAAGGTTTGGTTTTGGAAACCTTTTCAAAAAAGGTTTAACATGAACCTCCTGTTGACACTCCTTTAACACTAATTGTATTATTATATGTTCCTGAAGCCTGTCCTGCTGGAACATCCAACCAGAATCTGTAATAATGCTGACTTCCTGCGGCAACATTAGGACCTGCCTTAACATAAGAACTCGTAAATGCAATCTCGCTTCCCATATCTGGTTGTGTTAAATTAGTAACACTAGAATTATGATATGATTCATTTGCCAAAGTTAAAACATCTCCACCACTAGTTCTTAAGTTGTCGTCTGCCTTCAAACAAAAATCAACAGCTGTATTACTGTCTGTGGAAACATTAACCCACATAGATGTCCCATTTCCAGACATTGTCGTGTTTGTTCCATCAAAATTGTGGGTTGCATTTTGATTTGTTACAGGTAAAGTTGTTAAATTTCCAAATCTTATTCCATCTGAAAGATTTGTTGACATGGCAATAGCAAAAAAAGTTGATATGGTCACATTTGAAACTGTTGTGCTTGTTGTTGCATAGCCTGTCATCCTTATTCCTTGAGTCATAAACATTATAATTGAAAATAAAAAAACCGAACCAAAAATTAAAACTATTATATTTTCAATCCTCATTTTAACCTCTTTATATGCAATCTAAAATACATCTTTTCTTTTAAATATTTCCATATTATTACATTAAAAATTAAGGAGATTCACCACTTGCGACTCCTTTAAATTCCAGTGTGTTATTATAAATTCCGGCAGGCTGTGCAGCAGGCGCATTTAAATAAAATTTAAGATAGATAATTCCGCTTTCAATATTGCTGCCTATTTTATTGTCTGAAAAATTAGTGGTTAATTGTATCCTACTTTCTCCAGGGACAGTTGAATTAGTTAAATTATAATTAAAGGTTTCATTCCCAAGTCCAAGAATATCTCCTCCAGAAGTTTTTAGATTATCATTAGCCCTAATGTAAACATCGGCTGTTCCTCCTGTTGCTGTAACATTTATGTAATATTCTGTGATGTCTGTCCCATTATTCCCTTCTGCTGATTGATTAACAGTAGGAAGGACTGTAAGAGTCCAATTTATTTGTTGAGCTAATTTAGATGAAAGAGACATAGCAATTGCAGCACTTGTTATATTTGTTGAATTTGAAAGAGTTGTTCCATCTTGATAAGCATCGTTTGGAGTAACTTGACATGTCCAATTCTCGTTGACTAGTGTTTCATCACCAACAATAACACTTTTATTGCTTAAACCATCTTGAGTATCTAAATAAATCTGATAAATTTGGCTGCTAGACAAAGACCTGTTGTAAATCCTTACATCATCTATTGTTCCGTTAAATAACAAAGAATTGTTATTTTGTCCTCCAATATCAAGAGGGTTTCCATCATAAGAAATGCTTCTTGTCTCAGCAACAGTATTATCAACAACTCCATCAACATACAAAACTACATGTGATTTATTATAAGTTGCTGAAACATGATACCAAGTATCTTTTGTCCAGTTATTTCTAACAGATTTATGAGAAACTCCCATAATAAGAAAATCTAACTTACCATCTTCAAATACAGTATCATCTATATTAAACCTGTAAGAAAAAGTTGTTGAGTTTCTCTTGACTAAAATAGTACGAACAAGGCCTGCTCCTGTAAAATTCAATGCTGGTTTTATCCAAGCCATGACAGTTAAGTTTTGAGTTGAACTTAGACTAGAAGAATCATTAATTCTAATTATTGAACCAGAATTTCCAGAGAAATTATAAGCTCCTCCAACCCTTCCATTTGATGTCCAAATTAAAGCAGAGCTGCTATTCAAAGTTCCATTATTTCCATTTCCAGAATAATCTTTAACAAGATTTGGGGTTGTTACTGAAATGTTTGTGTCAAATGGCATATTCAAGACAGTTGTTGAATTTCCATTAACAAGCCAATTGTAAATATTAGTTACATTATCTCCGTTAGCATCACTCGTTGATTGATTTAAACAGGAAAAATTTTGAGAATTCGCAGGGGGAAATACATCAAATAAAGGAGTTGTGTGAGTCGGAGCAGGATTAGTATCATTTACTGTCATTGTCCATATTTGCTCATCAAAACCATCGGCATTAGATATATTTACTTTTATTTGATAGGTTCCTTGCTGTGTATAATTTCCATACCATATAAACTGACTTGTGTTTGTTATTGTTGTATTCTCAGTATTATTTACAAACCATCTTATATGGACAGGAGTCTGATTAGTATATATTATGCTAAATGTCTGATTACTTGGTTCTGCAATTGAAAATGTATCTGTTGTAGGTATATAAGAAAGAATTTCAGGAGTATGAATAAGAAGCCATATTAATCTTGACCTGTCTAAAGCTTCTCTTGTCCAGTTTAAAGAGTATCCTGTCTTGGATGCTGAAATGTTGTGGGGAGTGTGATTTGCAACACCTGATGAACTTTGATTAAATGTCAATATAACAAGTTGTTGTGTTAAGCCATTAGAGCCTGTCGTTGTTTGGATTTCCGGAGATCCACTCCCAGTATTGTTAGTGACATTAACACTGGCTACATTTAAGGCTGCATAATTATGATCAGTAACATTAACTTGTAAATAATAATAATTAAAAAAACTCCCAGAAGAAATGTTTATTTTCGATGTATCATGGGTCACATTGTAGTAATTAACATTTGAAGCCCCACTTATATAAGTAGAATTCCACAATGTTTCAGATATAGATGAATTTGTTAAGTTAGAATTATCTGCATTAGAGCCAGAAAAGTAAAATCCATTTGTTGCATTTGTTACATTTATGTATGTGCCATTAAAATTTCTTGTCACATAAATAGCAGAGCTTGAAGGAGTTGAAAAAGAAGCATTGTAAACAGTATTGTTGTCAAATGAGTTTGTGTTTAATATGCCCATTGTTATTCCTCCAACACTACTACTACTTGAATTGATATGATTAACAACATTATGATCAACATATCCTCCTATGCCTGAAACAGAAATTCCTTTACTACTTACAAAATTCACATTGTTATATTGAACAGTCCAGCTACCAGAAGAAGAGATGTCAATACCAACACTACTTTTACTTATATTATTTCCAACAGCATATCCTCCTGTATTTTCATTGGTTGTCTCTATTCCAGTGGCTGCATTAGTTATTGTATTTAAAGTAATATTTAATCTTCCTGAAGAATCTCCATCTATTGCTTCAGCACCTATAGTATTAAATGTAGAATTAAATATAGTAAAGTTGTGAGAAGATGATGAAATAATAACTCCATCACCAGTAGTAGTAATTACAAGTTGACATCCTGGATTTTCTGTATCTCCATCTAATCTAAAAGTTCCATTAATAAAGTTTTCTTTTAAATTATTTATTGTAACATTTTCCGAAGAAGATAGGCTAACTCCTCTTAAACTACCGTCATAACATCCAGAGCCAGATGTTGATTGAGTCGTCATATTTGTTATATTAACATTAGTGATGTTGTTATAATTAGAACTAGTAAGGTTTATTCCTAAAGAATAGACATTTCCTTCGCTAATATCGCTTAAATTTAATAACGTTGAATTAAATATCAAAGAATTTGTCACATTTGAAAAAGAAATTCCATGACTCCAATTTGTCAAAATACAGTCTTTTACAGTTATATTATTTCTATCCTTGGCTGTTATTGATACATTTCCTATAAGTCCTGTATGTCCAAAAACAGTATATCCTCCACACGAAAAAACAACATTATTAGAAGTTATATTATAATGTTCACACTGACTCTTTGTCAATGTTGTAGTTGAGGAAACCTGAGTTAATCCGCATCTATCGTTTGTAACAGTAAAATTAGAAGAGGCAAATGCTGACTGAGAACTATTATCATAAACAAGACAATTCCAGACAAAAGTCCCATCAGGTAGGTCAATATTCGTAAAATTAGTGCTGTTACTTGTCCCAGAAATGTTTGTTGTTTGATTCAAATGCCAGCTTCCTGTCCAATTTCCGTATAGACTTACATTCTTAAGATTAATATCATCTGTTGTATTGCATATAAAACTCGTTAAGTCAACGCCACTAGCTCCATCGCTTGGGTTTGATAAAGTTACAGTTGGAATGTTGTCAGATACTATGACTGTCCAATTTAATTTTAAAGTCCCATCCCCAATTCCATCATTTGGAGTCACTTCTACTGTCCAATTTTCACCTGCTCTTATCTCGCTACTAGTCATATTGCTATTCATACTTGTTCCATTTCTCGTATCAAGATAAATCTGATAAATCTGACTTGCTGATAAAGACCTATTAAAAACTTTGATCTCATCTAATGTTCCATTAAACCAATGCAGTGTTTGTGTCCATGCACCAATATTTAATGCATCTGCATTATATGCACCTATTGCAACTGTTTCAGCAACTATATTATCAACAACTCCGTCGACATAAAAAGCAACATGGGTATTATTATAAGTAGCTGCAACAAAATACCACTGATTTTCATTCCAGTTATTCTTACTACCAAAATTATATCCAGGGCCCGTCATATAAAGATGAAGTTTCCCAAGATTCCCTGCCTGTCCAGTTAGAGCAAACCAATAATTAGCGTCTCCTGCTCCATTCTTCTTAGCTAAGATGGTATAATGATTTGTGTTAGAGTCAGTAACATTATCTGAAAGATTTATCCATGCCATAACAGTTAAATTCTGTGTAAGCCTTAAACTAGCTGAATCATTAATTGTTATAAGTGAGTCAACAGATCTAGAAAAGTTATAGGCTCCTCCAACCCTGCCATTATTAACCCATGTAACATTGCTTGAATTTAATGTCCCGTTGTTTCCATTTCCAGAATAATCTTTAACAAGATTTGGGGTTGTTACTGAAATATTTGTGTCAAATGGCATGTTAAGGATTGTTAAAAGAGTGCTATTTACTTTCCAGTTATATATGTTAGTTACTAAATCTCCATCAACATCGCTTGTTGAAACATTAGATGCTGTAAGATTATTATCAGTAGTTGCGGTAGGGTAAGGAGTTATGCTTGGTGTGTCATGTGTTGGAAGAGTATTAGAGGTTGTGTAAGTAACATTATAATAAAGAACATCCCACCACCCAGTTCTCGATCCAAGTCCAGAACCTTTTTGGAACTCGCTTTCGATATAAGATTCTGTATTTGTAGGATTAAAAAAGTTTCCACATCCCCAACTTAAATTTGAGGTTACAGTTGAACAATTCACTCCAGGGTTAAAAGATGAGCCGGGACAGAAAGTGCTTGCATTGCTTTCATGGGTTCCATTAGAAACAGTCACTCTGCAATTTTGAGATGTTCCTCCAGTAATCCACCATTCATAACAAACAACTACCTGAGTTATACTAGCACAATTAGTTATCGAAGAATTAGAGATGTTTAACTTTACCCCAGCATAACTAGTTCCAGCTACTGCTGTTGCTGTCATTGATTCATTTACAGAGTCATCACAACTAACAAAATCTGCTCCAACACCACATGATGAACTGGGGTATGTTCCATCACAAGCATCAGTGAAATTATCTCCAACATCACCATCTTCTCCTTGACATGATGTTGGTCTTAAATAAGTATTAAAAACAGAGATATTTGGCCCTGCTGTTTTTGTCGGATCAATTATATGATCAAATTCTAAATCTCCATTTAAAATAAGCAAATCAAAAACATCTTGTTCTCCAATTAGATTGATCAAAAATACTTTATTGTATTGACTATCATTTATGACATTAAATTCAGCTACAATTTCATTTAAATCTTTTTCATATACCTCTATTCTCGGAGCTCCATTTACAATTCTTGGATAAATTGTTATATCATTTTCATTTGTTAAATTCTTTTCAAAAGTAACCCTTACGTAATGTGTATCTGGAATTGTCTCGCTCCAAACATTATCAAGCTCTTTAACTTGTTCATAAATATCTGAAATAAAAATCCTATTTTCATTTAAATGCTCTGCAGCTGTGATGACAATTATCTCAAAACTCTGATTGCTTAAAGAAGGAACTACCCATTCAACATAATCATAGATTCCATTGCTGTCTCTGTCTTCAACACCTTCTGGTTCTATATAAATATCAGATTCTTTCCAATAAATCTTAACAAATTTACTGCCTATTAAATTTAAACTCTCGGATATTTCAGTGAAAGACAAGACATTTTCATAATGGGCTTCACTATAGCCAATAATTTTTACTTCTTTACCTCTTTCCAAATCAATTTCTAAAGCATAAGGAGCAGGTGTTTCATACTCAACAATTATTTCTTCCTGGTCAACTATTTCATCAATGATTTTAATATTAACATCTTCTCCTATAGGACTTTCAACAACTCTTGCTGTGAATCTAAATATGCTTAAAAAGAAATTGAAGACGGTTGTTATTGGATTCTTATTCTCCTCTGTTTTTACTTCTTCTTGCACTGGTTCTACTTCTTCGATAGTTTTTTCTCCTTCAACAATAAATCCTATTTCCTCTTCACCTTTCTCACTTTTTTTCTTCACAAGAACATTTCCAGAATCTTTAGGTAAATTTAATTCTAACCCAGTAGCACTTCCCTCTCCTTCAATATTAACCTTTACTCTTTTTTCCCATTTAACAGGCTTTCCAAGAACAGCTGAAAATTGTTTTGTTGTTACTTCTGTCGTAAAAATGCCTTGTGTTTCATTTGTAACATTCAATGTAGTAACATTTTCTAAGGTTTCATTTGTAAAAATAGTGCTTTCATTGATAACACTTCCATTATCTTCAAGAATTTCCTCTGATTTAATAGTATCATTGATAGTTTTATTAACAATTATTTGTTCTTCAGTTGTTTCATTACTTTCTTCTATAGTTTCATTAGAGGGTTCTTCTATTGTTTTATTAGTTAAATCTTCATCTTCATTGATACTTTGTTCTTGAGTTTCATCAAATGGTTGTTCTTCTAAGATAGATTCATCAACAACTTCTTCATCACTTGTTTCTTCAGCAGTTTCATCTACAGGTTCTCCAAAACTTTCATCTTCGGGTTGTTCTTCAATAGGTTCTTGGCTCGGTTCTTCAATTTCTTCATCAGGGGGCTCTTCGGCAGTAAAACCAGTAATAAAAGAATAAACCCCCTGGCCTATTTGAGAAAAAAAACTCTTACTACTATCTATTTCTGGCTTTGATAATTGATAATTAAGAAAAAATATTGTTAATATTATTACAACCATTGCAAAAAGCAAAATAAAAAGGGTTTTCCTTTCTCTAAAAATATTCTCTCTAAACATATCTCCAGTTACAGCACGTTTTTCATCTGGGTTTGAGATATATCTGCTATGTGTCCTTCCTTCTTCATCTCTATATGTGTGATAATAATAAGGTCCAAATTTTTTTCCATTACGATAAATATACCTCTTATACACCATTTAAAACCTACGGTTTTAGATCCCTCAAGCGACTTCTCTTAGTTGCCTCCGAAAGAAGTCAGGACAAACCTCTTTTATTATAAAGGTTTAATGTGCTGTAACTATTTAAATATGATTGTTTTGTATAAATATTAAAAATAGTATATATAAAAATAATTTTAAGTTAATTAATAGCAAGATAGACATATACTCCATTTCAGTTTTTTCAATTAATATAAACACCTAATTCACGAAGCGGCAATTCTAAAAAAATTACCTCGTAATTATTTCCAACACATCTCTATGAGAAATCCAAATTGTAGGGGAGAATCTCATCGAGTTACAATTTCTAAAACATCTCTATTCTTCAATTTATAATCTTTTCCAAGAGCTTTCTTACTTCTCGCATCAATTGCCTTAATAAAATTCTTCCCAAAATCTGTATGTAAAAAGTAAGCAAGGTCTAAAGCAGTGCTTTCTTTAGGCATTAAAAAACAATCAGGCAAAATATTTCCTTTGCTGTCAGATAACTTGTTAGCACTAGCAGGAAAAATAGCCAGGTATTTTAATATATCAAAGACAGAGTAATTTAAGATCTGCTGCACTCCTGTATTGCCATAAACATCCAAGACATCTCTCTTTATCTTATCCAAAGCAGATTCTTGTTCTCTATTTAACTCTTTTACAATTTTAAAATCATTGTCTCCAGGAAGATATTCAATTAAGCCAGCTTTAGAAGCCTGTCTTAAAGCTAACTCACTATCAGCAGAGCAAGGAAGAATAATCAAATTCGGAAACTTCTTTTTTATTTTTTCATAATTTTTCTTTCCGTCTGGCCTGTCTACTTTATTAGCAGCTATAATCATTGGTTTTGATTCTTTTCTTAATGCGTTAGAAAAAAACATTAAATCTTTATCATTCCATTTCCCTGGTTTATCGCTAAGATTAAGTTTTCTTAAAACTATTTTTACATTTTCTTCATTAACCTTTAAACCAGAAAATTGTTTTACAACAGATTCAATAAAATTACCTTCTTGTTCTATTTTTCTTGAAAAACTCTTCCATGCCCTTAAAAATATATTATAATACCATTTGTCTAACTCATCTTCTAAAAATTCCACATCCTTACAAGGGTCGTAATTTTTTGTTACCCTACCTGTCTCATCTGTCTCTCCTGAAACATCAATTAGATAAATAAAAGCATCAGCCTGTCTTAAATCATCTAAAAATTGGTTTCCGAGTCCTTTTCCTTCACTTGCACCTGGAACTAAACCAGCAACATCCATTAGTTCAATAGGAACAAACCTTTCTCCATCAATACAAAAGCCATGATTAGGATTACATTTAGTTTTAAATTCTTTATCCATACATTTAACCCTTACATATCCTACTCCATGATTTGGTTTAATAGTTGTAAATGGGTAGGATGCGATTTCCACTTCTGAAAGAGTCGAGGCTTTAAAAAATGTTGATTTTCCAACACTGGGTTTTCCAACTAAACCTATTAACATGAAAAAATAGAGAGAAATCTATTTAAATTTCTTTCTTAAACAGCTTAATTCATATTTAATTTGTAAAACCTATATTGATATTAATAATAAATGAATTTTAATGTGTCTCATACCAAATTTACATTTACGTTTAATTTATAGTGAACGCAATATATGTACTAAATCTCGTAGTTAATTAATATATTAAACGAATTAGGCTTATTTATATTAAGTTAAATTGTCCATTTAGTCAAAAGTAACCTTTTTATACTTGAATCATCATTATATTCATAATTGAGGTAAAAATGTCTCTCGCACAAAATTTAGCTTACTTGTTAATAGGATTCGTAGCTCTTGTATCTATATTCTTAATTGTATTAGCATTGATAGAAAAAAAATTAAGGCTAAGTTTTATAAGAGGAAAATATTGGAGAAATGATTTTTATATGACTAAAATATCAAATATAAAAACCGATAATTTAGATGAAGCATTAAAATCTCTAAACCAGTTAATGAAATCTTTTTTTAGAGAGGCTTTTCATATTAAAGGTCCTTTAGACAATTCTTACTTAGAGCAGTATTTTGTTGCAAGAAATAACAAAAAAGCGACAAAATTAATCCAGGAAATAACAAGATTATTATATTCAGGCGAAAAACTAACAAAAGAAAAATTGCAAGAGCTAATAGGACTTGCTGCAGAAATTATAAGCAGTAATAAAATTATAACAAAAGAGCAGAAAGAAGAATTTGACAGAAAAAGTAAAGAGCACGATCCTTTGCTTAGAAAAGTCAACATATCTCCAATAAAGAACATTAATGTATTAAAAATCTTCAAAAGGGGTTAATGGAATTTAATTATCTTCTTGTAAAAATCTAAAGAAATTATATATAGGTTCACTTCGTTCACAGAATTATTAATATAATAACTAAATACATTATCTTAACGGTCTTTTTATTATCAATTGTTACCAATATGTGAACGAACTTGTGAGTGAACCTAATTAAAAATAGATTAATTAATGCTAAAATTTTTATTATCCTCTTAGAAAATCTGTGAGCGGAGCGAATACAAATTAAAGGGTTTAGTAAAAAGTTTTCAAGGTAAATTAAGGTATTTCGTGTTTGTCAAAAAAAACTCAAAAACAAGAAGAATTGATGCGAATATTAAAAGATAGTCAAAAAGCCTTACAGCAACTTTCCTTTTTGTTAAAGAATACATCTCATTAAAAGCATTTGACAATTCTTCTCTATTTTCGGCATTAAAATAATTTCCTTCTGTATTATATGCCAGGCTCTTCAAAGAATCTTCATCCAACCTTGAAAATCCAAATTGAGTGCTTCCTCCTTCCTCTGTTCCAACTCCAATAGTATGGACAATAACCTGATATTTATTAGCATAATCTATAGCATCATCGACATTCCCGACATTTATCTGTCCATCACTAAGAAGAATTATTACTTTGTTTTCTTCATTCTTCAAAATATTAGAACCTGTAAGGACAGCCTCATAAACATCTGTCCCTCCAATGTTTCCTATCTCTACACTTTTTATTGCTTTTTTTAGCTCATCTTTTCTGTCAGTCATGTCAGAAAGTATTGTTGTAGATCCTGAAAATGACATAACTCCCATATTAACACCTAAAGGAGCCGAATCTACAAACTCTATTGCAGTGTCTTTTGCGACCGAAATTCTGTTTGGATTTAAATCATCGGCTTCCATGCTTTGAGAAGAATCAATAGCTATAACAAAAGAAAAAGAGCTTGACTCTACAATTGTATGTAAGGTCATCCCTGAAACAGCAAAAACAAGAGAAGAAAAAATTATCACATTCAAAAATAGAATCATCATGTTTTTAGAGAAGAAATCAACTCCTTGAATCTTGGCTATGGCATCAAAATTCGCAAATTTCAAAGCCCTCTTCTTTTTATTTCCGAGAGAATAAAAATGAATAAAGAAAAAAATAGGAATTCCAAAAAGCAAAAATAAATACTGTGGATGGGAAAATGAAAGTGAAACCATTTTAAATTTTATTCAACCTTTCTTTAAGGAACATTGCTAAAGGGATTGAAAATGACCTATTAGTTATTAAATCTAGATAATCAGCCTCGCTTTTCTTAAACATATCTTCAACTATTCTTGCCTGCTCTCTCGCATATTTTTCGTATGACGCCCTAGCAACCTGCGGGTTTACTATTACTTGATCTCCAGTTGCTGGACTTTCAAGAGTAATTTCTCCTTCGACTCTAGGAAGTGTTAAATCTAATATATCTCTGACCCTTATAATTAATGTTTCAAATTGATGAGATATAAGATTAATTTTTTTTTCTGTCTCTCTCGACACTCTTAAAAAATCAGAAATAATTATTACAGAATTTATAGATTGATCTAGGTAAGTCATTGCAAATTCCAAGGCCTCATCAATATTTGTAATTCCTCCATATGTATCAGCCCTCGTCAATAAATCTACAAAAAACTGAAAATGCCTTTCTCCGCTTCTTGGTTTGATAAAATGTTTTAAAGTACTGCTAAATAAAAAAAATCCAACCCTGTCATTTGCCTCCATAATGAGTTTTGAAAATGCGGCAACGAGTTCTGCAACAAACTCGCATTTTAATTTATCTCCTGAACCAAAAACCATATTGTCTCCGACATCAATCAAAAACATAATATTTAAGTCTCTCTCTTCTTTATATTGTTTAACAAGTAACTTCTGCGCCCTTGAAGAGGCTTTCCAATCTATATAATCAGCATCATCGTCAGGAGAAAAATCCCTGTAAGACTCAAATTCAAGACCTTTTCCTCTAAAAATAATCTTGTAAATGTCTCTCTTTAACCTGAATTCTTTCATAACAGCCATAAACTCAGCTATAGTTGACGGAATATCAACATTAAGTCTTTTTTCTTTTTGTTTGAACATTTTAAGGCCACCCCGAAGAGGATTCACATTTATTTTCTACACAACTTATATCTGTGAATATACATTCACTACATGATTTATAATTTCCTTCTGCCATTAATTTATAAACATCTGATTCAAATAAATTCTGGTTACTTTCAACATATTTCTTGTTATAAGCCTTAAAACAACTACAAGCAGCAAATTTGAAAATTGTTTTTATGCAATCACCACCATAATCACAATATCTTGCTTCTTCCGGTAAACTCCTTAAAGTAGTCCCATCATTACCATATTCTTGTTCCATCGTATAAAATTTAATGCCCACAATAATCAAAAAAATAATTAACCCTGTGCATATTCCGACAAATATTTTATTCATTTTTAACAATATCCTAAACAGGAACCATAGTCAAGATTTCATCAATTATTCTGTCTGATGTTACTCCTTCTGCCCTTGCTTTATAATTTAAAATTATCCTATGTCTTAAAACATAATGTGCAATGCTTTTCATATCACTAGGTATAACATAATTTCTCCCATTCATTAAAGCCCACGCCTTGCTAGCTATAAACAAACCTATGCTTGCCCTTGGCGAACCACCCCACTCTATGAATTTCCCGTGAGGAAAATCTTTCTTTCTTGTTTTCTCAATAATCCTCACAATGTAATCCTTTATTTTATCACTCATAAAAATATTCTTTGTTATTTTCTGCATCTCTAAAATCTTTTCTGCAGATAGTATTGGCTGTACATTAAAGCTATCAAAGCTCCTTAAAGTAATGTTGTTCTCCATGATTTTAAGCTCTTCTTTTTTCTTAGGATAACCCATTAAAACCTTAAACAAAAACCTATCAACCTGTGCTTCTGGCAAATCATAAACCCCACTTGACTCTAAAGGATTGTTGTTAGCCATTACAAAAAAAGGCTTTGGAAGAGGGTATGTTTGTTTTGCAATAGTGACTTGCTTCTCCTGCATAGCTTCTATCATTGCTGATTGTGTTTTTGGAGGGCTTCTATTTATTTCATCAGCAACAATAAAATTGGCAAATACAGGCCCTTTAATTGTCTCAAATCCTTTTTGAGGAGTATAAGTTGTTATTCCTAAAATATCACTCGGTAATAAATCAACTGTAAATTGTATCCTATTAGAGGTGCATCCTGAAGCTTCTGCAAGAGTTTTAACTAGAAGTGTTTTTGCTATTCCTGGAACTCCCTCAAGAAGAACATGGCCATCACAAAGCAAAGCACACATAAAAGCATCTATAACTTCTTCCTGCCCAACAACAACCTTACTTACTTCTTCTCTTGTCTTTGATACCGATTCATAAACATTTCTTATCTCTTCTGGAATCTCTTCTATCTTAGGTTTTTTTTCGATTTCAAAACTTTTATTTTTAGGCTTTTCCTTCTTTAACTCGGCTATGTTTAGACGGGCTTTTTCTTCCGGCACATTTTTCTTTAATTCATTTTTAAAATAAGTAATAGAATCTATTTGCTCTTGAGTATATCCACTAGAAGAAAGAAGTTCTTTTATCTTTTCTTTAGTATAACCTCTTTCTAAAGCCTGCTCAATCCACTTTTCAACTTCCTCTTTTTCTTGTTCCATTTGTCTCTTTTGTTTTTTCTATTCCCTCAAAAAGGAGGGGTTGTGAGAGCGATTTTGTTTGGACAAAATCTCACTAATCCGCAACCAAACAAGGTCGCGAATTAAGGGGAACCTTGGTTCCTCTCATTATCCTAAATATTTTTTGTTTTTAATACTTTCCTGTAAAAAGGCGCTTCTCTTTCTCCTTAAAACCATTCTTTTATAAGAGTAAAAAACAATGCCTGCAATAAAAACAACAATAGTCGAAATTATTAAATAAAGATAAAGATTGTTTCCAACAATCTCCCTGATTTTTGATTTTCCTGCCTGTGCTATGGCTTCTCTGCAGGCAGTCAATGCCTCATTTGCCTTTTTTAATGCTTCTTCCTCACTTCCCCTCGACAAAAGAGCCTTTGCCTCGTCTACAAGTTCTAAAAGTTCTATGCATTCTGGATTTTGGACAATAAATTCCTCTGTAAAAATTATTTTCTCTTCAACATTTTCTCCTTCTTTAATAGTGATAAACATTTTACCCCAATCAACATAATAAGGTGACTTTACAGTTGCATTTATATTCAATTCATAAGTCCCACTCTCATCTGTGTTTATCTCAACAATCATAGTCAAATTTTCTTTTTGATTGGCAGTTAAAGAGGCAAAATGTGTTTGGCTGAAAGAGATGTTGATATCCTCTGCTAAAATACTATCTTTAACAATACTTCCTGCCAGAGTTATATCATATAAAGTTGCAGAGCCATCATTATGTAAAGTTACGGGCAACACTATTCTGTCTTTCTTAAATGCTGATACAGGGTCTGGCAAAATGAGATTAAGTGAAACAGGCACACTTATTGTAGAACTTCCTCCTCCAGAACTTGTTGTTGTCGAGGAACTTCCTGTTGGATCAACAAATATAACTTTAAAACTATCACTAGTTGCATTAGTTGAGCCATCACTACCAGTAATATTCACTAAACCAGTTACAGCAACTGATGAAGAAAGAGTCAAAACCCAACTAGAAGAAACACTTGACGTTATAGAAGAGGTATTACTATTGACTGTAAATGTTACACTCTGATTATAGAAAAAATCATTATAATCCAAATCTGAAAAATAAGAGGCGAGGTTAATGGTTATGTCATTATCGTGGCTTACTGGACCTCTATCACCAATAGTCCCAGTAAAAGTAATTGGAGAATTTATATGTGTGATGTTAAGTTTGAAGTTCACAGTTAGATTAACATTTGATCCATTTTCAAGGTTGGTTGTTGTAGGATAAGCAACTAAAGTCAAGTTCTTTAATTGAGAATATGTTTCATCACTCATATTAGGAGTGAAAGTTAAACTATAGTTAGTTCCATTTCCATAAGAAGAATTGCTGTTTCTTAAAACTAAACTACTGTAATTATAAGAACCATTATAAGTTATAAAATCAGTATAGAAATCATAAGTTAGATTATCTCCTATAGTATGATTAAGAGTGAAGTTTAATTTGCTAGTCGTATTTTCAACGAGATTGAAAGTTACACCCTCTGCGGGAGAAAATAAGGTTGCAGGCCCATAAATATGAATCCAAAAATCTTCAAAATCAATAAGCCCGCTAGAATCATTGACAGTTATGTTTATTCTGTATAAACCAGCCTGAGTAGAGTTAAATGTGACATTAAGTAATCCTGATGTCGTATTAAATCTGCTTTGGTTATTATTTATGAAATCCAAGCCAGTAAGATTTGTATAAGAAAAAGTGAAATTACTGCTAGAACTATCATTTCCATCTTCAATGTCTGTTGCATTTATATTCAAAGTTAAGGTTCTATTTACAGCTGTTGATTGATTAGATAAGCTTGATACTACAGGATTGTGGTTAATTGCTATAACAATCATTGTAAAATTTATGTATGTTGTTAAATTACTTGCATCAGTTATATTTATTGTAACATTGTAATTTCCAACATCTGCTTTTTTTGGTGTAAACGTTGCATCATGTTTTGTTCTATTTGGAAAATTTGCAGTCGGCCAGCTAGAATCTCTTATAAAATTAAATAGAGTTGAATTTGGCCCAGAAATTGTAACATTAATTGTTAAACTTTCATTGTAGAAGCTTTTTTGACTGCTAGGGATTTTTAAATCTTCATCCTCACTCCAAAAGTTAAAAGTAGTATAATTATCTTCTGTAAGATTTATATTAGAATTATTTGTTACTGCTCCAGAACCACTTGGAGTTGTATTTGTAGCATCCATTCTAAAGAAAACAGGGTTATCATTTATATTAAAAATAGTAAAATTAAAAGAGGTTGTGTTTGTTAAATAACCATCACTTATTGTTATATTAACTATATGCTGTCCAACATCAAAATCATTTGCTGTAAAGTTAATTGTTCCATTACTTGAACCAAGGCTAAAAGAGGGAAATACAGTATCATTTATGTAAGAGAAAGTTAAAGTATCTCCATCAGGGTCTGTAGCATTTCTTGAAAGGTTAGAATTAGTATTATTGTTCTCGTAAATTAAAAAAGTTGTGTTTAAGTTGGTAAGATTCCATTGAGGAGCATTATTGTTTAATATAGTAAGATTAAAGTTCATAAAATCGATAAGACCAGTCGAATCATTAACAGTAACATTGATTGTATAATTTCCTACATCACTAGAATTTGGAGTGAATCTTATTTCTGCGGTAGTTAAATTTGTTCCAGTAGTCGGCATTGTTAAGATAGTTATACTGAAATTAGACAAAGTAAGTTGCTGATTTAAATTTGATTGATTTAAAATTGTCCTATTAAAAGTTATTGTCTCATTAATTCCACCAAAACTCGAGTTTTTATCAGGAATCAATGTATCATTATCATATACGCTGAAATTTATTATTGTCTGAAGATTTATGGATGTATTGATATTGCTTATTGAAATTATATCAGGAGCATGATTTGTTGTTCTATTTACAAAAATATAAATTTGTGCTGTTGAGTTTTGGTTTTCAGTTATATCATTAACAGTAAAATTAATTGTCCAATTGCCAATCTCTGTTTTTCCTGGTCTAACAGTAACATTAATCGTCTTAGAGAAATTCACAGAAGCGGTTGAATCGTTTTCGTAAAACCAACTTGTGTTTGCAACATTACTTTGCCCACTAGGATAATTCCTTAAAATTGAATAAGTCGATATATTAATCGTGTCTGCGGCGCTTTTTGTTGTTATATTTACAATACACCAATTTAGTTGATTTTCTTGGAATACATTATTGTCACAATTTGTTGTGTTAATCTCCAACGAAGTCTGGACATTAAAAATAATTAATGGAGTATATGCTACTGTTCTATTAACTTTATATGTTGAATTAACACAGAATGGATGCGGACAAGAGGATTGATCTGCAGCATCCATGACAGTTATATTTGCCCAGTAAGTCCCTACATCATTTTTTGTCGGGGTAAAATTCATGAAAGCAGAGGTGTTTGTTGGCGTCGAGAAACTAAACAAAGAGCAATTTCCAGCTCCTCTATTACTCCAACTCGCTAAAGTACAATTGCTAATGAATGTTATATTAAATTTCAATGGGAAATGAACTTCTTCATCACTGGCATTTACATATCTATAAAAATTCTGGTTTTGTGTTAAATTGTATGTTGAACTTATATTTGTAAAATTTGGAGCGTCATTTGTTGCATTAATCATAAATTCAAAAATGTCTGTAGTAGCAGCATCATCAGTAGTGTTTTTTGCTTCAATAGGAATTGTGAAGAATCCTGTTTGATTATTAAAAGTTGCATTAATAGTTAAATTTCCTGCTGTCGAGTTTGTAATAGAAATCCATCCAGAAATATCACTCTGACTAACATTAAATGTCCCGCTAGCATTTGTCCAGGTAATATTTGTCTGAATAGTGTTTATGGCAAAAGTAACTCCTCCTCCACCCCATCCAGATATATTTTTTGTCAGGTTATGATTATAATTTGTATCTTCGTCTAATGTATAATTCACATCTGTTCCTGTCCAAGTTGGAGCTATAGCCAATACAAACTTCAAAAATAGCACTCCTAATACTAAAAAAGTACTAAATAAAGCTATGTTTAATAAATTTCTTTTAATTATCATTTTCCTTTTCGTATTTTTTTAAAAAATCATTAACAGCAAGGTCAATAAATTGCTTTTTATTAACAAATTTTAACCTATTTTCTTCTTTTCTGATGAAATTTTCTACACGTTTAAGTAATTCAGAATCAATTTTTACAACAGAGCCTTTATCTTTTACCCTTTTTACCATTTTAAAACCTACGGTTTTTCCCAAAGGGAAACGAGTGAGTTTACGAAACTCTTAAATCCCTCACGCGACTTCCTCTCTTTGCCTCATAACGAAGTCCACATATAGTTACCAAAAATTACCTATAGTTATCAATAGTTACTTGACAAACTTTTTAAATGTTTGTCTTCTTTCTTCTTTCATCCATGGCTCTCTTATATCTAAGAATTCTAATAAGTTTGATAATTATTAAGACTATTACAATTAAAAGAATAATAAGAATTCCATAAATCACTTCTTTCCTTTTTAATAAAGGTGTTTCTGGAATACATTTCCATGGGCAAGGACCTCCACAATCAATTCCTTCTTCTCCCTGATTTCTCTCTCCATCAGAACATGTTGGACATGGATTACATGGCCCACCACAATCTACAAATAACTCACACTCTCCATCATGACAATTTTGATATCCATCACTACAGCTTGGATTCTCTAAATAAAGACATGCCTGATATTCATTAGGTCCTAGAGGTGCTGGAAGACAAGAATTTAAATCAGAGCAGTATCTTGTTTGGAATCCACATCTCTCTTCTTCAAGTCCTCGCAAAGTACAGTTCTGTTGTATCTCTCTATATTGAACTCCAGACAAAATTCCTTCCTCTAGTGATTTTTCTGCATTTTGACATACATCCCAAGAACCGCATCCAAGTAAAGGCCTACAAATTAAACCTGCTCCACCTCCTCCGCCAGCTCCAGGAATCGCAGGAGGCAGGCTTGGACATGAAACTAAACTAACACTTACATTCCACTGAACAGAGTCGTTAAGTAAACCGTCTGTAATCTCAGCTTTGATAGTATGGTTTCCAGACACACCACAACCAAAAGTAAATCTAAATTCATCACTTGCATTCTGCCCTTCATTATACTGTCTTAAACCATTATTAACATACCAATACGCATCAGGAATTGTTCCATCAGGATCATGCTTTGTTATATTAAAATAAAGATTCGAAATACTTGTTGCATTGAAACTTAAGTTAGTCGGATAATAAGCAGTAATTGTTGGTGCCCTATTCTGATCAGTTATTGTTAGCTGGAAAGAATCACATGTTGTTTGTATTCCTCCTGACTGCCCACATCTTGAATTTATTTGAGGATGAGGATTCAAAATTCCTGTATCATTAACACAAACCCTAACAGTATAATTTCCTAGAGATGTAGAAGTATCTGCTGTAAAGTTTATCGTATATTCAGAAGAAGGGCCAAAGGTTACATTAAATAAATTAACTTGTTGTTTACTGGAATTAGTAATACTAAAGTTGTAATTTAAACTCCCATATCCATAAAAGTCAAACTCTGTATCTGTCACATCAGCATTCTCATAAAGTGTTGAATCTTCTCCTCTATTCCAGATTGTTCTTGTTCCTATATTTTGTAATATTGGAGGATTATTTATTTCAATAACAGTTATATTTGTTTGAATAGTGTCTGAAAGATTTCCGTCACTAACAGATATATAAGTATGATGAATAAACGAACCTGCATTGATTCCTCCTGCAGCAACTTTTTGTAGAGAGGCAGAAGCTAAGACAAAATTAGTTATATTCAAATTTTGACCTAATCTAAAAACAAAAAAATAGCCAGAAGAATTACTTATGCTTCCTGTAATAAAATCTTCATCTTCATCAATTGCATTGAAAAAATAAACAAGTTGGTCATCTTCACAAACATAAATAGGATCTACAATTCCTGTTATATAAGGAGCTACATTAGGAACAAAAACAAAAAAGCTTACATTTGCACTATCTCTTCCTCCTGTAGAAGTCGTAGCAGTAACTTCCATCCTATTTCCATATCTAACAGCATTAAAAGTTATGTTTGGAGGGAAGGCAACATCCTGATAAACATACTGGTTATTCCTTTGACTATAAAGTGAGAAATTCCAGGTTTGAACAGGCATATCTGCAACAACACTTAAATTAAGAGTATAGGGTGGAGAAGTAAAATTATAAGTAACATTTTCTGGTTCGAATATTGTAATTGTTGGATCACTTATAAGAGAAAATATCACAGAAGCTACAGTAGAAGTCCCTTTCCCTGTCGACACTTTGTCAGGAAGTATCACAAAATTAATAAAATTAAGTAAAAAAACAATAGAAAATAAAATTATAATTATCTTAACATATTTCTCCTTAACCCCTTTTTCCTTATTCATTAAAAAAATAATGAATCAACCTTAATAAAATTATCTTCAATAGATTATTGCAACCAAAACAGAGTCTATTTGTTCAAATCTTATTTTTTCATCATTAATATCATTATTATCTCCTTTTGTTATGAAATAAATGCCAAGCTCATCCTTTCCAATCTCAATTACTCTATGGACTATTAGCTTATTATCCTGCCAAAAACTAATTATATCTCCAACATGTATGTCACTCTCTGTCTTTGGTTTAAATCCAACACCAGTAGAATCTTTATTTAAAACAGGAATCATGCTACCAGAATCTTCATATCTACTTAAAACAGCATTGTTAACTTCAATTATAACTTTACTTTCTTCAAAACTTATTTCATCTTCTTTAATAAAATCATAAGGAGAATTAACTTTATTGTCATTTAATATTGTAAATCCCATAATATTTAACCCTCCGGTAGAGTATATCAAAAACAAAATGTTTAATATTAACATAATAAAAATTAAGACGAATTCTATTTTATTGTTTATTTTCATAAACAATTCTGTTTGTTTATGCTTAAAAGAATTATTGTGATAAGAGTATGTTAAAAATTTAAGAAATTATTGATTAGTCTGAAAATTTGCTAGCATAAAGATTATTAATAAAAATAGTTAATGATAAATCAAGTTAATTAATATCAAAAATGTTTTTTAGTTATCATTTTAATAAATCTTGAGCGACAGCGAAACTATTTTTAGAGGAATAGTGAATGTAGTAAGTATATATAATCCTAAGTTCAAAATGAAATTTGTAGCTTTACTATTTTTATATTAATATTAACTAAAATACAAATGAAATTGGTCTATTTACATTATATGATTCTGGTTAAAATATTTTTATATTAATATTAACTAAATACGAATGAAATGAGTCAATTTATGATGAATGAATCTCGGCTTTTGATTGAATCAACCTGCTCTTTTAAAGATAATATTAAAATTTCCAGAATAATTTCCATAGGGTTCTTCTCCAGTTGACCTTATGGTACTTATGTAAATATTTTTGCTTTCTCCAGGTTCAAAATAAATTTCTCTATCAAAAACCAGAAAATCAGAAATATTCCCAATCACATTGAGTTCAACAACAATTGGAAAATCATAATTGTTGGTTATAACTGTATCATTTCTATATGATCTTACATTTTTTGTTATTGCTCCAAAGCCAAGGCTATAGTTATTAACATCAAAACCAGCTGTATCTCCAATAGACAAGGTCGTATTAAGCTCTTTTTTTTCTAAAATTTGTTCATTATTATCTATATTTAAAGAAATAATAAATAAAGTAATACTAAAAAAAAGAAGGAAAATAATTAACAAAAAAACTTTTTTATTTTTCTTTGATTTTTCCACCTTTATTTTTATTCTTGTGAATTTTACCATGTTTTTTTAGGTAATACATCACTAAAACAGCAAGTATTACTCCGATTCCTCCTACAATGTACCAAATTAAAATTGATTGTCCTTTTATAAATTCTACTTTAACTATCTCGCTAGTACTATTCCCCTTATCTCTCCCAAAATAAAAAATAGATATGTTCGCATCATAAAATCCTTGCTCAAATATAGAAGTATCAACATAACCAGTTATATTTTTTGCTTCCCATGGAATAAGAGTAGTTGTAGAGGTCTTAAAGCTAGTGATTATACTAGAACCATTTAAAAAAGACACTTCAGCATAAGCTCCATCGATTTGATCGTTCCATCCACTCTGTATTCCTATATCAAATCTTTCTAGTCTACCAATTGCTAATCTGTTTGTATATCCAATAATGTCTATCCTTAGCTCTCCTATTCTAAAGTTTGTTTCAGCCCTGACTTCATCTCCATAATCAACTATTCCTTCTGCCCTGTAATTTCCAGGATTATATTTTGTTGTATCAAGAGATTTTTGTAATCCTAGATATCCTAGGCTTGGAAGAAGTCTTTCCTGAAGATGAAGTATATCTAATTTCTGATTTTTATTATCAAAGATTTCAATCCTTGGACTAACAGTTAAATCTTCTGTTCCTTTGCTTTGTAGCTCAAGCTGAAAATTTACAGGCTCACCGACATTCACATCATGACCCTTAATTTTTAAATCAACATACCTTCCGGGATAAGGAAGTTTTACAATTATTAAAACCTCAATAGCAACAGCAGTTCCAATATTACCTTGAATTAACTCTTCATCTATTTTCTCTTTAACTCCAATATAAATCCAATGTTCCCCAGGTACTAATGTACTAATGTCTTGAGGAAGCTTCAAAAATGCTTTGAACTCTCCTCCTCCAACAATAATATTTTTCTCAAGTTCTACATACTCAGCTAAATCTCCTTTAACATAAATCTCATGTTCTACACCTGAGTTGGCTCCAATAACTGTATATTTTAACTCTTTAACTAAACCAGGTTCAAAATTAATCTTAGTTATTGCAGGAGCAACTCCTAATGCAGAAATATTTTGTGTAAGAATGAATATACTAACAAATAAAATAATAACAAATCTAAAATTCCGCCTCTTTTTCATAGAGACTAAAGAAAAAAATAGTTTTTATATCTTACGATAAAAATTAAGGCAGGACAGCTGCAGTAGCAGTAATTGTAGCTACTTTAGATTCAGGTGGTGAGTCTACAGGCACATGAACGCTTAAGTCTATCTCAACTTCATCACTGCCAAATGCATCATCTAAGTGAGTAAAATTACTGCAGACCAAAACTGAAGAAGTTGTAACAGTTTGATAACTTCCACTCTGTCCGTCTGCTGTTGTTCCTGGCCAATTTGGATTTGTTCCTCCAGCTTGACAAGCCCCACTTTCACCATCTCCATCACTAGCAACTTCATCAAAAGCCCATTGGAATACTGGGTTTGTTCCAGCTATAAAAGTGCTAGCATCTTTATCGGACTGCAAAGTTAAGGATACATTAGAGTTTCCAACGTTCTCTATAACAAGTCCTCTCGACACATTTCTAAACCCATCAGATCCAGTATTATTACAATATATAGAGCCTCCACAATTACTTCCATCAATACTAGCGTTTGTGGTTAGATTAGCGTAATCAAAACCATTAGCAACAGAACCAACACTCCAATTAACCAAATCATTCGTAAACTCTATATTCGCTACTCGCTGAATTTCAAGAGTAGCATTACCTATATCAGAGGCAGCTTTTCCAGCAAATGTCTTGATATTGCCTAAAAAAACCAAATTAGTTATGATTCCAATGGCAGAAATTGCAACAGCTAAAACAGCCACAACCATTAAAGCCTTATATCCACTAGAACCTGTATCTGTTTCCATCATCCTGTTCCTGATTTTTGGACAACAAGACTAATCTGACTAACACTGTTATCAACATTATCACTTGGATTGTCTGGTTGTTGTGAGGGCCTTCTCAATTCAGGCAGATTAACAGTTAAAGTTAGTACTACACTAACAACTGATAAGATAATAGTTACTAACAACAAAGCCACAATTGCTTTTTTGCTGTCCATTTTTCTATATTTAATTCAGTCTTTAATATAATAAAGTTAAAAATAAAAAATGATTAAGGTATTACCGATGCGGTTGCTGTTATTATTGTCAATTTCTGTTCAGGTGGTGAGTCTATAGGCACATGAACGCTTAAGTCTATCTCAACTTCATCACTGCCAAATGCATCATCTAAGTGAGTAAAATTACTGCAGACCAAAACTGAAGAAGTTGTAACAGTTTGATAACTTCCACTCTGTCCGTCTGCTGTTGTTCCTGGCCAATTTGGATTTGTTCCTCCAGCTTGACAAGCCCCACTTTCACCATCTCCATCACTAGCAACTTCATCAAAAGCCCATTGGAATACTGGGTTTGTTCCAGCTATAAAAGTGCTAGCATCTTTAGTGGATTGCAATGTTAAGGATACATTAGAGTTTCCAACGTTCTCTATAACAAGTCCTCTCGATACATTTCTAAACCCATCAGATCCAGTATTATTACAATATATAGAACCTCCACAATTACTTCCATCAATACTAGCGTTTGTGGTTAGATTAGCGTAACTAAAACCATTAGCAACAGCACCAACACTCCAATTAACCAAATCATTCGTAAACTCTATATTCGCTGTTTGTTGGATAGTTAATGTTGCATTTCCAATATCTGATGAAGCTCTGCCAGCAAATGTCTTAATATTACCTAAAAAAACCAAATTAGTTATGATTCCAATAGCAGAGATAATTACAGCTAAAACAGCCACAACCATTAAAGCCTTATATCCGCTGGAACCTGTATCTGTTTCCATCATCCTGCTCCTGGTTTTTGGACAACAAGGCTAATCTGACCAACACTATTATCCAGGTCATCACTTGGATTGTCTGGTTGTTGTGAGGGCCTTCTCAATTCAGGCAGATTAACGCTCAATGTCAACACCACACTAACAACTGATAAGATAATTGTAATTAGTAGTAATATAACAATAACCCTTTTATTATCCATATCAATCATCAAACCTCTTTATTTAATTTTAATGCTTATTAAATAAGCTATATCTAAGATGAAGAAGTTGTTTATAAACTTTTTGTTAATGTAAAATATCATTTGTTATTAATTAATCATCTTCGTTTTCTCATCAACTTTCTAATTAAAACAAACCAAATTACATTAGCTATCACTAAAACAATGACAGCTATAATAAGCAAATTATTAATATTTAATTTTCCTTCTTTTCCTTTTACTAAAACTTTTCCTGTCAAGCCAATTATCTCTATGTCATTCTGTCCAATTTTCAATCTTATATTTCTTTCACTCGACCTTTCTCCATATTTTAAAATTAATTTTCCATCATATTCTCCTTCTCTTACTCCAGCAGTATCCCAATAAGCAATCATCTCGCTCTTGCTTAAAGCTGACAAATCATAATTTGGAGATTTAAAGTCAGCCATTATTTCTCCTTCATTATTAAAGACAAGAATGTTCAAGAAAGAATCTTTAAAATCTCCGCTCCACTTATTCTCGACTAAGGCATCAAACTTAGCTATCTCTCCAAGTCTAAATTCTTTAACATTTATCTCAAGTATTTCAACCAATGCTTCTCCAACATTAAACTCTTTTTCAACTTTAGTAGCTTTATTATCATAAATAATCGTGGCTATTGCAAGATATTTTCCAGGATTAACATTTGGGATCCATTCTGCAAAAATCTCATCTCTTTCAAGACTCTTTACAGAAACAGAGTTTGTTTCTAAACTAGCAATTTTTTCATTTAAAGGAGTGTAAATGTCAATAGAGGCTTTTGCATTAACAACATCTAATTTTCCCCTGTTCACTAGAGGCAGGATAAAGTTTACTTTTTCTTCTTCTGCTATTATATTTAGCTCTGCTTCAATGTATTTATCAGGATAAGGAACATAAACATATAGCTGAGTTATCACTCCGACAGTGGCTCCGACAAAAGTTCCTTCTTCTTTAATGTTTTTAGGCAATTCAATGGCAACAATTTCTGTCTTGTAAAGTCCAGGCTTTTCAATTTTTTGAGGGAGGTTAATAGAATAGCTAAATTGTTTGGATTCCTCGCTTGATGAAAACTCTGCGAATGCTTTTGTCAATGTAATGCTCTCATTTAAATCTCCTCTAACTACAAAAACAACACCCATCTCTTTATGCTCTGTGTTTAGAATTGAAAAGGAAATATCTTGATGCAATCCAGGCTCAAAATTAATTGTTGTTCTTCCAGGAGTTATACCTATTGCCAAGATATTTTGGATAAAAATAACTATTACAAATATGAATAAGATAGGCAATAAAACTAATTTATTAACGTTAACTATACTATTACTTAGATTATAATTGCCTCGCTTCCGTTTGGCCACGCTTGGACGAACGCTTTTCGCTCGGGATTTTTCATGATTGATAACTGAAAACTCTGTAATTAATCTTTTGTTTAACTTAATAATATCCTTAGCATTATAATTATTATTAATATTACGAGCCTCGTGCGAGTGCAAATTTCTAGCTTGTAATATACTAACACCATCCTTATTCTCTATCATTTTTTTATTTATCATCATTTTTGTCCTCCTTCAAATCGGCCAAGCCTGGACGATTTCTTATTCTTCATCTTGTCCTCCTTCAAAACTTTCTTCTTTTTCAACCCTTTCTGATTCACCTACTCCTAAACTTCCAGTAATTCCTGAACTGCTCTTAGTTTGAGTGTCAACATTTCCTGCATTCTCCAAAAGATTATTTTTTTCGCCTTCTCTTAAATTAAGGCCGACATTACTTTCTATTGTAAAAGTATTAATTTCACTCTCTCGTAAAAATCCCTTGACTTTCCAGTAATATATACCTGGAGGCAGGATAATTTCTTGGCCTTCCTCCAAAATAATGGGATTTGAAAAGCTAACATCTTTAGAGATAATTACTTTATCAGCATTTTCTATTTCAAAGATAAAATCAGGATCAGAAACAACCTGGCCAGAAATTGGAGATATTGCTGATGGAGAGGTTGAGAAAAACAAATAAATCAAAACTCCAATCACGAAAATACTTTCAACTATCACTATTTTCTTTTCTAAGTTAATTTTATTTTTAGTTTCCATTTTATTCGTCTAAACTACCTAAAAATGTTATTAATGAATTTTTAGTTCCTGGAGGCTCATCTATTGGAATCTCGACTAAAAGATCTATTTCAGCTGTGTCTCTAACATCACTCCAATTAAAGCTGACAATTACAATTTCAGGACTTGAGTAAGTAGGAAGAGTTCTCCAATTAACAGCAGACCTTGCTAAATCAAGGCTTCCTGTCTCAGCACTTTCACTAATCTTAAACTGGAAGAAGCTTGTTGGATTTGGATAATTATAAAATAAATCACTGGCATTCATACTAACATTAATTCTTACAGTTCCGTTGTTTTCTATGACGAATGGATAAGGATTATTGTCTGTTGTGTTGTCTATGTCAAATGCTATCATGTTCCCAAAATCTACTGTCCTATTAATGAGATTAATTGATATTAATGCCTGGATATTAAGCCTCCAAGGAGCTGTCCAAGAACTCCATGTCACTCCATTATCATCGCTGACTCTAACGCTCCAGTTATAATAAAAACCATTATCATACAAATATTTAAGATAATTAGGAGGAGTATAATTTTCAGCAGCCAAGCCAGTTACATACCTATTATCTGCAGAACAGACAATACATGTTATATTCAAATCAAAAATCATGGAATCTCCCTCAGCATCATTCCCATCCCAGACAAATTGTGGAGTCCTGTTTGTTGTTGTTTCATTATTCGCAGGAGAAACCAAGACAACTGTCGGAAGAGAATTCTCAGCAAAAATAATATGTATCTCTTTAGAGTAAGTTATGTTTTCACTAACAACAACTGATTTGAAAGGTGATTTAGTCGCATTAACTGTATGATTATTAAAACTAGTCATTGAACTTGGAAAAAAGTGTGCATCTGTAACAACAGTCCAATTAGTTAAGCCTTCATTAGTAGTGTTCTCAAATAACTTGGTTAAGCCATTAACATCTGATAAATTAATTGTTACATTCGCTATAGGATAACCACTAGAATTAGTTACATTCACCCTAACAAACCATTGCACTGTAAGGTTTCTATCAGCATTAGATCCAGAGAAAATTATCTTAGATTTATTAAAACTATTATTCAAGAAGTAATTATTATAAGCTGAATTGTCTGACTGTATGTGATCCACTGATTGATTTGTTATTGTGTTGTTTGCGAAAGTGTTGTTATTAACAATGCCAGTAGTTCCATCTAATTCTATGGCATCCGTATGGGTGTTTATTGTATTATTTGCTATTATATTGTCTTGAGAATAATAAATCAACCTAATACCATCTCCATTTGAATTGCTCCAATTATATGTTGTTATATTATTTGAGTGTATATAATGTCCTGTTCCATTATCTATGTGAATCCCTCTACCACTTTCTCCATAAGTAGTGATAATATTATATGATATTGTGTTGTTTTTAGCATCATCTATCATAATCCCAAGACCCCACTGTCCATCTGTTCTAATTGTGTTTCTATAAACAGTATTGTTATGCGATGGGGTTGAAAATGTTGAATCTATACTTACACCATTTCCTCCCCACTGCCAATTAAATGTATCAACATAATTATCAATATAATTATTATAAACCCAATTGTAAGATGCTCCACCTTGAATATTTATGCCACTAGAATTTGTGTATATTGTGTTATTGTAAATACTATTGTTATAAGCCATGCTGCCAACAACTATTGAACCCTGAGCGCTCCAAGTTGTATTAATTTTATTATTGTAAACAAGATTATCATGATTATCTGGATCTTCCATATAAACGCCAGCAGAAGATTGTCTACCTTTAGTATAAATCACATTATCATAAACTCTATTATTATAATTTCCAGTATCTAATAAAATTCCAGGAGACCATTCTAAACCAAGTGAGTAAATTGTGTTATTGTAAACAGAATTATTATATGCTGTGTTATCGAATTCAACGAGTGAAGAAAAATTACTATAACCATAAATTGTATTTCCATAAACATTAATATTATAGACATCATTTATTGCATAAATATCTATAGTTCCTGTTGTGCTTGCATTCCCATCAATAATCACACAGTTCTTAATTGTTATATTATCCCAAGTACTATCATAAACCCCATAAACATTATTACTCGCGTTGATCCCGTAAGTTATGCTATATCCACTACAATCTAGCTTTATATTATTAGCTCCGATTGTAAAGCAGGTTCCATTAGAGGAAACATTACTAACTAAGGTAGTATCTTGGGTTATTGTTCCACATTCTGATTTTATCTCTAAAGTCCTTTCTTCAGTTGAATTAATAAGCCCCCATAAATCTTGAACATATGCTTTGTAAGTATAATTTCCAGGAACAAGGTTTGTAAAATTATTATAATAAGCTCCAGCTGTCTGGTTGTATAAAGCTAAAATTTCCCCCTGTGACAAAGCTCTACTAAATATCATTATGTCGTCTAATGAGCCATTAAAGTGATAAGACAAAGAAGTTCCTCCAATTCTCATAATAAAATCATTATCTACTGGAGCAACTGAAGAATCTGGTCCATCAACAAGAACCCCATTATGATATAATCTAACGTGCGTTCCATTATAAGTAAACATTATATGGTGCCAAGTATCTTGAGCTATAATTCCTGTACTAAGATAAGGATCTGCTGAAGTTACTCCCCCTCTAATAACGCTGTTGTTAAACAACTCACTCCAAAAGTTTCTTCCATCAAACCATGAAGATTTATCAGTAATCAAAGTACAATTACAAGCTTGACTAATATTTCCTGAAATAAATTTAATCCAATATCCCCATGATCTAGGTTGTCCAGGACCTGTTGCAGAATCTAGTGAACTTGAATCAGGAACACTAACCCAATCATTAACTCCATCAAAAGTCAATCCATATCCAAACTTGCCGTTGCTTATCCAAGTTGGATCGTCGCTCGCAGAACCACTATTCGCTCCAAGAGTCCCATTATTTCCCCAGCTCGAAGTATCATTCACATATTGTCCAGTTGTCTCATTAAATCTCCACCATCCAATTAAACTCCTGTTCCAATCTATAAATGAAGATAAGTTTCCAGGAGTTTCTGTGTCATTTACAGATACATTGATTATAACTGATTTATTTGAAGTTCTTGTATCATTTGCAGGGGTCGGAGGAACAAAACCAACAAAAGGAGGGGTGTTTTGAGTTATATTTACACTAGAGCTAAGCAGTTTAGTTTCGTAAGCACCTTTGCTACAAGTAACATTATAACTATAAGTTCCAATAGAACTAAAGTTTCTGTTGTAATTCCATATTTTAGTTGTTTCATTCCAAGTCATGTTTCCTTGAACAGAATCATTGAAAAATATTCTGCAGTTTACATCTTGGAAAATGTGGACATAACCAAATGAGGATGAAACAGCTATGTCGTTTACTCCGTCTTTATTTATGTCTGAAATATCTATGGCTTCTGAATTTCCTGTTGAAGCTCCAATTGAACCTAAACTTATGTTGTGATACAATAATTGAATGCCATCAGTTTTTCTTAATATACGCAAGTTTCCTGAAGAAGCTGGAACAGGAGCATCCCCGCCATCACCAAAAATTATTTCTTCCTCTATATCATCATTTATGTCTTTGACACTCATAGAAGTTGTTGCTATAGCAAATGGCTTATTAAAATCCCAAATAGTATTCCCTGTATTATTTATTGCCCGAACAACAGAAGTACTTCCTGAAATTAAATCATCAAAACCATCTCCATTAACATCAGAATTAACAAGCTCATATTCTCTTCCACCAGGAATAATATTCTGCCATAATGTAGCATTATTTGAAACATTATAAATTGTAACTAATCCATATGCAATATCTTTATTTCCATCAAGATTAAAATCGCCTGAGGCTAAAACCCTTAAACCTGAAGAAAGGCTAAAATTCCAGATTATACTTCCATTCGTGGCATTAAATAAATATATACTTCCTGCTGCAACATAATCAATAAAACCATCATCATTCATGTCAATTAATTCAATGTCATGTGTGGAGCTATCTGGAAGGACTTTACTCCAGAGAATAGTTCCGCTTCCATTAACAGCCCTCATAATGCCGTTAAATCCACCAACAATTATATCATTAATACCGTCATAATTTAAATCTCCAACTTCAACAGTAGTTACTGTGCTAGCATCGAGTTGAAACTTTAATTGACCTGTTTTACTAAGGACAACTAAAGTTGGACCTCCTCCAACAATGATAATCTCTTCTTGAGTGTCATTATCAACATCGCCAATTCTAATGCCACGTTTATCGCCAAAAGAAGAGTATCTCCATAAATTGTTTCCATACTCATCAAATGCAACAACATCACTTCTATTAACACTCACTATTTCATCTTTTCTGCCATCATTATCATAATCAAAAAACTTTAATGCCCAATTATTATTAGTGTTATCAAAATCACTCGTATTCCAAATAATTCTCCCAATATTTCCAATTTTTCCTGATGAGTAATTTGCTGTGAACAAAATTGTTTCATTAACGAGTTTATTAGTTTCATTGAATATATTTAAATTTGTTGAATAATTTTGCACTATCTGAGAAACTGAACTTGCATTGTAAAAGACTCCGTCAGTCGCATTTATTGAGCAGTTTATGTTATTATTGTAATGAGTAAAAGTATAAGGTAAAATAACAGAATAATTAGTTCCTTGTGGATAATTTATAACGCTTTCATTCTTAATATTAATATTATTGTTGTACCATTTAACTGAAACATTTAAATTAGAACTTTGAGCATCTGTAACATTGAATGTACAGTTTGCATCATCTCCAGTGTATAAAGGACTTGGTGTTAAAGTTAAAGTCTTGATTTGTGGAGGATCATTAGGGGCGATGTTTAAAATTCCTGAATTTATCTTTGTTTCATAACCTCCTTTCTCACATGTTACATTATAACTATAAGTTCCACTTGAAGAAAAAATCCTGTTGTAAAGCCATTTCTTAGTTTGTGTGTCCCAGGTCATGTTTCCACTTACACTATCGTTGAAATTTATGCTACAGTTCACGTCTTGGAAAATTCTAAAGTCTCCAAGGTAAGAAATTAATGCGATATCATTAACACCATCTCCATTAATATCTGAGATATCCATTGCCTCAGAATTTCCATAATAAGCTCCAATTGGGCCTTTACTAATGTTATAACCAAAGATTAAACCTCCCTGACCATTAAGAGAATAAAGGTATGTAGAGTTACTGTCAAATACTCCGCTACTCCCAGTTACAGCTACTATTTCTTCATTAACATCATCGTTTATATCCTCTGCTAAAAGATTTCTAACTGCTTCGCTATCTAATTTATTAAAAATCCAAAGAGTGTTATTGCTGTTATTAACTGCTATTATTTTATCAACCCTTGGAGCTACAACATCGTCAAAACCATCGTTATTTAAATCTGATACAACAATCTCATATAAAAAAGATGAATAGCTTTCATCACCTATAGTGCTGTTCCAAATTCCATTTCCATTTATGTCCCATGTTTGAACAAAAGGATTAGCAGGCCCTCCTCCACCTTCTCCTGTCACAAGATCTTTAGAACCATCCCTATTAAAATCTCCAACAGGGCTTGATAAAGCATTTTGAGGTCCTCTGCTAACGCTTATATTCCAAATCTTATTACCATTTGTTGCGTTATACAATATTAAATTTCCAGCAGAATTAAGAGTTGTAACTGCAATATACTCTATAAAACCATCATTATTCATATCTATAAGAACAGGATCAACATGAAATTGAGATGTTGGAGTATTAGTCCATAATTGTGTTCCTGTAGAATTAAATGCCTCAAATTCTGTGTTTTCTCCAGCAATTACAATATCATTAATACCATCATGGTTTATATCTCCAACTTCTAGATCATATGCAAATGTTATTCCAGTAGAAAAACTTCTTTCTACACCTCCTGTTCTATTTATGATAATTACTCCTGCATTCCAACCAAGACCAACTATTTCTATCTCAGAATCATTATCCATATTAGCAACCCTAATAGCTGATTTTGAGTCAAAAGCACTAACACTCCAAAGCTGGTTTCCGTTTGAATCTAAAGCAAACCAATGAGAATCATTACCTGTAACAATCTCATCTTTCCTACCATCTAAATCATAATCAAAAAATCTTAAAGCACCAATAGCATCAACATCAGATGTAGGTATTGTCTTATTCCAAATTATCCTTCCAATATCTCCAATTCTCCCAGAGGAATAATTTGCCGTGAACAAGGCAATTTCTCCTACTTTTGTGTTTGTACTATTTGTTATATTTAAACTCGAAGTATAATTCAATATCTTAACACTAGAACTATTACTCCAGTTGCTTTGGCCATATATATCAGTAACAGAAACATTGCAATAAAAAGTTTTGTCGTGTTTTGTATATTCATAAGATAAATTACTCGTATAGTTTGTTCCAACACTGTAATTTATAATGCTTTGATTTAAAACAATAGAACTATCTCTGAACCATAAAACACTAACATCAAGATTAGAAAGTCCTTCATGAGTAACATTAAATGCACAAGTTAGGGTTTCATTTGTGTAGTTAGAGAAACTATTTAAGACAGCATATCTAACCCAAGGCTGCCCTCTCGATAAAACAATGTTTATTGTCATTGATGAAGTTATGTTTATAGATGAGAAATTAGTAATATAAGTTGGCTTTGAAACAACTACTGTATGATTATTAAAGCTAGTCATTGAGCTTGGAAAAAAGTATGCATCTGTAACAACTGTGTAATTTGTTAGTCCTTGGCTTGTGTTTTCTAAGAATTTTTGCAAACCATTAACATCACTTATATTTACTATCGCATCATTAAGTGGAGAACCAGTTTCATTTGTCACATTAACTCTTGCATACCATTGTAATGTTAAATTTCTTGGATCAGAACCTGAAAAAGTTATTCTTGATCTATTTAATGTATTATTTAAGAAAGTGTTATTGTAAGAATTAGTTTGTGAGTTTATGCTTATAGGGGATAAATTTGTAAGAGTATTGTTTGCAAATAAATTGTCACTTAAAGCTCCTGAAGCTCCATTTAATCTTATTGCATCTCCTATTGTTGATATAATATTATTTGTAAAAGTATTATTTCTAGAGTTACTTCCTAAATTGATACCATAAGTAGAAAGTGATGAAGTAGTAGTTATGTTGTTGTTATAAATATTATTGTTTGAAGAATTCAAGCCAAGAATAATACCCTGACCAGCATCAGACATTTTTGTGATATTATTAGAATATATTCTACTATAACTAATGTTAGAGAATCTCAAGCCTGTTGAGGAAGAATTTATTGCAATTATAGTATTATTATAAATTGAATTATTAATTCCTGAATGCTGGAAAAAAATTCCTTCGAGAAGCTGACCATAAACTATAATATTATTATTATAAACTAAATTGTCACCAGAAGAATAAGAAAAATAAATCCCCTCATCTATGTCTGCTGTGGTCGTGATAGTATTATTAAATATTGTATTTTTACTAGTAGAATTATCATGGATAAAAATAGCAAATGAAGAAATTGTAGACGAATTTCCCTTTTCAATAACACAATTTTTTATTGTTGTACCACTATAACCCCTATTTTCAATTCCAAAAGAATCAGTCATAGTTTTTCCATAAATTATTTTCTTGTTATTACAATCTAAAGTAACGTCGTTTGCTCCGATTGTGAAGCAGGTTCCTTGAGATTCATGATTATTAATTAATGTTTTACTTTCTGTCAGAGTTCCGCAGTTAAACACAATTAAGTCTCTTGGAGTATCACTATCAGTCATGTATGAACCTCCAACTATATCTTCAATGTAAGCAAAGTAAGTATAATTTCCATTGCTAAGGTTAGATTGATTTACATAGAAATACCAATCAATAAATCCGTCATTTTCAGGGTCTTCTTTATTTAAATTAGATAAATAATGTTCGTTGATTTCCTGGGCAGATAAACTCCTGTTCCATATCCTAACTTCATCTACAACACCCCATGGTTGACTTCCATCAGGAGTGTTTCCAACATATCTCACAGATTGTGTTGATGGGAAGCCCGTTGTATTACCTCTCCATATTCCATCAATATAAAATGCCTCTCTGTTTGTATTTCCAACAACAGCAATATGATGCCATCCATTTGGCAAAGTATTAATATCAAAACCAGAATCAATAAATCCACCAGAGTAAGCACCAAGATGCATATCACTTCTCCTAACAACAACCTGATGATCACTTAACTCAGATCTAAATAAAGTATTCCAAGAGCCAGCTCCATTGCTTGATAATGGAGTCATAAACCATGCTTCTAAAGTCCAACTCGAAGGAATATTTGCCGAAGGTTCTACAATAACATTATCATAATAATCTGAAAAATTATACGCTTTCCCATATTTTCCAGAACTAATGCCTGAAGGACAAGAATAAGTCGAGTTTTCAACGCAATAAACATTTCTCTCAAATATACTTGCATCTTCAAAAGTGTCAGCATCCTCTCCTAATTCAGTCCTGTTATCAAAATTTAACATAAGCAATAAAGAAGAATTATCATAGAGGGTAAAGTTTGTAGTGTTCCAGTTAAAGACCATTATTACTGGAAGATTGTCAATAAATCTAACTTTAATTTCTTCCCAAGACCTAGAAGTTTCATATCCATCAGGAGGTGTTGGTGGTACAAAGAATGTAAAGGGGGGATTTGAGTCAAGAACCATCCATCTTGTCTCTGTAAAACCCAAATTTCCAAGCGTATCATTAGCACTTGCATTTAAATAATAAATGCTATCTGGAAGATTTGTAAAGTTTGTGAAATAATGACTTTGACCTTTGCTGGAATTAGTCTTATTAACTAAATCAGTCTTATTAAACAAACTTGTAATTATCGTGTCTGTATTGCTGTCTGTAACTGATATATTTGCATAAGTAAAGTTTCTAAAATAATAACCAATATCAGTAGATGGGTTAACAAACTGAACAATAGGAGCTGCACCAACTGTTAAATTCCTCGTTTCTGTATTATTTATGTAGCCAAAAACATCTTGTGCATAGGCTTTGTAAGTATAATTTCCAGCTGTAAGGTTTGTAAAGTTTTTATAATAAGCTCCAGCTGTTTGATTGTATAAAGCAAAGATCTCTCCTTGAGATAAAGCTCTGTTGAAAATCATTATGTCGTCTAATGAGCCGTTGTAAGTGACCACATTAGCTTGTGGAATTGAAAATCTCCAGTCACTAGTTATTCCTCCGTAAGTTCCTGCTGGTTTAATTGAAGCTTTTTGTATACCATTAACATATATTATAAGGTCAGTTGTATTGTAAACTCCTACAACATGGCTCCATGTTCCAGGCACAACTGAATTAGTTCCAGAATTAATTCTATCATTTGTCGTAAAACCATTTAATATCCACTCAACCTCATTTGTGTTTGTAACAAATCTTAAAACAATTTCATCTCCTTGATTAACAATCCTTGAATCCCCGCCAAAATTTTGCAGATCTTCTGGCTTTATCCATGCAGAGATTGTTATAGGATCGTTATTATCAAAAGCTAGAGAAGATGTGTAAGGAATACTCACATAATCATCAACTCCATCAAAAGAAAGTGCAGAACCATAATAACCAGTAAACCAACTAGGATCTTCTTTTGTTAAATTATTAGATACTCCCAAAGTCCCATTATTTTTATAACTAGATAAATCATAAACAGTTTGTCCTGAACCCTCATTAAAAGTCCACCATCCGACAAGAGTTCTGTTCCAGTCAATAAAAGATGTTAAATTTGTTGGAGTAGTTGAATCATTTACTGAAACATTAATAATGACTCCAGATAAAGGCGCTTCACCTCCTTCATTTGGCGTAGGAGCAACAAATCCTATTGTAGGAGAGCCATCAAGAATTATATTTCTAAGAACATTAGTATCCATAACTAATGTTTCAGAATAGTTGGGATATCCTGAAACATTTACTTTTAAAGTATAATTTCTCCAAACAGCTTGAGAAGAAGCAAATTGTATGTAATCAATTATATCTTTAGTTTTTATAATTCCTCCAAAACCTGTCAGCTCCCAAAAAACTAAATGATCACTCCAGTTGTAAACAGAAACATTTGCATTTTGTAAAGGTGTATAAGTTCCATTAGAAACATTAATGTCAAGCCAATATTTAATTGTAAGCCTTCCTGTTCCAACTAAGCTTAAAGCACTTCCATTAAATGTAGTGTTTATAAAAGTGTCAGAACCATCACCATAATAATCAAAAGTGTTATTACTTAACTTAGAATTAGTTATGTTGTTTCCAGAAGGTACTCCGACAAACCTAAATCCATAGTTATTTGTGTTTATTATGTTATTGTCGAATATGTTGTTGATTAGGCTAGTTTGAAAAGGACTAGATTGATAAATAGCTCCGACATTTGCAGAAGATTTGTTTGTTTTGTAAATTGTATTAAAAGAGATATTGTTATCTTTTATCTTAGATGCTGAAAATCCTGCACTTATTCTTATTCCTCCTCTACTTGTATTAGAACAATAATTATATGTTATTGTATTATTTGCAGACTGTGAGATAAAAATACAATCTTTAGAAGAGGTAATTGTGTTATTTATTATTGATAAATTTCCTACATCTGTTGTATCAGAGCCGAATATTTGAATTCCATAATCTGTATTATTTCTTAAAACATTCCCCTTAAAAGTCACATTAGTTAAATTTATAGAATTTCCTGGTCTGAGATTAAGCCCTATATATCCATTATCCTCAAAACTGTTATTTTCAATTAAGGAATTAGAAGAGTATATAGTTAAGCTAATATAATTATATTTCAAAGTGTTATTTTTGAAATTGTTTATTGTTGTATTTATCTCAAGTCCTCTCTGCCCTATAGAATCTGCCCAGCCAGCATCCTCTAATCTAGAACTAGTCATTAAGAAATTAGCATTGTTGTCGGCAATAAAACTGTATTTGAAGGAATTAACAGAATCTATTAGTGAGTTTTGAGTTATGTTTATTTTTCCTCCAGGCCAAATCCTTATCCAAGAGTTTCCATTTGCAGTTTGATTTGCTCTTATAGTTGAATTAATAACAGTTAAAGAGCCAGCATTTAATATATTAAGATCTTTATCTTGGGCAAGAGTAACTATTTGATTTTCAAGTATGCAACTGCTAGTTATATTCCAATCATTTCCTGACGAAAATCCACATCCCCCAAATAAATAATCACTCTGAGCAAAATAAGAAGCTCCTGTAGAATTAACAATTTGGCAGTTCCATCTGCTCCTAACATTTTGATTGATGCCTTTAACTGTAAAGTAATTTTCAGTTATATTGCTTCTAGGATCAAAATCAGCAAGCTGCATAGAACCAGTCCCTGTATATTTAGCTATTCTGAATTTGTCGGTATTAACAAAAGATACAGAAGCATAATCAGTTAAATTATAATAAAACCATAAAGTCTGGCTAAAAGCAAAGTCATCATAAGAAATGTTTGTTATGTTGTACCATCCATTATAAGTATAATTCCAATATTGAAGATAAACATCATTTCCATTTTGAGCGCCTATCCAGTCCCACCAACCAATTCTTATTGTTGTGACAGTGTAATTTTTATCAAGGGTGACATTCCATTCTTCAAAACCAGAGCCACCAGTAGTTATATGTCTATCAATACCAGGGTTACTTGAATTATCAATTGCATTGCTTGCAGGACCTGTTCCTCCTGTAGAAGCTGCTGAACCATGCAAATAAGCAATTCCTGTTTTTCCAATAGTGCTATTTCTATGCCAGCTTCCTGTCCAATTGCCCCATAAAGATACCTCAACATTATCAGGATCGCCTGAAGGTGAAGTTAAACCAGTATCTCTGTGAAGCCCCATAAATCCAGTTGTATTGCATAAGAAATCAACATTACTGCTAAATATCTGAGAATTGTTTGGGGGGGAAATTAATGTTATGTTAACAATAGATGATTGTTGGCCTCCTGATGAAATACTAACAGTCCTATCCAAAGTATCGTTACTTGCAACATTTGAATTACTAGAATTGAAATTAACATCTATTTCATACGCACTACCTAGAGCTCCTGTTGCATTTACTATCCAGCTTAACATGCAATTGTCATTTTGGTTTAGATTTCCACAACTAAAACTTCCTTTGTAATGATATAAAAATTCAATACTGCTAAGAGGACCTCCAATAATCCAAAAATTTGTTGGATTTTTTCCAGGTAAATCTCTAGGAAATACTAATTCTGATGTAATAGCAGATATAGCCTGTACTCCTAGAACACTAAAACCATCTGTTATATTCACTCCAGTTTTACTAAAGTGATAGACAAAGTTATCACTTTGGTCTGAAACCCAAAAGTCAGTGCCATTTGTTGTAATTCCTGTTGGACTACCTGCTCCTGCTGAAGCTGTAGAAAAACCATCTGTTATATTCACTCCAGTCTTACTAAAGTGATAGACAAAATCATCAGTAGTGTCTGTAATCCAGAAATCGCTACCATTTGTTGTTATTCCTCGTGGAGTATCTGCTCCTGCTGAAGCTGTGGAAAAACCATCTGTTATGTTGTTTCCATTTTTATCGAAATGATAAACAAAATCATTAGCATCGCTAGTAACCCAAAAATCTGTTCCGTTTGTTACAATACCTTGCATATTGTTAGTAGTAGGTATAGTAATATTCCTATAATTAACCCCTAATGAATTAAAAACCAATATTTTTGTTGTTAGACCGGAATCTATAACAAAAAAATCTGTTCCATCTGTTGTAACACCTGATTTCAAAGCTCCTTGTGAATCTACAGAAAATCCATCTGATTGTTTTATATAAGTAAGTTTGGTTGGTGAAACGACATATAAAGGTACATCTCCACTAGTCAAATTAATCTCTGTGTTTGGAGTTGTTCCAGAGGCATTATATCTTGGTGTTCCTGTAACAATTCCGCAATCCCCTTGTAAACAATTAACTGTTGCGTTTATTGCGAATATGTTGTTCTGGGCCACTGCCAAACCATCTATAGGATTTTGTATACTGACATTTAAAACTCCCTTGAGGGCATAAGTTACATTAAAGAATAAGACGTCTAATGTAAATGTTCGACTACCAGAACCACTTGATTTTTGACCATGTGCCTTAGCCAAAGCCCTTGTTCCACTTGTTCCAAAGAAATTTGAGCATGCCCATGTTTCAAGAGAGGTCGCATTATTACATATAACTCCAGGATTAGATGTTATACCAGGACATGATGTTGTAACTTCTGTATAAGATGCCCCTCCATTCACATCTACTGATATATCACAATTTTGTATTGATGTTGCAGACGCCCACCATTCATAACAAAGAAAAACCTGTGTTATAGAGCCACAATCTGTTATTGAAGAATTGAAATAAGTTACATTAATACCCCCCCAGTTACTACTAGCACTTGAACTAAATGTTTCATTTATATTATCATTGCAACTAACCGCATTAGAGCCTGCTCCACAGGCGCCAGGATATGTTGTGTCACATGCTAAATCAAAAGTCCCTTTAGTAGCTTGATCATTTTCTTGATTGCATGCTTGCGCTCTTAATTCTATTGCACCTCCTGGTTGTGCTACAGGATCAATTATATGGTCAATCTCTATATCCCCATCAAAAATCTTTAAATCAAAAGTGTCTTGACTTCCATTTAAACCTGTTAAAATTACCCTGTTATATTCGTTTGAGTTTAAAGAGCCAAATTCAGCAACAACCTCTGTTCCATTTTCTCCATACACTTCAATTTTTGGAGTTCCATTAACTGTTCTTGGCCATAAAGTTATATCTCTTGTATTGTCTAAAGGCACTTCAAAAGTAACTCTAACAAAATGGTTTTCTGGAATTGTTTCACTCCAAACATTATCTAAAACTTTGACTTCTTCATAAATATCACTAATAAAAGTCCTGTTTTCATCAAGATGTTCAGCCTTTGTTATTAATATTATTTCAAATGTTTGGTTGCTTAATGTAGGAACAATCCATTCAACATAATCATAGATTCCGTTGTTGTCTTTATCTTCAACAATAGTAGGAAGAATTATTTTTCCTTCTTCAACCCATTTTATTTTAACTTTGCTAGGTAACAGAATATTTAATGTTTCAGGCAAATTAGTAAAGGCAAGGACATTTTCATAATGAACATCACTAGGACCTATAACTTTTATTCTCTTTCCTCCTTCGTATTCTTCTTCTACAGCATAAGGAGCAGGAGTTTCATATTCAATTTCATATTCTAGCTCTTGTCCATCTAATATTACTTCTTTAAATTCTTCTGCTTCAATTATTGATTCTTGTACACTCAAAGAATCAGAAACAATGTTCCCTGTAATACCTAAGGAACTATCATTATTAGATTCATTAGACTCAGTTTCTTGTTCTTCAATAACAATTTCAGAGCTTTCATTGTTTATTGTTTCATTTACTATGGTTTCATTAACTGTCTCATTAGTTACAGCACCAACATTTTCATCAATTTTTTCATCTTTTTCTTTTGCTTTATCTTCTTTAGTCACTCTTATATCCTTAACCTCTGCTGATTTTGGTATTTTTACTCTTATTTCTTCATTATCAGGGCTTTGAATTATTTTTTTCCATTTAACAGGTTGATTAAGGACAGCTGAAAATTGAATTGTTGTAGTTAAATTGCTTTCATTTGTAGTTATGTTAGAAACAATTGATATTTCTGTGATGTTTGTTTCATTTAATGCTTTCTCAACATTTATAGTTTTAGATGCAGACAGTAACTCAAGCTCATTATAAACAAATTTAAATGTTAGTTCTCCTTCTTTGGCAACAATTCCTAGATTATCAAGAGTTATAGGAATGGAAATCTTTTCATCAGTTAAATATTCTTCTCCAAAACCCTCTTCAATTTCACTATAATCTGTTGTTATTATTGCTTTTCCGTCTTTCATTTCAAAAAAGATATCTTGGCTTGATTCAATAATCTGTATTGTCTTGCCTTCTTCTAAAGAATATTCATAAGGAGAATCCTTGATAACAATGCCTTCAATAATATTTTCATCAATAACCTCGCCTGTTATACCAACACTTTCTCCGCCACTTTCACTAGGAGATTCGCTAATTGGTTCACTTGCTTGTTCTTCACTAGGTTGTTCATTTATTTCTTCAACAGCTTCTTCAGGCTGTTCTTCTACAATTTCTTCTTGACCAGGTTCTTGTGTTATTCCTTCTTCAATTGGTTGTTCTTCAGTACCCTCTTCTGCAACTTCCTCACTCGGTTCTTCAATTGCCCCTTCGTCTGATGGTTGTTCTTCTGTAGTTTCGTTTACTGGTTCTTCAATTGTCTCATTCACGATTGATTCATTGCTTTCATTGATAACCTTTTCAGGAATTTTTACTATCTCTCCTTCATCAATGACTATAAAACTAAAAGTAACAAGAGGAAATACCTCTTTCTGCCCTAAAATTCCATAGCCAGAGCCATTTTCAGATAAATTCAAACCTTCAACATAAAAATTTCCCTCATTAACACTCTCCAAAACTAAATCTTTTAAGTTAAACTCTTTCACTTCTCCAGAATTATCAACAATAAATGTAGTATCAGCAGGGAATAATTCTCCAGCCTTTAGTATAAGATTAATCTCCCCTTGTATATTTTCCCCTGGAAGATAATTATCTTTTATATCAAGTGTTACCCTACCAACTAAATCTAGTTTAGTAATAAAAAATAAACTCAATAATACAACTAAAACAAGCAAGGTTAAAAGTCCAGAAGTAATTATAACTTTTCTTGACGGAAGTGGAATAAAACTAAAAACATTTTTTTTATGATGATAGATATTAGAATGATCTCTATGATGTCCAAGATAATGAGTCGTTACCTTACCATCTTTCTTAATGCTTTTATATAAATAAGGACCGTAAATTTTGTTCCCTCTTTTAATATACTTCTTATAAACCATTGTTTGAAAACCTACGGTTTTCCTACACTACCTTTCCCTAAACGACCACGCTCGGGCGGTTTTCCCTTAAGATAGCTGTATTCAAACCTCTTTTAATGAATAACCTCAATAAAACACGGTAGGGTAACTATTTAAAGATTATTATAAAGACAAAAAATAATTGATATTCTAAAATTAATGGTATATAATATTAGTAAAATTTAGAGAGCATATTTTAGATTAGTTAAAAAATATCTATAATAAAAAGTAACATTGTAACATAACATATTATACTTTTTTAAAATACAAAGTTATCTTAATTCCAAAATTATCTCTGTATTGAAATTTTGCTAATAAATTTAGGGGGATATTAATACTGTTAACTTAAAATGATATTCTTCTTTTAATTTAAAATAATCTTAAAGATTGCTTTTATTTATATGTAAAATTTGCACTCCTCGCATTTGCTCGTCGTGAATTTATTAAAATGTTAAATCTGTGAACGAAAGTGAACAGCAATTTAGAAAATCATAAATTTGGGTTATGTCTTAATAACTTGACAGTATCTTAAATGTTAAAACTTTAATAATATTTCGTCTTTGTCAGCTATAGCCTTATTCATATATCTTAAAATATAAAATTCTATACATAAAAAAAGATTAAAAATCAAAAAAAGATTAATAACAATTATACAATCATTTTAATTCTGCAGATCCTGAACTACATACTCTGATTTTAGATACACATTTACCAGGCGCGGTTAATGCTTCATCAGTTGTTAAGCCTCCTATCGTTCCTCCTGTACAGCCAGCTGTACAATATCCATATGTTAGCATACCATTACCAGTGCTTAAATCACACCAATACTCATTCAAGAATGATGCATCAGCACAAATATCTTTATAGGTCCCAAGAGAAGTAAGAATAGAGCCTCCAACAAATGGGTCATAATTCTCAGTATCAGTTAGTGTACAGCCAGTCCCAATAACAATTGGGTCGCCTACTGGATTAAAATATGCAGGAACCCATTTACAAGTCCCGCCAACAGCTTCTCCAGTCGGGCTGATTGACAAACGCCACACCAATATTGCTGCAATAACACCTACTACAACAACAGAAGTAACAATAATGGCTGTAGAATTTTTCGCTTTACCCCCTTTTCTATTAAACATTTTTTGCCTCCTTTCTAATATTTTTAATCTAAATGTACTAAAAATTCAATCTTTATAAATTTTTCGTTAGATCCATAAAAAACAAAAGTAAAATAAACTTTTTAAAGATAGTTAAACCATAGAATATATACGAGCCTATAGCTCAGTTTGGTTAGAGCACTGCTCTTATACGAATGTAATCCGCTAGGGTTATTTTCTCTTGGATTCGTCTAGGAGAGGCAGGGGTCCTCGGTTCAAATCCGAGTAGGCTCATGGCATTTATGTTAGTAAATGACATTGACATAATGTGTAACATTCTAGTCTATTTTGGAATTGAAAATACTATCGCGGTTTGCAAGAAATCCTGACACTGATAATTCAAATCCCGAGAGTTTTGACTTTGACAATTTCATATCAATCCAAAGTCAGGACTCGAGTTAAGTAGGCTCATATCAACATCAAGGATTTGTTTTTTAGGTTGCGTTAACTTAAAAGGTGATAAATAGTTAATGTGAAATGTCGTTTAATAAAAATATAATTATTGATATTTATATATAATAAAACAACAAAATTTGTTATTCAATCATCGGTTGGCTTAACAAAATTCTAAAATAGAAAGGGCAAATTATAAAAACACAAAAACATTATGTCTCTTAATTTACAATGAAAAAAGAGAGTGTAAAAAAGAAGGAGGATTTAGCTGTAAATTATAAAACTAACAAGGTTCCTATTGTTTCAGAATCGTATACAATTTCAGAAACTTATAATTTTGTCAAAAAAAATATTGATAATTTTGAAACAATTGACTATATATATGCAATAGATTCTAAAGAAAATCTTGTAGGAATTATTTCTATAAAAAGGATATTTAAACACCCTGGAAAAACCAAGCTTAAAGATATAATAAAAAGAAATTTTGTATCCGTTTCTCCAGAAACTCCTCAAATAAAAGTTGCGAATCTGGCTATAAAGCACAAAATAAAGGCTGTTCCTGTTATAAAAGATAAGAAATTAGAAGGAGTAATAATTGCTACAGGAGTTTACTCTATGTTAAATAGAGATCTCCATAAACATCTTCTTTATTTTGCAGGAGTCCATAAAGGACAGTTAGAATATGAAAACACTCTTCAAGTTCCACTATTAGTTAGTATAAAACATAGAATTCCTTGGCTAATTATTGGATTAATAGGAATAACATTAGCTGCTGTATTTATAAGTAAATTTGAAAAAATCCTTGAAAGCCATATAATACTGGCTTTTTTCATTCCGGCGATTGTTTATATGAGTGATGCTTTAGGGACTCAACTTCAAACATTATTCATCAGAGACTTAGCTGTTTTAGGTAAAGAACTAAAATTATCAAAATATTTTGCAAGACAAATACTAATAGGATTTATTATGGCATTTCTAATTGCCATAATCACATACATAATAACACTTGTAATCTGGAAACAACCCTATATTGCATTAGTAATTTCTGTCACAATGTTTATCACTCTTATAACTTCTAGTTTTAACTCTATGTTAATTACTTATTTATTTAAAGTATTCAAACAAGATCCTGCTTTAGGAAGCGGGCCTTTTGCAACAATATTTTCAGATGTAATATCAATAGTCATTTATCTTGTTGTTGTTTCTTTGATGCTTTGACAACAAACTAAATATTTTGTTTATAAAATCTTAGTTTAATAATTAAAAATTGTTATTATAAAGAACAGATTTATTTAAATAAGATATTTCTTAGTTAATTTAATGAGTAAGCTGGTTTATCTTGCCGGCCCTATAGATGGGTGCACTTATGAGGGATGCACAAGCTGGAGAGAATATGCAATTAAAGAACTTAATAAAGAAGGAATTACTGGACTGTCACCAATGAGGGCGAAGGAATTTCTTAAACAGCATCCTCTTCTTACTGATGAAGTCCATGAACATGTTCTAATAACTGATGCAGGCATAACAACCCGTGATATGTGGGATGTTAGAAGAGCTGATGCTATTTTGTTTAATTTGCTCGACGCAAAAAAAGTTTCTATAGGAACTATGGTGGAATATGGGTGGGCCAGTGCTTTTAATAAACCAATAATAACTGTAATTGAAAAAAGAGAGCATAGTAAAAGAAATGTGCATGAACATACAATGATAAGAAGATTAACAGCTTATCGTGTAGAAACTCTAGAAAATGGCCTTGCTGTAGCTAAATCCTTGTTTGCTTATTAAAAACTTTTACACTAGTTAATTGCCTTAGGAAATCTTTAAAAACAATCTTTACCATAACAATACATGAAAAAAAGAGGATTTCCATTTTTAACAAAATGAAAAAATCAGATCAAATATCTTCACATTTTCCATATAAAATGAAAAAGAGGTTAAAGAAACAGGAAAAGCCTTGGAAATTAAGCAAAGGAGATGAGAAAAAACTTTTTGCATTTCTGGCAACATTGCTAAGTGTAGTTGGTTTTATAATTGCATTAATTGCAAAAAAAGATGACGAATATGTAATGTTCTATGCAAAACAATCTTTAATGATATTTATCCTTTACATAATTAGTTCTGTGTTTTTTGTTCTTCCTTTTATAGGAGAATTTGTTGGTTGGGTATTTTACATTTTAACTGCTGTCTTGTGGATAATAAGTTTTGTGTATGCCTTAAGTGGAGAAATGAAACAGGTTCCGCTTGTTGGAGAATACGCAGACAAGATAAATTTGTAATTAGTTAGCTTTTTAAATCATTTTTCTTTTTGATAATTAACTTCAACTATCAACAACTGTCTTCCCAATATGTTCTTAAGGGTGGGTGGTTGGGGGTCGGCTGGAGGGATGATATTTAATAAGCCCCGTTAGTTCAGAGGCCAAGAATGCGGCCCTTTCAATCAAAACCCCAGCGGGTTTTGTATCCGGCAACCGGACTTTCTCTAGTTGCCTCCGATGAAAGTCGAGAAGAACGGCCGTGACCCGAGTTCGAATCTCGGACGGGGCGTTTTTATTAAACTGAAAGTTTAATTTATTAATCTCGAGATTCGAACGAGGAGAGTGAGAATCGAGTGTCGGGGCGTATTTGTGATTGAAAATCGCAAGAGGGGTTCGCGTAACTCCAGAAATTTAAATTCGAATCCGAGCAATTTCGCGAAGACAATCTAAATCAATAACGAGCGAGATTTGGAGCAGAACGGGGCGCTTAATTATTAAATAATTTTCTCTATGATCTCTTCATTTTTAATTTTATTAAACTTAAAAACGATTTTCATTTTATGCTTATTTAGATAAATTTTTAATCAATTTAAATCTTTTTAATTAATGAATCAAAAACAAGTCTGGAATAAGATTGCAAAAGAATGGTTTAAATTCAAAGACGACAAGCCAGCAGAACATGTTATTGAATTCTTAAAAAACCAAGAAGGAAATATCCTTGATTTAGGTTCTGGTACTGGAAGACATTTAACAAAAATAAAAAATGGAAAAATGTTTCTAGTTGATTTTTCAGAAGAAATGTTAAAATTAGCCAAGAAAAAAGCAAAAAAAGAAAAAATTGATGCAGAATTTATTGTTTCTGATTTAAAAAAACTTCCATTTAAAGATAATTTTTTTGATGCTGCAATTTGTATAGCATCTATTCATTGTGTTGAAACAAAAGAAGCAAGAGAAAAATCAATTAAAGAATTGTTTAGAGTCTTAAAACCAGGAACAATGGCTGAAATTTCTGTTTGGAACAAAAATTCTAGAAGATTTAAAAATTCGCCGAAAGAAAAATATGTCTCATGGACAGACAAAGGTAAAAGATATTATTATTTATATGATAAAGATGAAATACAGGATTTGTTTAGGAAAACTGGTTTTAAAATAATAAAAGACATTTCACATAGCGTTAATATTGATTTTATTATGGAGAAACAAACCAAGAAATTGATAAAAAATCACTTTTTATGGAGGGATCATCAAAAAATTTAACATGATATTCAGTATAACCAAAATTTATTCTCCCATCACTTGGTTTAATGTATTCAATTTCCATTTTATAAATTTTATTTGGATTTGAAGAATAATAATAGGCAGTATCTCCAATAAGGATAGTAGAATCTTTAGAAGTGGAAAGATTGGAAGAAATTTGTTTCAAAAGTTTCTGTCTTTGACCCTTTGGTTCTTGAGTTTCCCTAATAGATCCTACACTTTGCATTTGAATACGTTCTACTTCTGCTGGAAAAATAACAAAAAATCCAAACAATGCAGATAATGAAATTAGTCCTAGTAATAAATTTTCTAATTTTTTCATAATACACATAAAAAATGAATAATAACTTGTATATAAAACTTATTAAGGTATATAACTAAAAAATCACTTCCCTTTTTTCCCTTTAGGCTCTCCGAGATTAATTCCTAAATCTTCACCCTGTTCATCAACTCCTGTTTCTCCACCTAAACCTTTTATAGGAGGCAATCCCGGAGGAGCTCCTGTAAACTTTATAAGATCAAAGAAAGATTTTTTCTCCATAAACAAAACAGTCCCACTTGAATCCTCGATATGACATTGCAATAATCCTAAACCCCCTAAAAAACAAGTACAATTCCAGACATTCCTGTCATCTAACTCATGCAAAATAACTAAAATTTTCTGTATCTCTCCTGTTAAGCCTCTATTATGCATATCGTCTAATATTGTTGGTTTTAGCACATCTACATCGAGATTTATTTTCTCATCCAGTTTTTTAGGAACGAATTTTTTATGTGTAATGGTTTCTGCTCTTTTATCAATTGGGATTTTTGTGACCCCTCTATCCACCTTAAAGCTTATAATTTTTTTTATTTTCGGAGAATAAAAATCAAGTTGAGTTTCATTATGATTTCCAATAAAATCTCTAACTAGAAAAACAGAGCATAAATATGATTGAGGATCGTCTTTCGTAAAATCATTAAATTCTTTTGATTTTTTTAATTTCTTAATGTAATGTTCAACTTTCATGTTTTTATTAAGAATAGTGTATTTATAAAATTAATTGAAGTAAACTAAATTATAAATTATTTAATATATCAACAATAATTATCTAAAAATTATTAAAGTATAATTAAAAGAATATGTGGGTAATGTGTGATAAAATGGTTACTATTAAATTTAATAAAAAATTTTCTCTTACCTTCTATCATTAATCTCTTTTTTTATTTCATCAACAAACCTTTCCAATTTAACTCCAAATTTTACTTTTCCATCTCTTGTTCTTATGGCTAAAGTCTTACCTTTTTCTTCTTTGTCTCCAACAGTTATCATGTAATAAACTTTTTCTAACTGCGCATCTCTGACTTTCTTTGAAATTGGAACAGCACTAAAGTCAGACTCAACCCTAACCCCTTCTTTTTTCAATTCTTCTAAAACCTTTTCTGCGTATTTTAAATTTCTGTCAGTCATGTTCAATATTTTTACCTGAACAGGATTTAACCATAAAGGCAAATTTCCTTGGGTTTTCTCAAGCAAATAAGAAATGACTCTTTCTGTTGCCCCTGTAGAAGATCTATGAATAACATAAGGCCTCTTTTCTTTGTTGTCTTTGTCGTTATAAGCTAAATCAAATCTTTCTGGCAGTGCAAAATCAACCTGTACAGTTATTAAAGTATCTTCTTTTCCATAAACATCTTTGTATTGCAAATCTAATTTAGGCCCGTAAAAAGCAGCCTCGTCTTTAGCTTCAATGTATTTGACTTTTAGTTTACTCAGAATTTTTTTCATTAACCTCTCAGAGTTTTCCCATGCACGAGGATTATCAATGTATTTCTCTTTGTTTTTAGAATCCCACCTAGAAAACCTATACCAAGTATCTTTTATTCCAAGTTTTGACATTACAAATTTAATTAATTCCAAGACTTCTTTGAACTCATTTTCAACCTGTTCTTCTGTGCAGATTATATGTGCATCAGCTAGAGTAAATTGTCTTACTCTTGTCAATCCTCTTAATTCCCCTGTTTTTTCATTTCTGAATAAAGTTGCAACCTCTGCATATTTTATTGGTAGTTCTTTATAACCTCTTGGTCTACTTTTGTAAAGAACAAAATGAAAAGGACAGGTCATCGGTCTTAATGCAAAGTCTTCTCCCCTGACATTTAAAGTAAACATATTGTCTTTGTAATGTTGCCAGTGTCCTGAAACTTTATATAACTCTGACTTAGCCATGAAAGGAGTTGAAACATGTAAATATCCTCTTTTTAATTCTTCATCTACAATAAATCTTTCAATCTCTCTTTTTATTGTCGCGCCTTTTGGAGTCAACAAAGGAAGACCAGCTCCGACAATTTCTGAAACAATATACAAATCTAAGTCTCTTCCAAGTTCGACATTGCTTTTAAGGCCTTTAGCCGATTTTAACGCAGACATCTTTACCTTTGACATTTTTTTTAGGAGGGAATCTCTATTAATTTGTTCTTCTATATTAATTCCTTCTTTAGGATGGGTGGCGAACGACTTTGCGATAGTGAGTTGTTTGTCTGGAAAGCGGGGTCGTGAGAAGGGAGTGTGGTGGAGGGGCAAAATACTTTCACTTCTTATTTCTCTACTTAACTCAGACAAAGGATGTCCTTTGACTTTTAATTCAAATTCTTTGTAATATCCAAATGGTGCTTTTGTAACATCAAAGTCTTTGCTTAAAACTTTTTCAGCCTCGTTAAAAACACTAGAAGCTATCTCAGGAGAAGCTAAATCTCTTGCTAAATGTGCATAAGGATACAAAACTAATTTTTTTACTTTAATTTCTTTAGCAACATCCTTTACATTTTTAGAAAGCTCTTTAACTATTTCAATACCATCTCCTTTTTCAACGGCAACAAAAATAACAAGACAATCTTTAACCTCTTTTTTCTTTTTGTCTTTTTCTGGTAAATCAGAAATGCTTTTCAGTGCTTTTTTCAATGGTTTGAACTTTATGTAGTCGCAGTGTAAAAATAATATTTTCATTATACGTTTTTAACCTCGTGTAATAAAACGGATATGACGGAATTTACTATTTTTGGAAACCTTTCTTAAAGGTTTAAATTCCAGTCTAATAGAATAGAAGAAGAGATTTTATAAAGTTATTGAGGAAGGAATTAGTTAGGACTAGTTATTTTTATAAGCAAGAGTTTACTTAAATTCTTATGGGTTTTATTTTTGAAGTAAATGATAAAACTGGAAGAAAGATTAGACTAACAAAAAGACAATGGAATCATATGATTAAAAAACATTCATACATGGAAAAATACATAGAAGAAATTAAAGAAACACTAGAATATCCAGATAAGTTTTTGTTGGGATATAAAAACCATAAATTCTTTGACGCGGATTAGTCTCTGTTTCTAAGGATACTTTTATCAAGTTCATCAAGATTGACTTTTTTTAGTTTCCGTTGAAAATCTTGCGTAAATCTTATTAATTCATCAGCGAGCATTTGTTTTACATCTTTTGAAAGAATTTTGCCTTTTTTATAATCATCAATAAGTTTCTTTCCTTCTTTTTCACCAAGGAAAAGCTTAGTTAAATAAAATATTGAAACATCCTTTTCTGGATTCCCTCCATATTTTTTTTGCTCCTTTAGCGTATCTCTACCTCCTGAAAAAGCTCTGTTGACTTTTTTTCTTATTTCTTCTGGGCTATCTTTGAAAAATATTGCATTGTTCTTTGATTTTGACATTTTTTCCCCATCTGTCCCAGGTAAAAAGAAAATATGAAGAATGGCAGGCAACTTGTAATCAGCTTTTCGCGCAATATCTCTTGATATTCTTATATGGGCATCTTCATCAGGACCTATAGGAACAAGGACATTTTTTATTCCATACTTCTCCTGGGGAAACAAGATATGTGCAGACTGAATAGCAGGATAAAAATGTAAACCTATATTCTCTTCTGGTTTATAGCCATAAGTAGCTTTAACCTCTGAGTAATTTATCTTTTTAGATAACTTTATAGCTAAGTTATAAATATCAGTGTAAATCTGATCTATAATAAAGTAGGTTTTTTTAGGGTCAAAACCATATGCTAAAAGTTCCTTTGCGAGCTCAAAAGAGTATTTTAAAGCTTCTTCCTGATTTTTAACTTTACCTGTAACATAACTCTCATCATCTGAAATTGGAATAAAAACAGGAATCCTGTATTGCTTCTGAAAAAACAAATTTGTATCAAAAACAGGTTTATGGCCTATATGCAAAGTGCCGGAAGCATTAAGCCCTGAAACAATAGCACATTTTTCTCCCTTCTTGAGAGCTGAAAAAAATCCTTCAAAATCACGATGAGAATACATAAGTCCTTTATTAAATGTATAAAAATCAGGGGTATCTTTTAATTTTGATATAGGATGCGCTCCAAATTTCTCAACCAGTTTTCGGTTATCCTCTTCAAGTTTTTTCTTGTCCATTTTTCATTAAAGATGTCCTATTTTTTAAATATATCTAACTCTCCATATAAATTTATAAATAAGTTCTTACTTTAAGATTCATGGAAAACAAAAGAAGAATTATTACCGCTATTATCTTATCAATTTTCTTAATATTTCTAGTTATTCCGTTGGCTTCAGCAGAAATAATACTAAATTCCCAACCTAAAAGTGTATACAATCTCGGAGAGGTTATAACAATCCCTATAACTATTAAGCCATTAACAGAAATAAAAGGCATTTTTGAAATGAATCTTGTATGTCCTGATCAAGAAATAAATTACTATAAAAACGGAATTTTCCTTTCTCTTGGAGAAGAGAAAAGGCTGGAGCCATCATTGATATTAACAAGATACTTACTTGGAACTGCAAAAGGAAATTGTGTCATAAAAGCCAAACTTGGAGAGGATTATGTTTTAACAAATGAATTTAAGATATCTGACAGCATCAATGTAGAACCCAATATAGAAAAATCAGAAATAAATCCTGGAGACAAAATAATTATAAAGGGGTTTTCAACAAAAGAAAGTGGAATAAATGTTGACGGATTCATTGACATAAAAATATTTCATGGAGAATCTCTAGATATGGGTTCTTTATACCAAACAATAGGAGAAACAATAAACTCTGGATTATTTTATATAGAAATCCCAACCTATAAAGACATGCCTTTTGGTTCTTATGTCATTTTGTTAGAAGCATATGAAAAAGATCTTCTTGGAGAGAGGACAAATCAAGGAACATATTTGCTGTCATTTTTAGTCAAACAAATTCCAACAAATCTTGAAATTTCTATTGAAAATAAAGAAGTAGAGCCAGGAACATCACTAAAAGGCAAAATAATTCTCCATGACCAGACAGGTGAGAACATTAATGCTTTAGCAACAATTAACATAAAAAACCAAAAAGATAAATTATTGGAAAAAATTAGCATCAATACAGGAGAAACATTTGAGATTCCAACAAATTACAATGAAAATCCAGGAGAATTTAAAATCTTGGTAGAGTCAATAGGAATAGATGCGGAGTCGAGTTTTATTATTAAAGAAAAAGAAGACATTCAATTAAATATTATAGAAAAAACATTAATATTAAAAAATATAGGTAATGTCCCCTATTGCGAAAAAACAATTCTTGTTAAAATAGGAAATGAGGCTTTAAATATTGATGTGTGTCTTAAGGTTAATGAAGAGAAAAAATATATTTTAAATGCCCCTGATGGAGATTATGACATTGAAATAATTTCTGAAGAAGAAAAAATAACAGATAAAATATCTTTAACAGGAAAGGCAATAGATGTAAAAGAAGTAAAAACTCCTCTGCCAGGATATACTTTTCTGTGGATATTTCTTATAGGTGTTTTAGGATTTGTTGTTTTTTTAGTATACAAAAAAAATTATAAAAAAAGTTTTGTAGGATACTCATCTAAAAAGAGTTTACAATCAAGCCTTGAACCTGAAGCAAAAATAAAGGGTCCGTTATTCAGCACAAGAAATAAAGCAGATCTATCTCTATCTATAAAAGGAGATAAACATAATGTCAGTGTTGTTTGCTTAAAAATAAAGAACTTTAATGAGGTAATTTCCAATAAAAAAAGTGTTGAAGAGGTTTTAAAGAAAATATCTCAACTCTCAGATGATTTCAAAGCAACAATTTACGAAGGTGATGGAAATATCTTCTTTATTTTCACTCCTTTAATAACAAGGACTTTTAAAAATGAAGAAACAGCTCTTTTAATGGCCCAGAAAATAAAAGAAATTCTTAATTATTATAATAAAATCCTCAAACAAAAAATAGAATATGGAATATCTATAAATTATGGTGTAATAGTTGCAAACCAAACTCCAAAAGGCCTGGAATTTGTAAGTTATGGAGATTTAATGACAAAATCCAAAAAAATAGCTTCTATATCAAATGAATTAATACTACTAAGTGAGGATATAAAAAATAAAATAGGGCCTTTAGTAAAAACAGAAAAACTAAGCTCTGAAAATGTTAATGCCTTTATGATAACTGAAATAAGAAATAAAGATGTTAATGAAAAATTTATAAGCAGATTTTTGGAAAGAAATAAGTGAAATCCAAGGTCTCTATAATTTAGATTTAAATTCTTAAACCTACTTGGATTTAGTTTTTTTCAATGTTTTTTTAGGTTTTATTTTTTCTTCTTTATCAGATTTGAAAAATCTTAAAAACCCTCCTTCTTTTTTTGGTTTTTCCTTTTTCTTTTCTATTTTCTTGATTTCTTCTTTTGGTTTTATTTTCTCTTCTTCCTTCTTTAGACTGATAACGCTTGGGCGGGCTCTTTCTTCTTCCTTTTTCACTTCTTTTTTAACTATTTCTTTACTTTGGCCAAACTTGGACGAAGCATCTTTAGTTTTTTCTTCTTTTATAATCTTTTTAACTTCTTCTTTTGAAACTCCTTCTTTCTTTGCAAATATTGTTGATATTTTAAATCCAATCCTAAAGAATTTCAAGATAAGTCCAAGAGCTAAGAAAGCTGCTCCGATTAAAGCGACTCTGAAGAAAACATCATAAGAACGACTAAAAAAGACATTAAGCAAACTCTCTGCAGGCTCACCAATCAAACTAGTAATAAAATCAAATTTTGCAAGAGGCAGAGAAGCTAAAATAATTAAAAATGATAATAAAATAAAAAAGTTGCTCTTTCTTTGAGCAAAAATAAATCCTAAAGCAGAAAGAATTCCAATCGCCATTAAAATGTAATTAAATCTTGTATACCAATAAACCTGGGCTTTAGAAGAGACTAAAAACAGAGGAAGTCCTTCTGTTTTAAAACAATCCCAGAAATTGCATTCATAATTATGATAGTAAATGTCTTCTATAAATTTTCCAATTCCATAATCAATGACTTTTTCTTCTCCTTCTCCTACAACTGAACAAGGGATTGTAATGACTCTTTCTCTATAAGTAAAAATATATTCAGGATTATTAACACAATAAGTTTGCATCTGAGGAAATTTTTCCTTTAAAACATCAGTTGCGCCTATTTCGTCACGAAGAACATCCTTAATAACAGGTGTTAGTTTTTCCTGGACATTGTTATAATTTAAGCTCCATGAAATAGTTAGAAGAAGATTTCCAGCTAATATGCTGATGAATAAAAGAACACTTATTATAGCTAACAAACCACCTCTTATTATACCCATGAAAAATATAGGAAATGGGGATTTATAAAATTAAGGATTTAGAATTTTAAAGAAAAGTTTTTATTTCTAAAACTAAAATATTAGGGGTCAACAAGTTTGAGGTCAAAAATATTGGTTTTCTTTGGAATGTCTCTCTTTAGAGCCCCCTCTGCTTGCGCATCATCAATGTGAAAATAAATAACTGGGTGGTAAAGAGGGCTAGAAGGAGTATAACCACCAGAAACAGCATTAATACTAAGATATGAGTTTGCATTATTAGGGGCATTTTTCTCACGCCATTCTAACATTGAAATGCGGTCAGTGCAATCAGAATATCTAAGAATAATTATTCCTGTTAATTGGACAGAGTCAATTGTCTTTTCTTTAGTGCCAGCAATAACTAAAGATTTTTGTTCTTCATCAAAGTCAAGTCTCACTAATTTCTCTAAAACCATAAAAAGATACCCAAAATCAAGTTTATAAAAACTATTATAAATAAAAATATATTACATCCTTCTGAGATTAAACATATTCTAAAAAGTCATCTCTTGAGATGTTAGCGTCTCTTAAAATTGCTAACAAAGTTCCCTTATCTAACTCTTTATGTAGAGGAACTGTTAAGAAAAACAAGTCATTTGTTAAAGTAATGTGACTCCCTCTTTGTCTTAATGTCCTAAATCCAAAAAATTTAGTTAATATCTTTATAACTTCTGTGCCAGAAATCCTCGGTAATTTAGGCATTTTATTTCTCTATTGAAACTACTCTATTACCTTCAAACTTAACATTACCTCTATCTACCATGTATTCAATTAATGATTTAAGATGTAACTGAACAGCTTCTTTCAGATTTTTTTTGGCTTCCTCTCTTGTTTTTCCTTGTGTTGTAATACCTAATTCAGGAACTCTTGCAATAAAATATTTTTCTCCTTTGTATATTTTAACTGTAATTTTCATACTAATCAAATAAGAGCTTTATATTTAAATTTTTTGGTATTACATTCTTTCCAAAACTTTTATTCTTTCATTTATGTCTGGGTGCGTGCTCGCCCACTCTCTGACAGGAGCAGAAATAAACAAAGGAGAAAGAGCCTTGCTGATTTTCATTGGTTCTTTGTGTTCATGTTGAATTTTTTTTAAAGCGTTTATTAAACCTTGAGGATGTCTAGTGAACTTAACAGCAGACGCGTCAGCCATGTATTCTCTTTTCCTTGAAATAGACATTTGGACAAAAAAGACAACAATTGGGGCTAAAACAGCAAGAATAATTCCTATTAACATGAAAATTGCTTGTCCTTTGTTGTCTCTACCCCCAGACCTAAACCATAAACTCCTCAAAAATAACTGAGAGATTATTGAAATCATTCCAACAGCAACAGCGACTAGAGTCATGTATCTAATATCGTAAGTTGCAACGTGTCCGAGTTCATGGGCTAGCACTCCTTCAAGCTCTCTCTTGTCTAACTTTTCTAATGTTCCTTCTGTGACGCAAATCACTGCGTTTTTAGGATCTCTGCCAGAAGCAAATGCATTGATATTTCTTGACTGCATGACATAAAGTCTTGGCATTGGTAAACCAGATGCAAGCGTCAAACCTTCAACAAGGCTGTAATATTCTCTATGTTTATGCGGATCTGCTTTTCTTGCACCGACACTCGCGATTGCAATTTTATCAGAGTTATAATAACTTATCCAAACATAAAATATTGAAAACAATGAAGCAATAATCATTATGAAAAAGAAATAACCAGGGTCAAGAGCCATGCTTATGACATATCCAAGAATAACTATGACAATAGCAATTATTAGCATCAAAAAGAAAGATTTCCATTTGTTTCTTGATATTTGATCACGAAAGTCAATTCTTTCCATGATAAAAACAAATAAGAAGAGTTTTTAAGGTTTAGGGGTTAAGATAGTTTTTTATATATTCTAAATTTACAATATCTAATGAATAGTCATAAGTTTGAAGTGATTGATAAGTCAAAGAGAAAAGTTCATCTAACTAAGGAAAGATGGGCTCATATAACTACTAAACATCCTTACATGACGAATTATTTAGAAGAAGTAAAAGAAACAATAAAAAATCCAGAAAAAGTTATTTCTCACGAAATTGGAAATTTGTTTGATTATTATAAATATTCTAAAAATATAAAGAATAAATTAAAATTACTAAAGGTTGTAGTTAAATATTTAAATGGAGAGGGATTCATTCTTTCAGCATATTTTGTTACTCGTGTTAACTAAAATGGACGAACAAATGAGCATATATTATGATGAGGAAGGAGATTTCTTAGAAGTAATGTTCGGCAAATCAAATAAAGATTATGGAGATCATATTAATGAAGATACAGTTCTTTTTAAAGATCAAGACACCAATAAAATTATAGGAATTGGCATTTTTAACTTTAAAAAACATACAAAAGATCTCAAAGATCTAAAACTAAATCTGCCTGTTAAAATAAATCTTTCAGCTATTAAATCCTAGTTATGTCAAAACCAAACCTTAAAGTTATAATCTATTCAATAATTGCATTAGGATTTTTAGCAATGACGTTTTTTATAGATTGGATTTTTATAATCGGAGCTGTAGTTATGGTATTTTTAAATCAGAAAGAATTAATGAAGAAAAATCACAATAAAGCCTAAGAATAATTATGTTTTAGAGATAATGATGGGCAGTCATTTATTCGAGGTAGAAAAAATACAATTTAGAGGAAATGGAGATGCTTTGTGGAATGATTTTTCAAGCTTTTTTATTTTTCTAATAACAACCATTTCCACAATGGAATGAATTTTATTGTTTTACCATTTATCTTATCCTGTCCATTCTTATCCCATGTTACCAAACTAAGATCGTTACATTTAAGATCCTTAGACGCTTTTAATAATGATTTTATTTCTCTTTCTCTTGTAGTTAGATCATCTATTGAATATGCTACCTGTATAAGCTGTTTTACTTTTCTCTTTTCCAAAATCAAAAAGTCAACCTCTTTATTATCAATGGACTTATAATAATAGATGTTCTTTCCTCTTCTCAACAATTCTATAAAAACAAGATTTTCCAATAATTTTCCTTTGTCATTAATCCCATTAGAAGACAAAATTCCATTATCTATTAAATATATCTTAGGAAGAGATTGCTCTGATTCTCTGTATGCGTAAGAGAATTTTCTTAAGGGAAACACAAAAAATACATCATTTAATGCATCAACATAATTATAAAAGGATTTCTTGCTGGCTCTTATCCCCATTGATTTAACAAAATTGAAAAATTTGTGGACAGAAAACTCTTTACAAGCTGAGTTTATTAGAGATTTCATTAGCAGTTTTAATAATTTTGTATTTCTGATCTTAAATCTCTCAATAACATCTCTGTAAATTGTTGTTTCAACAATCTCTTGGAGTAATTTTTCTTTTTCTTTTTTATAGAGAACAACCTCAGGATAACCTCCGTCATTCATGTAACTAGTTAATCTATTAATTATTTTCACCTTTTCCTCAGATGAAAAATACTTAGGTGGTTTTATTTTGTCAACAGTTAGATAGTCTATAAAAGAAAATGGTAATAAGGTATAGGTTATTGTTCTTCCTCTGAGTGAGGTTGCTATTTCTTTACTTAAGAGCTTTGAACTTGATCCAGTTACAAAAACCTGGACATTTTCATCATCAATCACAGTTCTAACAAACTTTTCCCAATTATCAACATTCTGAACCTCATCTAAACACAACCAGATTTTTTTCCTCTTATTTTCAGGGTAAATTTCATAAAATGTTTCAATCATAACACTAAGATCTTTTATTGTGCATCCTTCAAGATCAGTCTTTTCCAAATTAACATAAAGTATTTGGTTAACGCTAACTTTGTTTTTGATTAAATCCTTAATTACCTGAAACACCGTGTAAGTTTTGCCTGCTCTTCTAGGTCCAATTATAGAAATAGCCCTTTTTAAGGGAATTTGTTTTGGAATATTTGTCTCTCTTTCTATTAAATTTGGCGCGGGGTTCTTGTGAAAATTACTTATTATCTCAGCCCATTTATCTTTTCCTATCATAGTTTTATATAGGGGTAAACTATTTATAAATCTTTCCCCTTATAGGAAACCAATCTAACCTCCTCTGTCCTACATACACCACGCTTCAGAAGCCGAACCCGGCTTCGCGACGCAAAGCTCTTTGTTTTGATTTGCCTTGACGTCTAGACAATGTCGCGTTAACATGATTGTCCAACTCTATTCAATACTTCCTGAACATCTTGATAATTAATGACAGAGTCTTGATTATTAACATTTAAATGAGCTCTTCCTGTTAATGGCTGTCCTTGATTATAAATAACAAGGGCTAAATCAATTATATTTATGATTAAGTCGTCGTTGACGTCTGCTTGGATGCAAGTAACAGGTGCAGGTCCACCAGGATTATACTCATATGCTCCAATATCAGGAGCACTTCCATACCAGACTCTGCATCCAGATGAATTTGGTCCAGATGATGCACAATGATAGCCTGGAATTATTGTTCCGTTGTCGATTGCCGGAGAACCTGGAGCCGGTCTTAAGAAGTCTGGCGAGGAAGGATTTGTTGATAGGAAAAGAGGATTTGTTTGGATTGAATTTACTTCTAAGGTTGGATATAATGATTTAAATTGAGCTAAAGTATAATGAGCATCTGAAGGAATTGAACATTCACCAATACCTCCATCAAATTCATCGCACCAAAAAATAACATCATTTTCAGTAGAGTCGTAATATAAATTGTTGCTTGAAACAAATCCAGGAGTTTCAGTATAATCTAAGTTAGCTAAATTTTCATCTCTTGTTGGTGAAGTAGAATTAACAAGAATATTATTTCTCACATTGATATTAGTCATAGGGATATTAAAACCATTAGTTGAAATCATGATGCCATTTCTTGGTCCACTAGTCTGATCATTGTAAATAATATTATTAAAAATGAATTCATCATCTAATTCTCCTTTTCCAGCAGTCATTCCTGAACCACACGAAGACTGGACATTTTCATGAAGAAAAACACCCCATGAATAACTATTATAAATAATATTTTCTGTTATATTTGTATGGCCGGAATCTCCAAGAGTTCCCCATCCTCCATCACCACCCCTGCTATAGTCACAATTGTGGCGAATCCCTTCACCAGTATTATAAATTTTATTGTTTCTAACTCTTCCATTAAATCCGCCTTTTATGCTTACCCCAGAAGCAGCATCATGGATATAATTATTCTCTATTGTAAAATTATCGTGGAAATAAACAGTTACTCCAGCACAGTTTGCTCCGCAACCACCTGCAGCGCGTATATTATATATTTCATTTCCTCTTACAATTCCATTAAGAGTTCTAACAGTATAACCTAAAAGAATTCCTGCAGGATTATTACCATCACTTATATAATCAGTATCATGGATTTTTAAATCCTGAAAAATAACATTATTTGCTCCATCTACTCTTATTCCTGCTGCAGAATCAGTAATTTCTAAATAATCTAGAGTCAAATATGGAAATGCACAAACTGGCCTATGGTGGCAATTTCCTCCTGGACAGACAACACTGCCGGGAAATCCGCTTGCCCGTATAATTGGCCTTGGATAATCAGGATGGCCTTTAACAATGATTGGATTTCCTGCAGTTCCAGACCTAGCTGGCCATAAATTAACTTCAGCACTCTCACAAAATCTTAGATTTCCAGATATGTCTCTTGCTTGCTCATTATAATCTCCTCCAAGAAATATTGCTGCATCGCCTGCAAACAAATCATTATTTGCCTTATTTACAGTTCTCCAAGGTGAGTTGAAAGTTCCTGGATTAGTATCAAGCCCGGAATTTGAAACATATCTGAATCCTGCTTCATTTGGACAACTTGAATAATAATCCCCCCTAAACCAAACTCCATTTGCTCCATTTCCAGTATCACAACAATATCCTGTCCCGTCAGGATATGTTTGACTTCCGCATGAGATGACGGCTGAAACATTTTGAGAAAATGTTATCACTAACATCAAAACAAAAATTAATATCAATCCTCTTTTCATCATGATAATATAATAAAAGAATTATATATAAAGTTAATTGTGAAAAATAAACAAAAATTCATTCCAACAAATTTCCGGCTTCTTCTATTTCAACGAATAAGTTTGTATCAGAATCAATATCTCTTCCTTGCTCTGAAAGAGTATCTGTTGCCTCAGTTCCACCAGTACCAGAATCAGAACTCTCTTTTCCAGAAAAAGCAAAAATCAAAATTAAGGCTAACAAAATTATTGCAATTATCCAGATTAAAGTTTTTCCTTTCATTGTATAGCATTAAAGTACATTTCTTTTAATTCCCTTATCTTAGGCATTATATCTGCCCTTTTTTTGCCATTAAGTATATCTTGTTTAATTTCAACAATTTTCACAATTAGAGAACTGGCCTCCTCTAAAGTTAACAACCCTCTTTCTTGCATTTTTTCTATTCTCTCTTGAACTTCGTAAAGCAATAATATTACATAATCTCCTTTTTTCTCGTTGTTGGCTAACCTTAAAGTTCCGCCTTGCAAAATTCCTGCAACCCTTAAAAAACATGCTTTTCTTTCCCTTGAGTTATTTTCATTATAACAACCAACAGCGCTCCTGTATAAGGCAACACAACCAGCTTCTCTTTCTATGCCTCTGCATGTTTCAGGAACACCACTATCTGTAAAGTTTCCTCTGTTTTCAAGTCTGCATTCTATTCTGTCTCTTAAATCTCCGGCAATATCACAATTGACTCTTGTAAAACCAGGATTTGTGGTATTTGTGTCATTTAGTGAGTTATTGGAGTTGTTTGAAATAGTTCTGTCTGTACTTCCTCCTTCCGAGGTTCCAGCAGAATATGCAAAAGGAGAAAATAACAAAATTACTAGGACGAAAATTACTGAGATTTTCCTCATTTTATTTCTAAAGGTTAAGATTATATAAAGGTTTTTACTCAAAAATACTGTCAACTTAAGATGATATTCTTCTTTTAATTTAAAATAATCTTAAAGATTGCTTTTATTTATATGTAAAATTTGCACTTCTCGCATTTACTCGTCGTGAATTTATTAAAATGTTAATTAAATCTGTGAATGAAGGTGAACAGCAATTTAGAAAATTAGAAATTTTGGTTATGTCTTGATAACTTGACAGTGCCTTACTCAAACTCAACTTTCACAACCTTCCTCTCTGCCTCTGCTATTTTCAAATATTCTTTTTCATTTCTTCCAAACATTCCTGCAAACATTTTTCCTGGGAAAGTTGTGCATAAGTTATTGTATGATAAAATGCTGTCATTGTAAAACTGCCTCGAATAAGCAATCCTGTCTTCTGTTGAGGTTAATTCATTTTGTAATTGTAAGAAATTAGTATTTGCTTTCAAATCAGGATATGCTTCTGCAATTGCGAATAATTTTCCTAAAGCTCCTTCAAGGATATTATTAGCTTTTACTCTACTTGGAATGTCTTTTGCAGAAACTAAAGATTTTCTTGCATCTGTAACAGCTTTTATGGCTGCTTTTTCGTGCTTCATATATCCTTTAACACTCTCGACTAAATTAGGAATTAAGTCAGCCCTTCTCTTTAACTGAACATCTATTTGTGATAGAGAATTATCAATCCTATTTGAAAGGACTGCAAATCTGTTATAATAAATCATAATTAAAATTATTATTAACGCAACTACTGCAATTAGTATCCATAACCATACCATGAAAATTAAAGAAAAAGTTTGTTTATAAAGTTAACTAAAATATTTGTAAAATTTTAAAATAATTAAAGAAATATAATTTATAAATGTGAATTACATTAATATCAGATGAAAAACTAGAATCTGAACAAAAAGATTCTGTAAGATTCATTTAATAAATTAAGATGAAAAAGAGTGATAAGAAAGGCCTTTCTGGTGTAGTAACTATGTTAATAATAATACTTATTTCTTTAGTTGCTATTTCCATAGTCTGGGTGGTGATAAGAAATGTCATTTCTAAAGGAGTCGAAGATGTTTCCTTATCAAAATACACACTTAATCTAAATATAGAAAAGGTCTTGATGAAACCAGGAAACGTTGACGTGACTGTAAAAAGAAATGTTGGAAGAGGGGAAATGGCTGGAATAAGTTTTATATTGACAGATGGAGTAAATTCTCAAGTTATTGAAGACAAGAATGCAAAATTGCAAGAATTAGAAGTCAAGACTTTTTCAGTGCCTTATAATGGAATAGTAAAACAAGTCGTGATAGCTCCAATACTTCCTACTGAATCAGGAAAAGGAAAAACAGCTGATGCTGCTGACATAGTTAAATTCACTGGTGTCGAGGCTGTAAAAAACATGCAAGGTTTAGTTTCTTGGTGGAGGTTTGAAGGAAATGCGAATGATGAAATGGGAAGGAATAATGGGAATTTAGTAGACGCAAACCTAACTAATGCGGATGGGAATGCGCCTCCCCAACCAATACAAGGAAAGTTTGGGCAGGGGTATAAGTTTGATGGTCTTGATGATTACATTAATGTTTCCAATAATCCAAGCTTAGATATAACAAATGAGATAACCTTAGTTGTATGGGCATACCAAATTCCAGGAATTAACAATAGAGATAAGTTGCTAATATCAAAAGATGATAATACAAATCCTAATACTGGAGCTGGAAGCTACACTCTTTTGTACGGATATGGAAACGATACTTATTTTAGGACATTTACTACTATTGCAAATTCATTGACAGCCACATCTACATTACCCGCCTATACTTGGCATCAAATTGCTAGCACTTATAATGGATCTTCTATGCAAATGTACCATAATGGAAATCCGCGCGGACAACTCTCTACTTCAGGATCCATAAGGGTATCAACCCACAGTTTAAAAATAGGGGGAGACTCGGATTCTTTTGAATTTTACAATCCATTCAACGGCACTCTTGATGAAGTCATGATCTTCAACAGATCTTTAACTGCTGGAGAAATACAAAGCCTTTACACCTTTGACATAAGCTCTTCTTAGTTTTATTGGTTCTTCAAACACCAAAATATTATTAAACATATTTTAACTATCTCATTGATGGTGAAGGTTGACCAAAAAATATGCATTGGATGCGGACACTGCACTCAAGTCTGCCCTGAAGTCTTTGAAATGGGAAATAAAGGAAAAGCTCAAGTAAAAAAGGGGCAGGAAAAATCAAAACTTCCTTGTGTAGAGGACGCTATAAGTGGATGTCCTGTGCATTGCATAAGCAAATAAAAATATTCTTTTCATTAAAAATTAATTTAGTTTATTAAATAGCTCCATATTACTGATTTAGTTAGAGAAGCTCGCTTAAGACAGATTAATGATAAAATAATGCGTAAGAAAACTCAAATAATAAGCTTTATTAATATCTCAGTTCTTTAAGTGTTATGAAGGCAAATAAAGAGGAAAAAATCGAGTTTATAAAGTGGTTTTCTGAATTAAACAAGAATTCTGGCAGTGTTGCTGGTGGAAAGGGCGCTAATTTAGGAGAGATATTCAATGCTAAAGCCCCTGTGCCTCCTGGATTTGTAGTGACCGCTCAAGCTTATGATTATTTCATTAAAAGTGCTGGATTAGACAATAAAATTGATATTCTTTTAAAAAACATAAATTACGAAGACACAAAACAATTAGATAATATAACCTCTCAAATAAGGGATTTGATTGTTAAAGCAAAAATGCCTGAAGAAATGGAAGAAGAAATTCTTGATTCATATAATATCTTAGGAGAGGATTTAGAAGAAGGAACGAGCGGGACAGCTCTAGATATATTAAAAAGAGGAGCTGAACCTGCATTTGTTGCTGTAAGAAGCAGTGCAACAGCCGAAGACCTTGCAGAAGCTAGTTTTGCAGGACAACAAGACACCTACTTAAACGTAAAAGGAAAAAGCGAATTAATACTCCATGTAAAAAAATGTTTTGCATCATTATTTACTTCAAGGGCAACATATTATAGGCATAAAAAAGGATTTGAACATGGTAGAGTTAGCCTGGCAGTTGTTGTTCAGAGGATGATAGATAGTGATAAGTCAGGAGTCATATTCTCAAAAGATCCTGCATATAAATCAGACAACACAATAGTCGAGGCTGTTTTTGGTTTAGGAGAAGGAATTGTCTCGGGAAGAATAACTCCAGACACATATCGAGTTTCTCCTGAATTAGAAATCATTAGCAAAAAAATAGCAGACAAAAAAATAGCAATTACAAGAAATTCTGCAGGTAGCCAGGAAATTGTAAAGTTAAAAGAAGAAAAATCAAGGCAACAAGTTCTAAAAGATCATGAAATAAAAAGACTCACATCCATAGCTCATCAGCTTGAAGAGCATTATAAAAAACCCCAAGACATAGAATTTGCCATCGAAAATAATGAAATATTTATTGTTCAGACAAGGCCAATAACAACACTAGAAAAAAGATTTGAAGGAACTTCTGATCTGAAGGGAGAAGTAATACTCACAGGATTAGCAGCTTCTCCAGGAATAGCTTATGGAAAGATAAAAATAATTCATAAAATAGAAGATCTCCATAAAATAAAACAAGGAGATATTTTAGTTACAAAAATGACAAATCCTGACATGGTTGTTGCTATGCAAAAATCATCTGCAATAGTCACTGATGAAGGAGGTTTAACAGCTCATGCAGCAATTGTCTCTCGTGAAATGGGAATTCCGGCTGTTGTTGGAACACAAGAAGCAACTACTAAATTTAAAGAAGGTGAAATAATAACTGTAGATGGTTATACAGGAAAAATATACAAAGGAAAAGTTTCAGAAAGTGAAAAAAAAGAAGTCCTTCCAATAACCTCAAGGACAAAAACAAAAATAAAAGTAATAGTTGACTTGCCAAGCTTTGCTGAAAGAGCCTCTAAATCAGGAGCAAGAGCAGTTGGTTTAACAAGAATTGAAGGAATAATAGCTGAATCAGGAAAACATCCAGAATATTTTTTGAAAAAAGGCCATGTCAAAGATTATGAAGAGATCATATATAAAGGTGTTGAAAAAATTGCCAGTTATTTTGATGAAGTCTGGGTAAGAACATCTGATATAAGGACAGACGAATTCCAACATTTAGAAGGAGCACCTAAAGAAGTTGAAGCAAACCCCATGCTTGGTTTTCATGGAATAAGATATGGGTTAAAAAACCCTGAAATATTAAAAGCAGAATTAAATGCATTTAAAAGAGTTGCTGTGAAGGGAACAAAGATAGGCATACTGCTTCCTCAAGTAATCTTGGTCGAAGAAGTTAGAGATGTAAAAAAAATTTTAAAAGAAATCGGATTTGAAAATGCAAAAGTAGGTGTAATGATTGAAACTCCTGCAGCAGTCCAAATAATAAGAAATTTGTGTGAAGAAGGAATTCATTTTATATCTTTTGGGACCAATGATTTAACTCAATATATATTAGCAATAGATAGAGGAAATGAAAAAGTCCAATATCTATATGATGAAATGAATCTAGCAGTATTATATCAGTTGGAATTTGTAATAAGGGTTTGTAAAAGAAATAACGTTGAAACATCTATATGTGGACAGGCAGGAAGCAAAAAAGAAATGGTCAAATTTTTGGTGGAAAAAGGCATAGATTCAATTAGTGTCAATGCTGACAAAGCAAAAGAAATATCTGAATATGTTGCTGAACTTGAAAAATCCTTGGTTTCCGGGACAGACGAAGAGCCAAGAAAATATCAAAAAGAATAATATGTTTTTCTTATATGTTATAATTAGAATGAAAGACCATATTCAAAATAAATTTCAAAATCCCTTTTTTCAATTAATCTTAAAATACTATTAAAGTCCTCTCCAGCTTTATCTCTATTAAATCTAGTGGCTATATGTTTGCTATCTACATAAACACTATAGCTAGAATTACCATTATCTGAATAATTTTCAACCAGTTCAACTCTCACTCTTAATGGTTTCGTGAATTGAACTCCATCAACTGCCTTAAGTTGTGATGGATCAATAATAAATACTCTTTCATCTAATGTTTTTCTTACCATTTATTATCTCATAAAAAACAATATAAAAACTTTATGGTATAAAAATACTTTCATGCTTCACATTAAGAGGAAAACTTATAAAT